>NZ_JBHXVG010000043.1:0-54981 GCF_042672405.1 Streptomyces sp. NPDC127197 | reverse complement strand
CCCGGACCACGACTCAACCTGCTCAACCGTCAGCGACTCTTCACACTGTCAGAACAACGAGCAGCAAGGCCGACCGTCACGCCACATGCGGTTGCGGTATTAGGACTCAGGGGCCCGCAACGCGGGCGCACTCGGAGCCCGGGCATCAGGTTCACCGACGTGCACAGCGATCGCCATGCGCGGTGTGGGCACGTCACCCGGTTTCTGCCCGCCTGGTCTCGAGCGGTTCGGTACTCAACCTCCGACGAGAATCGCTCAGCCTTCACTGCGACAGGTCAGGTGCGGCGGCGTGGCCGCCGTGCCGGGGTCCCAGTTTGGGAGCGTGCTTGCTGCCGTGGGATCGCGGGCCCCGGGCGGTGGACGAACTCGGTAGCCACGGTGAGGACCTGCTCCTTGATCTCAGGTCCTGTCATGATGACCACCGCCTGGGACAGCCGGGCGATGTTGGCCTCTGCACGTCCCGCACAGGGCTGCATCAGAGCAGCGGGCCCGCGAACTCGCGGCCGCTGCACGCCATCCTGTACGGAGACCCGGAACCGCTGGCCCGCGCCGCACCCACCGACTCCTTCTGACGCACGAGGGCAACGCCATCACGGAGAGGAAGTCTCCACGGCAGGCCCGGCAAGCGGTCCCGGCATCGGCGCGCTGGCCTTTGCCGCGTTCCAGTCCATGAGGAACCGGGGCACGCAGGTCCCGGCGGTCGACCAGGCGAATCGCTGTAGACGCTGTCCGCGTCCGCGCGCTCGAGGAATCCGCGCGCCGTGAGTCGCTCGATGGAATCGACGGCACAACTCGACTCACGACTACCTCCCGACAAGCCCTCCGACGGAGTGCGCGCTCTTGGCGAGCACGATGCGACAACGTGGGCGGAACCCCGAGATCACCGGTTGTCGGCCGACCGGGCACCGAAGCGGCAGCCACCGCTGCGGGCATTGCACGTGACGCCAGACGGCGATGCCGCGCTCGCGGGCTAGGGACAACCCCCGCGCGGGCGGGGACCACCGCGTCCGTGACAGGGCTGCCGCCGGCCGCTTCGGACAACCCCCGCCCGCGCGGGGGTAGTCCGGCGGACTGGGTGGACCTTCACTCGACAGCGCTGTCGTCCCCGCCCGCGCGGGGGTAGTCCCACGCTCGGCCTCCATAGCCGTCTCGCTCTTGTGTCGTCCCTGCCCACGCGGGGTGCTCCGTCGGGGCGGCGGGCTTTCCGGTCTTGGCCTGCGTCCTCCCCTCCGACGCGGGGGTGTGCGGAAGAGGAACTCGGCGGCACGGCGGCCCGCCGCGTCCACGGCCTGCTCAGCAGCCCCTTGGGCACCGCGGCCGCAACGCCGAAGGCACGCCTCGTACGCGGCGTCGGCCTTCGCCACCGCCTCTTCCGACAGGCGAACCTGGCAGTAAGTGCGGCTCGGGTAGCTACTCTTCGAACGTGGATCAGGCGTGGGTAGCGGTCATCGGGGCGGCTGTGGGTTCGGTTGGCGCAACAGGGGCCGCTTTTGTCACAGCCTGGGCAGGTCGCCGACAAGCATCCATCCAGGCAACAAGTCAACAAGAGCAGTGGCGGCGCCAGTTGAGGCGCGACACATACGGTGCTCTCCTCCGTGCCGGCGCAGAGGCCCGGGACGAACTCGGGTCTCTTTACACCAACCTGCGGGGCCAACGGACTGCGGAAGACTCAGAGCGACTCGTGACGCGCCTGAACGAGACGAAACCACTCATCAACGCCGTACGGCTCGCCACCGCCTCGGTCTTTGTTGAGGGCCCTCCCTCCGTCCTTCCAGCCGCCAAGCGCGTGGAAGAGGGATTGGTCCTTTTCCACACAGCGATGACGGCAGTCGCCACAGGAACAGCCGGCACCGGCGACGACACGGTCGCTGGATACCTCGCCATCTGCGGACGGCAGCGCGTCGGTGTCCGAACCGCTCTGATGGACTTCGCTTCGGCAGCGAGGGGGGTGCTGGACGGCGACTCCAGCCAGGAGCTCTCTACCGAGCTACCCCCAGCACAGGACTGCACCGAAGAATTGTCCTGGCTCCTGGACGGCATGGAAGAGGCACTTGGACTTCAACGGTCCCAGTTGGATGCAGATGTGACGCTCTCGGAACACGGGCTCGATTCCCTAACGGCTTTGCACCTGGGACACCATCTTCGCCAGAGACACGGCCTCGTCATGGAGGAGAGCTGGTTCCTCGGAATGGGCGATCAGACCGTGCGGCAGGTCGCAGGCCATATCGCCAAACTGCGGGCGAGCGGCAGTTGAGCATCACCTGAACTCCTCAAGGAAGACCACTGCTGCCCCATCAGACGCGCTGTACCTGCTGAACACGGCTCAGCCCGTACGAGCCGAGAGGCAGCTCTCCGTTACGCAGCGTCCACCGTCATCCTGCCTGCGGCCGGACACGCCATGGCCGCACGCTGGCGGACAGCATGCAGCTCGCCAAGGCGCTGGCGGAGGAGGAGCTCGGCAGCTCGGCGGCCCGCAGTGACCGCGGCCTGCTCAGCAACGTCTTTGGCTCTGCGGCCGCCCCGCCGCAGGCACGCCTCGTACGCGGCGTCGGCCTCCGCCACCGCCTCTTCCGATCCCAGCAGTCGGCGCAGCGCGGCTGCGTGCCGCTCGTCCCGGATCCGCTGCGCCACCTGCGGCGCGGTGAACGCGACCAGAGCCGGATCGGCGTCCGAACCGCAGGCCCGCTCGCACGCCGTCGCCAGCAGGGCGCGGGTGTCCGTCTCGCACTGCTGGGTGAGCTCGGCGACCCCGGCCGCGTCCGACAGGTCAGCCCGCACAGCGACCGCCTCCCGCACCAGTCCCTCGGTACGCCGCCGGGAGGAGCACACCGGACACAGGCCCGCGGATTCGGGCAGAGCCCGCAGTCCGCACACGGCGCCTGCCTGTGGGCCAGCTTTGCGTCCTCCTTGAGGGCACGGCGCCGAGCGATCACCTGCCGACGCTGCTCAACCTCACGCTCGGCCCGGGCCCTGCGCCCGCTGCTCCTCGAGGACGGTCTCCTCGCGCAGTCTCCGCTCGACCTCGGCCCGGCGCGCGGCCGGATCGCTGTACGGCATCTCCGCCTCCACCTGGGCCGCGACCCGAGCCCGCAGAGTGCACCGCGTGTGGACGATGTTCCCGCAGGCCGGGCAGTCGGTACCGGTGTCGAGACGGACGCTGTCATCGCACCTCAAGTCCGGGCAAGCAGGGCGCTGAACCAGCCCCCGACCTAGCAGCCGGCCCATCGGATCGCGCACCAGAGTCTCACTCCCGACCTCCTCTAGCCGGTCGGTGAGCCGAGCCGCGAGCACCCGCGGCGCTGCCTTCGGATCCACGATCCCAGACAGGGCCTCCAGGGCCCGCGCAGCAGCGCGAAGGGCGACGACCTGCTGACCGCCGCGGAGCCGCCCCCACAGGTAGGCCACCGGAGCCAAAGCGACCCGCAAACGAAGATCGCCAAGGTCAGCCACCCTCCGCCGTTGCTGCTGCCGTCCACGAGCACCATCCCACAACCGTCAGCTGCGAACAGACCCCCCGAGCGCTCCGTCGCCAATCCTCCGCCCTGACCATCTCCTCGGTTTTCCTCGCGAAGCGGGTCATCCCCATCGAGGGCCCGCTGGAACGATGCAACCAGGGCGTCCTCGGCCTGGTCCTCTCCACGCTCTCCGGCGGCGAACGGCAGCGCATCAAACTGGCCACGCGACTGCACCGGACGGGCGCGGTCTACATGCTCGACGAACCGACGACCGGCCTGCGCATGGCGGACGTGGCGGGCCTCGTCGCCCTGCTGGACCGGATCGTCGACTCGGGTAACACGGTCATCGTCGTCGAGCGCAACCTCGACGTGTCGCCCGGGCCGACTGGGTGATCGGCCTCGGTCCGGACGGCGGCGAGATCGTCTTCGAGGGGACGCCCACCAACTCCTGCAGGCAAAGGGGTCGTTCACCGGGGAGCACTTGCGGCGGGCGGTTCGGGCGGACGTCAACGTGCCGACGTGAGCTCCCCGGTGAGCGGTACGCCCGGATGTACGCGGTTGCTGACGACGGCGAGCCGGGGGCCTTCTGCGCCGTGGTGCCACTGTCCGCCGACCAGAGGGAGGAGGGCGATGTTGGGCGTCGGCCCCCGGGTCCAGTCGAGGCGCCCGGCGATGGTGTCGAGGCTAGTGCCGGCGAGGGCCTCCGCGACGGAGGCCCGGTCGGTGGGGTCGTCCGCGACGGCGAGAGCGTGGTGCGCCGTCTCCAGGAGGGCGTGGGCCAGGCCGAGGGGCTGGAGCCAGGCCGCGCCGGTGTCCTGCTGGTAGGCGTGGGCGAGCTCGGCACACGTGGTGCCGTCCAGGCTGGAGCGGTAGGGGTGGCCGGGGCTCCAGTAGACCAGGGTGGCCACGCCCGCGTCGGCGAGTTCACTGTGGACGTCGGGGGCGGGGGCGGTGTGGGTGTGCGGGTAGGTCAGCCAGCGTGAGCAGGTGATCAGCCGCGGACGCAGCCCTGCCTCGCGGGCCTGGCGGTGGAAGAGGGCGAGGTCGGTGGCGGTGGCGGCGCTGGTGATGAGGTCGGCGCCGTGCTTCCGCATGCGGCCGACCTGCGCGTGGAAGCCGTCGGCGGGTTCCCGGTAGGCGCCTAGGTCGACCAGGGTGTGCCCGCGCGGGGATGTCACCGGGGCGAAGCCGTACCGGTCGTGACGCAGCAGGCCGCCCTGCAGGTCGTCGTTCCAGAGGCACCCGACGGCGCCCCGCCCGTCGACACGATCCCACAGGTCGGCGAAGACGGCCGCGATGTCGTCCAGTCCCCACGCGAAGTGGTACGTCCACCGGAAACGGTGCCCGGGCCCGGCGCCGCGTGTGTGGACGTACGCCTGCCAGGGGAACGTGGTCGACACACAGGGGACCCGGGCCTCTTCGCAGGCGTCGGTGACGGCGGGCAGGACCCGGGTGCCGGCCATGGTGAGCACGACGTTCGCGCCGTCGGCATCGGCCAGGTCGCGCACGGCCTGCCGGGCCGCGTCAGGATCCGAACGGCTGTCGCGCACGACGATGGTCACGTCGTGGCGGCGGCCACCGTTGCGAATGTGCGCGAGCCGGGGTGCGAGCCGGCGCAGAGCGTACGACAACGGTGACCCGAGAGGGGCCAGTCGACCCGTCAAAGGCGCTACTACGCCCACACACAGGGAAGTTGACGACATCGTGCCCCTCTCTTCACTGAACCGGTGTGGCTGCTCAGTGGCCGGAGCGGTCCGCGGTGACGCAGGTGGTCTTGCTGAACACGGCCACCGTCTCATTGCCGCAGTTGTTGCTGTGTCCCGAGGCGTTCCGGGCGAAGAGCAAGTTGGACAGGACGCCGCCGCTGGGGCCCGCCTGGTCGCCGCCCCCCTTGCCGTCGTCCTCGGCCACACAGGTGCGCTCCTTGAAGAGCGCCACCTTGCCCGTCCCGCAGAGGTTGGCGTGGCCGGAGGAGTTCCGGCCGGAGAGGTTGGACAGCACACCGCCCGCCCCCACGTCGCCGTCACCGGCATGGGCCGTGGCCATGCCGGCGGGAACAGCCATGAGCATCCCCACAATCGAGGCCACTACCGTCATGCGCCGCGTGCCGTACATCTGTGTCGGTTTCCTTCCGCTGGATCGGTTGCCGGCCGTCCCGGCCGGAGCACTACGACTAACGACACGTCGGAAGATCGGCACGGTCTTAGAGGGGTGAATGATCCGCAAGACCGTTGATCAGGTACTGCGACGGGATGCCGGCCGCGTGGGCGTTGACACGTCAAGGAGCGGTCCGCACTGTGAGCCGATGGGGTGGTTTGACCGGCTGTCGGCCGATCATGCGTGCGGAGTCCGCGAACACTGGATGGGGGGGTGGCGCGGGCCACCGGGGAAGGGGGACGGCATGGCCGACGGCACAGTTTTGGTGGCGGTGGCGGAGCATCCGGAGGACGGGGCGCCACCGCTGGGCAGTTGGCGTGCATCGCCGAGGGAATCCGGGCGCGCGGCCTAGATCGGCGAGCGGGATCGGGATACTCCCGGGCCAGCGTCTCCAGTTCCTCGGCCTGCGTGGCGTACATCCGCGCGGCAGGGGCGGATTGCTGCGGTGTTGTTCGGCGGCGCTTGCGGGACGTACGGCCACGCTATCGGTGGGAGGCCGCCGGGCTCGGGCGGCGTGGCACAATGTCGGTCCATCCACGGGGGTCGGGGGCTGTTGTGGTTGAGCGTCGGACACAGCGGTACGACGCTTTCGTCACGTACGCGCATGCGGATACCTCCATCGCCGACGCCGTCGCGCGCGGCCTCCAGGTCTTCGGTAGGGCGTGGTATCAGACGCGGGTACTGCGCGTGTTCCGGGACACCACGTCCTTGGCAGCCTCGTCATCCTTGTGGTCGGCACTGGAACAGGCGCTGCTGTCGTCCCGGTACTTGATCGTTTTGCTGTCTCCGGCCGGGGCAATGTCTCCCTGGCTGAACCGGGAGGTCACCACTTTCCTGCAGCAGCATGACGCCGGGCGCATACTGCTTGTCGTCACCGACGGCGAGGTCGTGTGGGACGCCCAGACAGGCGACTTTGCTCAGGATCGGAGCAGCGCCGTTCCCCAGGCGTTGTTTGGAGTGTTCGCAGATGAGCCGAGGTGGGTGGATCTACGCTGGGCCAGAGGTGAGCACCAGCTGACCCTGCGGGACCCCAGGCTGATGGACACGCTGGCTTCGCTGGCGGCGGTCCTGCATGGCGTTCCGCTCGATGAGCTCGCTGGGGAGCACGTTCGCCAGCGCCGAAGGACCCGCTATCTGGTCTTCGGCATCGTTGCAACGCTGACGCTCCTTGTCTTGCTGAGCTCGACGTTGGGCGTGCTGCTGTGGCGGGAACAGCACAGCCGTGTGGACTGGCCTGTCCTGGTGGGAGTGGTCGCCGCAGGTGGCGGGGCGCTGCTGGCGATCGTGACGGTTCGCAGTGGCTGGCGAAGACTGGTAAGTCGCGCGCACCGCGCGCCGCCGGACACCGGGGATCCGCTGACGTACCAGGGCATGCATGCGCCGGCTCCGCCGTTCCCGCTGTTGGAGTACTTTCGCGGCCGGTTGCGCAGGTGGCGGGAGATTGACTTGTACGTCGGTCCGGTCGCCGACGCCGACCGCGATATGGCTCTTCAGCTCGCCGATACCGTACGCCGGCTTGGACAGCCTCGCCTGCGGCGCGGACAGCTGCGTGTGGTGGTCGACATGCGACCCGCTGATGAGGTCGACAACCTGTCTGACTCCTATGAGGCGGCATTGCGCGCCCGCCACTATCTTCACCTTGGCAGCCCGGATACGGTCGGTGCGGAGGCCGGGAACCTCATCCTTCAGGAGTGGTTGCGCGTCCATCCGCGAGAGCGACTTCTTCTCGGAGTGGCTCGCCTTCGTGAGGATTCGGGTCAAGAAGAGCGAGTAAATCTGGCTGCCGAGGCGGTCCTACCGCAGGTCCTGCGGGGCGGCTCAATTGACATGTCAGGCCGGGTGTTCGACCTGCGTGTATCTGCCACGGGGCGGGCCGGAGGGCAGGGCGCTCGGGACTTGTCCGAGCTCGCCCGCCTCGTTGGCCGATTGCTGGGCGTGGACCCGCATCTTGTCACCAGCGGGGGCCTGAGGGCCCTTCGAGTGGCCAGGCGCCGGTCACGGATCGAGGAGCCACTGGAGCGGTGGAACCTGTCCGAGACGGTGCAACTTCGCGCTCATGCCGAAATCGCGGTTCACCTGCCCGAGATGCAGTCGGCCATGGCCGCCCTCGGGCAGTCCCCCCTGGCCTACTTTCTCGAGATACTCGCCAATGAGGACGAGCTGATTTCGCGGGAGGTGGTCCCCCGAGCAGCAGAACTGCTCGCGCAGGCAGAGCGGAATGCGGCCCGCGAGACCTGGATCAGGATGGGACAGCCCCGTCGGCGCGGAAAGACAGCCGAATTCCTCGGGCCCTGCGCCATGACGGCGACGACGGTGGGCCTGGCAGCTCTGGCCGGCTCTGCGGTGTCCAGATCGGCTGCAGTACTCTATCCCGCCCTGGTCGTCACGGTCTCAGGCGTCAGTGCTCTGGTGGGGACACTGTTGGCGAACCGGCGGGCGGCCGGGTTCGAGGTGCGCCGGCAGAAGGCGTTCATCTCCAGGTACGCCATCGCCGTCGCCGCAGCCGTGGAAGCGCTGCAGGACGCCATGCAGGGATCCGTGCTCCTGCCGTTCCTTCGGCAACGGCTCAACGAGGAGCTAACGGTGACCGACGGCTTCGTCGCCGTACGGTACGACCCAGCGGTTCTCACCACCCAAACTCCCGACCGTTTCAGGCTGGAGACTGCCGCCTTCCAGCGAACGGCCGCGAGAATCGGCGCGCCCGGGGGTGCTGCCATCGGTCTTGCCGGCCCCCGCGGGGTCGGCAAGACCACGCTGTTGTCGTTTCTGGCCCAAACCCGGTTGTTCCATCATCCGCACTCGTCCGGAAGCCAACTCGGCGTGCAGATTTCGGCTCCAGTACGCTACGACTCTGCCGATTTCATCACACAAATCTTGGCTACGGTCTGCCGTGAGGTCATCCGCACGGGCGGTTCCTCACAGCGCCTCGCCCCGCACGGATACCTCGCCGCGGCCACATCGACCGTGAAGCGCACCGCGGCGGCCGTGCTACTGGCCATCGCGCTCACGGCGATTCCCGTCGCCGCGGGCTGGGTTGAGGCCAACGGGCGGCAGGTGGTCCTGGCCGCACTGGTCGGCCTGGCCCTCGTCTGCGCGGTCGTCGCATTCGATGCCAGCAGCACGGTGCAGCGCATGCACCGACGCCTCCGGTACACGTCCGCCACGGTCGGCGGATCGATGATCGCACGATCGTCGGGGCAGCGGATCCGCGACCTGACGGAGGCGGCCGGCGTGATCCTCAACCGACTGTATTTCCGCGAGGAACGGTCGCTGTCAGCAGGGTTGAAGCTTCCAGTACTGCTGGGGATCGAAGCAAACGGCAGCGGAAACCTGCTGTATGAGGGGCGGCCCTGGACAACACCGGAGATCGTCCAGCAGTTCCGTCAGTTCGTTGGGGCGCTCAACAACAGCGGATATCGGGTCGTCATCGCCGTCGACGAGCTCGACAAGGTCGACGACGACGAGGAGGTGATTCGGCTCCTAAACGACCTCAAGACGCTGTTCGGACTGGCCAACTGCTATTTCCTCGTTGCCGTCTCGCTCAGCGCGATGGTTCGCTTCCAGCAGCGCGGCCTGCCCTTCCAGGACGCCTTCGAGAGCGCGCTGGATGAGGTCATCTCCGTCGAGCCCCTCACCGCCACGGAAACGGTAGAACTCTTGCAACGACGACTGACGGGCATCCCAGCCCCGTCGGCGCTCCTGTGCCACATAGTCGGAGCTGGACTGCCTCGTGACGTCATCCGTGCACTGCGTCACCTCGCGGCCGCCGCTACCGAGGCCCGGCCGTCCCCACTGCTGGCGCTGGTCACCGACGACCTGCACACCCGGCTCGCGGCTGCCCGCACGCGCCTGCAGCTCACAGGAAAAGATCCCACCGAACGGGTGCGCCGCATCCTCGATCTGACACAGCTGCCGTTCGACTCCCGGCATTGGCTCGAAGTACTCGCACCCATTCTGGCCGAGGTGTGGCAGCGGCTGCGGCCCGGTTCCGTGGCACGCTCGCCCGGTGAGGCCAACGCCGAGGATCGGGAAGACGACCGGCTGATGCTTTTCATCGGCTGGGCGGTGACCACCGCAGAATTTGCTACCTCCCTGACGGACGGATCACATGGCAACAGGGCAGCCCAGACCTCAATCGCAGAAAAGCTCGCAGTCTGCCGCCGCATGCTCGCCATCGACATGCGGGACGCCTTCGTGTCCCTCACCCAGATCCGCGCCGCGCTCGACATGACGGCCCTTCATGACAACAGCACCGCACCCTAACTTGATCTTTAACGTCCGACGTCGAATGTGCGTCGAACTTGATCACTCGGACCGGTAACTGCCGTACGCGGAAGCGGCCTTCGTCTGAACATGTGCTCCGACCAAGGAACACACACGTCCAGCACGAAGGCCGTGAGGATGAGTCTGCTGCATCACGATGCCCGGCAGGAGGCGTTGGCGGAACTGTCACGCTTCCGGGGCGAGTTCTACTCCTGTCTCACTGCTCGTTCGGACGCGCTGTTCGAGTTGGCCGATGCTGTGCTGTGCGGTGACGGACCGGTGAGGTCGCTGGCCGAATTGTCGCTGGTGGGCGAACACCGCCGAGGTCACGGCGGGCTCTATGCCGCCCTCGCCCGGGGCCGGGTCGATACCGGTCGGCTGCGGCGAGCCCTGGCCGCAGTGCCACTGCCGCGGGCTGCCGACGGCCAGCTGGTCCTGGCTGTCGACATCACCTGCTGGCTGCGGCCCGACGCCCACACCTCACCGGAACGGATCCTGTGTCACACCTACGGCCGGGGCAAGGACCAGCACATTCCCATCCCCGGCTGGCCCTACTCGATCGTCTGCGTGCTCGAGCCCGGCCGCAGCTCATGGACCGCACCCCTGGACGCACTGCGTCTGGCACCCGGCGACGACAGTGCCACCGTCACCGGCCGGCAGCTGCGCGATCTGCTTCAGCGACTGATCACCGCCGGGCAGTGGCAGGCGGGTGACCCGGACATCCTCATCATCGCGGACGCCGGCTACGACGCACCCCGCCTGGCCTTCCTGCTGGGTGACCTGCCCGTGCAGGTGCTGGCCCGGATGCGCTCGGACCGCGTCCTGCGCAGGGCCGTCCCGCCCCGGCAGCCGCACACCATGGGCCGACCACCCCGGCACGGCAGCGAGTTCGTCTTCGGCCAGCCCGACACCTGGGGCACGCCGGACACCGAAACCGTCACCGACACACGCCTCTACGGCACCGCCACCGCACGCTTCTGGAACCGGCTCCGCCCAAAGCTGACCCACCGCTCTTCCTGGGCGGCAGCCGACGGCACCCTCCCGATCGTCGAGGGGACGGTGATTCGCCTGGACATCGACCACCTGCCCAGCGGAGCAACCCCAAAGCCGGTCTGGCTGTGGTGGTCAGGCACCGGCGCCACCCCGGCAGACGCCGACCGTCTGTGGCAGGCATACCTGCGGCGCCATGGCATTCGCCCGCCGCATGCAGGTCGGCCAGGTACAGATCAACGGAGCCCAGATCGACCTCCTCGCCCCCTTCGGCGGCCGCAAACAGTCAGGCAACGGCCGCGAACTCGGCCGCTACGGCCTGGAGGAGTTCCTCCAGACCAAAGCCATCCACACATGAGCGGCGGCCCGCTGCGGTTGCGGCCCGTCGGGCCGTGACCGCCGGCCCCCGCGGATCACACCCAAGCCCCGGGGTCAGGGTCGGACCCGGTACTCCCCCGACCTCGACCCCGGCTCGGGCCGACCCCGGACCCCCGGCCGAGGCCGGCCTCCCGGCGGCGCGCACACCGCGCGCCGCCGGATCGTGCCCGCTACCACCCGCCCGCCTGCCGGCACCGGTGGGGCGAAATCATCATCTCGTCCAGAAGGAACGGCATGTCCAAGTCGAAGCCCACGCGCAAAGACCTCAAGGCGGCACGCGACCGCGCCGCCGAGGCGATGCTGAAAACAGGCACCGTGCTACGACAGGACCCCCGGTTCCGCCCGCTCAGGTCACACCTGCGCCGGGCGACCGCCGCAACCGCCACACCCAGCGAGCGCGCCCACGCCAGGGAGCAGCTCATCAGTGCCGCCGTCTGGCAGGATCCCGAGTTTGAGCACGCGCTGGCCGAGCTGGACAAGATCCGCAAGCAGCTGCCGTGGTGGAAACGCATCTGGTAACAGCCGGAGAGGACCCCACACCAACCGCTGTGCCCCATCCGCGTCACTGACGCAACCGCACCTGTCAGCCTGGCGATGACCGACCAGCAAGCAACCCACCACTCAAACGCACTGGCACTGCCCACCAGACAAGCATGATCAAAACGCCCGCTGCGAGCTCAGCGGGACCTCATCGCCGAACAGCGGCCCCAGCTCGTCCCGAACCCTGGTCGCAAAGCTGCCCTTTGGGAACGACGCCCGCGACACCCGCACCGTGTCCGCCGGGATCTCCCCCGGTTCCATCGGCTGTATCGACACCTGAACCCACCCCATACGCCAACGTCGGCCTTCACGACCACAACCGGGTCGTGAAGGCCGACGTCACGCCGGGCCCCGAATTAACCAACGGCATCATTGATGTCGGCGGGGCGCGGTGCCGTACGGCTGATGTCAGGCGGCGATGACGAGGGCCGTGTGCGTGCGGTGCGGGCCGGGCGTGGTCGGTGCCGGGGCCGGCTTTCATCGCGAGCCCCCCGCGTCACCCTCGGCCTGCCCGCGGGCTGACGGCGGCCTGGGTCAGGGCGTGATCACGAGCTTGCCGCGGGTGCGGCCGGCGCGGCTGGCGTCGAAGGCGGTGCCGACCTGTTCCAGCGGGTAGGTGCCGGCGATCTCGACCGTGAGCGCGCCGCGTTCGGCGAGGGCGGCCAGTTCGGCGAGCTTGGCGCCGTCGGGTCGGACCCAGATCCAGTGGCCGCCGTGCTCCTCGACGGCGGGGTCGGCGATCGAGATGTGGCGTCCCTGGGGACCCAGCACCGCCAGGGTCGTCTCCGCCTGCCCGCCGACGAAGTCCGCCACCGCATCCACCCCGTCGGGCGCCAGCTCCCTCACCCGGTCGGCCAGCCCGTCCCCGTATGTGACGGGTTCGGCGCCCAGGCCGCGTACGAAGTCATGGTTGCGCTCGGAGGCGGTGCCGATGACCCGGGCTCCGCGGGCGACGCCGATCTGCACTCCGATGGAGCCCACCCCACCGGCCGCACCGTGGACCAGCAGCATGTCGCCCACTCCCACTGCGAGCCGGTCGAGGCTGCGCAGCGCGGTCAGCCCCGCCAGCGGCAGCCCACCGGCCTGCGGCCAGTCCAGGATGGCGGGCTTGCGGGCGGTGGCCTGGGCCGACACGGTGACGTACTGGGCGAAGGTGCCCGCATGCACCGCGTCCTTGCGGGCGTAGGCCATGACCTCGTCACCGACCGCGAACTCCGGTGTGTCCGGGCCGATTGCCGTGACGACCCCGGCGACGTCCCAGCCGGGGATGACCGGGAACACCGTGTCCATCAGCCCGTCGAGCGCTCCGGCCATCACCTTCCAGTCCACCGGATTGACCCCGGCCGCGCGCACCTCGATGAGCACAGTCCCGGGTCCGACCTTGGGGTCGGGGACCTCGCCGACCGCCAGATGGGAGTTATCGGCGGCGTAGGCGTCATAGGTGACGGCGCGCATGGAAGGGGCCTTTCTGTCGGGCAAAGCTGCCGGAAATATCCTCAATGTGTACGCGTCACGCCCGTACGCTAACCCCACCCACCGGGTCCCGCCCAGCAGGCGCCGCCGCCACGGGTGGCGGACGCTGCTTCAGGGAGCGAGCACCACGGTCCGCGGCAGTCCACCAAGCGGTCGGCTCCGCGGATGCGAAGACGTCGGAAGCCGCGTGCAGGAGCGCGATGGTCTGCTCGACCACCCACCGTCTGATGCCCAGTCCGGAGCCATGCTCGGTGCCGCGGCGGGCGATAACCGGCTTGATGCCCTTCGCCCAGACCTGACGGCGGTAGCAGTCGTGGTCGTAGCCACAGCCGGCACGCGCATGACGCACTCTTCCCCCGCGAGGTGATCCCCACAGCCGAGCTCCGCCGCCCGCTCGGCGGCAGCGGCACTATGACCTGCGGAAAGAGGTTGTGACACCGTTGCCGTATCCCCTCCTCGTGACGCCTTGCAAGGCGTGAAAATTGGGTCGGCGGCTGTCCGTTGACGTCGGCAGAAACTTGGGGGAGCGATCCCGCGACACAGTCTGATGCCGGAGCTGGTCTGAGGGGCCGTGCACTGTTGCGCTCGAGCACGCCGTTCAGCTTTCCGATGTCCCCTCCCGCTCCACGGGCAGCCGCCGCCTGGCCTGGCCGTTCGAGGAAGCGAGGTGAGGACGGTGCCGGAGCCGGAAGAACTCGGCAGGGCCGAGGACTTGGTGGAGCGGGTCGTGGCGATCGATGTCGCGAAGGCGTCGGGGATGGTGTGTATGCGCCTGCCCCATGAGAGCCGTGCCGGGCGGCGGGTGCAGGAGGTGTGGAACGTCCCGGCGACCACGGCCGCGATTCTGGAACTGGGCGACCGCCTGGTGTGCCAGGGGGTCACGCGGGTGGTCATGGAAGCGACCGGCTCGTACTGGAAGCCGTACTTCTTCCTCCTGGATGCTCAGGCCCTCGTTCATGCCGCCGAAGCCGGTGCGGCAGCTGCGCGACCTGACTCGGCTGCGAACGGTCCTCAACCAGGAACGCGCCCGGCACAAGCAGCGCGTCGAGAAGGTCCTGGAGGACGCCCAGATCTAGCTGACCAGCGTGGTCACCGACCTGTTCGGCGTCTCGGGCCGGGCCATGCTCGCCGCACTCATCGCCGGCGCGCTGCGGTCGAAGCGGCGGGACCTCGCCGCGGCCGTGGTGGAGTTCGCCGAGAGCCGAGCCCGGCGCAACCCCCGTCTCGCCCTCTTCCAGGCCGCGGCCGCTCAGGCACGAGGCCTGCTCGACGGCGATCGCGGCCGGCTGATGGACGCCGCCGGGCTGTACGGGGAGGCACGGCCGCTGCTCCGGGCCGGGGCGCTCAGGGACGCGGGGGAGCTGACGACATCGGCCGCTCGGGCACGGACCTGCTTCGAACAGGCCCTGGAGCTGTACGACAGGTGCGGGGCGCAGGAGGAGAGCGGGCGCCTGCGCAGCCGGCTGCGCAGGCTTGGCATCAGACCGGTGACGGGGGGCTGCGCGGCGGAGGCGGGCTGGCGCGGGCTGACCCCGGCGGAGCTGGGCGTCGTACGGCTGATCGCCCACGGAGCGACCAACCGTGAGGCGGCGGAACGGCTCTTCCTGTCACCGCACACGGTGAACACACATCTGCGGCACGCCTTCAGCAAACTGGGCGTTCGGTCACGTGTTCAACTGGCCCGCTTCTATCTGCGGGAAGTGGACCAGTCGGCCTGAACGTCCTGGTGACGGCAGTCCTCCCGGCGGCCGCCGGGAGCTGTGGGGTTAACCCCACAGCTCCCCTGGGGAGGCGCTCAGCTCTCTTTGGAGACGTCTCGACAGACTGTCCCGCGCCGTCTCAGCAGACTGAGGAACGCAAAGCGCGGCTCGCACCGAGTGCGCCGGCGGACGAACCCACTGGCCACGGCAACGGCGGAACCGGCTACGACACGAAAGCGAGAGACGACATGTCCCACCACCTCGACTCCCCCATCGCCCGCCAGGACCCTCGTCTGGACATCACGGACCTGTATGTCTTCCGAGGTGAGCAGGGCACCGTCTTCGTCACCGACCACAGCCACTCGCTCGCCGGGGAGGACATCCCCCGGGGTCTGCACCCGGAGGGCAAGTACGAGTTCAAGATCGACTCCAACGGCGACGCGGTCGAGGATGTGACGTACCGCTTCACCTTCGGCGAGGCCGACGCGAACGGGCTCCAGACCTACGAGGTGCGCCGGCTGTCCGGCCCCGACGCTCGGAACGACTTCGCCGAGGGCACGCTACTCGGCGAGGGCCGTACGGGTGAGACGCTGGAGCTTCCCGGCGGCAGCCGGGCCTGGGTCGGCAAGGCGGGCGACCCCTTCTGGATCGAGCCCGACGTCCTGCACGCCGTCGGCCACGCCTTCCAGGACGGCACGAAGGTCGACCTGTCCGACTGGAACCCCGCAGAGGCGACGAACCTCTTCGCGGGACACACCGTCCACTCCATCGTCCTGGAGGTCGCCGACGCGGAGCTGCTGCCGATCGCGGGCCACGACCACAGGATCGACGTGTGGGCCGTGGCCTTCCTGGCCACCGACGCCGGCGGCTGGCGTCCGATCAACCGCGCGGGTCTGCCGATGATCCACCCGCTGTTCACCCAGTACAACGAGACGCTCGGTGACCGTCTGAACGAGAACGTGCCGGCCGAGGACGTCGAGCTGTACGGCAAGGCGCTCACCGAGTCGGTGGCCGGTGTCATCCGGGCCTACGGCACTGCGGAGGACCCCGAGGCCTACGCCAGGACGGTCGTGGACCGGATCCTCCCGAACGTCCTCCCCTACGTGGTCGGTACGCCGGCGTCGTATGGCTTCGCGCGCTGGAACGGCCGGACGCTCACCGGCAACGCGCCCGACGTGATGTTCTCCTTCGCCAGCAACACCCCGGTGACGCTCAGCATCGGCAAGAAGTCGGTCACCGCCAAGCCCACCAAGACCTTCCCGTACGTGCCGCCGGCGGCGTGAACGGTCTGACGGAACAAGCCGTGCGGGCCTGAACCGGTCTGCACGGCTTTTCTCGTGGCAGCTCGCGCTCCGCGGCCGGCCGCGCCCTCATCGGAAGGAACCGATCATGCCCGCACCCGCGCCGAAACCGACCCGGACTTCGGCAAGCCGTCCTTCGTGCGCCGTTCCGTCACCGCCGCCGACTGGTCCCGGCTGGGTGCCGTCTTCGCATTCATCGCCGCCCTGCACGTCATCGGCTGGAGCATCCTCGTGGCCGTCGTCGCTTCCCAGCACTTCAGCCTGGGCCAGAAGGGCTTCGGCATGGGCGTCGGCGTGACCGCCTACCTCCTGAGGATGCGGCACGCCTTCGACACCGCGGCGGTCGCCCGCCAGGGCGGCCGCGGATTGCAACAGCGGCATGGTCGCCTACTGGGGCGAGGAAGGCGCGTGGCGGCCGCCCTGTGGCGCGGCCGAGGATCGCAAACTCCGAGTACGGGAGTCGCACCAGAATCTGTCGTCCTATGGCGGTCGCTTTCCGGGGTGTCCAGGATCGCAACCGGCGAGAGGGCGATGTCGTCCACATCCCGCACTGTGGCAGTCATCCTCCGGGACGGCCGAGAATCGCAACCGGATACACTCTCCGACTCCGAATCAGGACTGCCGGTGGCGGTCGTCCTCCAGGCCTGGACTTCGCACATGGGGTTTCAGGTTTCCAGCCAGCGGGGGCGGGTTTCGTCGATGCCGAGTAACTCGAGGAGGTGGGCTTGAACGCCGCGGCTGATCAGAATGATTGGCGGGTCGCTGGCTGTTCCGGCTCGCATCTGCAGGCTGGCGAGGTGGTAGAGGATCATGCGTCCGGTTGGGCGGACGGCCCGGTTGTCGGGGTAGAGACCGCGCATCGTCTGATTGCCGCCGAGGGCCTGGCGGACTTGGCGTTCGATGAGGCAGAACACCAGCAGGGCCAGGCAGATCACGGTGATCAGGGCGGAGATCCTGCGGTTGTGCTGCAAGAACACTGGGGCCACGGCGAGCGGGCCCTTGAAGTCGCTGTAGCGGCGCTCGACCCTCGGCTGGTCCTTGTAGCGCACCAAGACCGCCGCGTCGGCCTCGGCGGGCTCAAGGGTGCTCAGCAGCGCGTACCAGCCGTCGGCTGCGGCTTGGCGGGCCAGGATGTCCTGGTCGAAGTGCCAGGTCAGGGTGAGGCGTCCGGCTGTGTCGGCGCCGATGTCGGTGACCAGGCAGGAGGCGATGCGCCGTTTCCTGACGATGACGCCGATCCGGGCGGTGACCTTCTCGGCGGTGCTGTAGCAGCGGCCGCCGCAGGCGTGCTGGAGCTTGTCCAGTTCCTCACCAGCCTGCTGAAGGCGCCGGGCCCGGGCTGCCTGCTGGGCCGTGGCGTTGGCGGTGGAATGGACCAGGATCCGGCGCACCGCGATCTGCGGGTCGCTCTTGCGTGGGCCGGCCAGAGTCTGGGTGTCTTCGCACGCGGTAGCGTCCGCGCTGTTCATGTGGTTTCCCGGCGTCCCGCTCGGCGGTGTAGTCGACCAGAGAGGCTGTCTCGATGTCGAGGTCGGCATACAGGTCATCGGGGATCTTGGCTGCGGGCGCCGGAGCGATGAACCGCACCTGTGCTTGCGCCAGGCCAGCAGGTTGGGGTCTCCACCTGCTGGTCCTGGAAGTCAGGTAAGTGAGCGTAACCATGTATGAGTGAGTGTCGTTGTCAGAGCGTGAATCTGACGGAATGGGCGAAGACGCAGGGCGTGCATCCGCAGACCGCGTATCGCTGGTTCCGTGAGGGGGTGTTGCCGGTACCGGCTCAGCGGGTCGGGCCACGCACGATCCTGGTGAACATCGACGCGAACACCACGCCCGAGGCCATCGGAGGTCTGGGCCTGTATGCCCGCGTGTCCTCGCACGATCAGAGGACCGATCTGGAACGCCAGGTCGCTCGGCTGTCGGCGTGGGCAGCGAAGGCCGGTCACCGAGTCGTTCGTGTTGAGGTGGAGATCGCTTCCGGGATGAGCGGCTGCCGTTCCAAGGCCCGGCGTCTGCTGGCTGATCCGAACGTGACCTGCGTGGTGGTGGAGCACAAAGACCGGCTCGGCCGGATGAACGTCGAGCTTGTCGAGGCCGCCTTGTCCGCGACGGGCCGTCGCCTGCTGGTCCTGGACGACGGCGAGGTCGAAGACGACCTGGTGCGGGACATGGTGGAGGTACTGACCTCGTTCTGCGCCCGCTTGTACGGGCGCAGGTCGGCGAAGAATCGCGCCCGCAAGGCACTGGAAGCCGCCGAACATGGCTGACCTCCGCCCGATCGCCGCGCCGTTCGTGGCTCTCGGCCCGTCCGGTGTTGCGATCCGCGCCCGGCTCAAGGATCTCACGCCCGAGGATGAGAAGGTTCTGCGCTTGGTGGGGGCGCACCTGGGCTCGCTCGCCTCGAAGGACCTCAAAGCGCGTTGCATGGACGGCCTGGAGCACTCCACCGAGTCATGGGCGGCCCGTAAGCGGGACTTGACGGCCGAGTCGTCGTCCAGGTGGGCAGGGTCGATCACGAAGGCCACGCATGACCAGTGGGCGCTCGCCCGGCGCGGCCAGGCCGCACACGTGCAGTCCCTCGAAGCCGGTATCACGACGATCCGGCACCGGCTGTCGCTGCCGGTCGGGGAGAAGGGCACCAAGCGGGCTCCGGGCGGCTACCGCTGCGCGCACGAGTGGTTTAACAAGACGCGACGGCTGCATGTGCTGGAGGACCGGCTCGAGAAGGTTCGGGCCGACCGGGAAGCGGGCCGGGTGCATGTCGTGCGTGGCGGTAAACGTCTGCTCGGCACCCGCCACAACCTCGATGCGGCGCAGCTCACCGAGGCCGAGTGGCGTAAGCAATGGGAAGCCGAGCGCTGGTTCCTCCAGGCGGACGGCGAGTCGGGGAAAAGGTTCGGCAACGAGACGATCCGCATCACGCCCGAGGGCGAAGTATCGATCAAGCTCCCAGTCCCGCTCGCCGACCTGGCGAACGCCAAGCACGGCCGGTACGTACTCGCTGCGCAGGTGCGGTTCCCGCACCGGGGGCAGGAGTGGGCCGACCGCGTAGAGGCCAACCGGGCCGTGGCCTACCGCATCCACTACCACACGGGGCGCGGGCGCTGGTACGTGGACGCCTCCTGGCAGATCCCACCCACCAAGACCATCCCACTCAAAGCCGCCCTCGCCGATGGCGTGATCGGCGTGGACACCAACGCCGACCACCTCGCCGCATGGCGCCTCGACACTCACGGCAACCCGATCGGCCAGCCGCGCCGGTTCTCCTACGACTTGTCCGGCAACGCTCAGCACCGCGACGCCCAGGTACGGCACGCCCTCACACGGCTGCTGAACTGGGCCACGATCTGCGGCGTCAAGGCCATCGCGGTCGAAGACCTCGACTTCCAGGCCGAGAAAACCAGAGAGAAACACGGGCGCAAGCGCCGATTCCGGCAGCTCATCTCCGGCATGCCGACCGGCAGGCTCCGCGCCCGGCTGGCCTCCATGGCCGACGCCACAGGCATCGCGATCATCGCCGTGGACCCGGCCTACACCAGCAAGTGGGGCGCCCAGCACTGGCAAAAGCCGATGGCCACCCTCACCCGTAAGACCACCCGGCACGATGCGGCGAGCATCGCGATCGGACGACGCGCCCAGGGGCACCCGATCCGGCGACGGACGACACCGCCCCGTGCACACCAGAGCGATGTGCACGGGCATCGGACCGTCCAGGCCGACCGGCGCGCCCCGGGGCGTGAGGGACCCCGCCCACGCATTCCCGGACCACGGACACGATCCGTGCCGCCGGACGCGGCGAGTACGCGGGCGACCAGGACCTCCAAAACCGTTCGGGGTGTCCGCAGTGACCAGGTATGGGTCCAAGACTCACTCCTGCTCACTGAATAGGAACGGTAGGAGACCAGCTTCGAGTCGCCGACCATCAGGAAGTCGCGGGGTGCGGCCAGCTTGCGTAGGGACGTCATCGCCCCGACGGCCTGGGCGACTTCGCCGCTCCGCCGTCGTAGGCGCGGTGGAAGACGGGGATGCCGCCATCACCGGAGATCGCGATCCCGGCCTGGATCTGCTTGAGGTCTGTCCTGCGGTCTTTCGGATGACCGTACTTGACCTGCGGGAATCCATCCTCCAAGTCCTCGTGGGCGCCATGCAGGGAGATGCTGGTCATGTCACAGTGCAGGCGCGAGACATCGATACCGAACTCGGCGATCGCGCTCGCTCCCACACTGCCGACGATGCCGTCCAGCTGGGGCGCGATCGCGTCCAGAGCATGGGCGATACGGTCGCCGTTGAGCAGATCCGCCTCGATCCCGAAGACCTCCCCCACGGCCCATTCACGGGCCCAGTCACCGACCCGCACCAGCGGGGCGGGCGCGGACAGCCTGTTGGCCACCAGCACCTCGATGACCTGCCCATGGGTGAGATGCGCGATCGCACGGACCGGGCACAGCTCGTCGACGATCCCGGCCACGTCCAGCTGGCGCAGAAACTCGGCAGAGGCAGGCAGCGCACCCAGACGCCTCTCCACCCCGGGCGCGATCTCCACATTCATCCGTGGACGCTGCACCCGTGGCCGTTTGGCACGCGAAATCTTCGACACATCACATCAACGACTACACCGACAACCAGACACCGCTCACACCTCGATCCAACCGGACGAGGCATGTGCGGAGGACGGGTCTAGGTGAGCCGGGCCGCGCTGGCCAGGGGCGCGACGGAGGTCGTGCTGTTCACGGATCTGGCCAACCTCACCAGCAACGCCCTCTACCAGCGAATCGAGTACCGCCCGGTCGTCGGAACGCGACCGGCACGGCGAACACCTCTGCCACCAGGGAACTTCTCCGGCGACACCGCACTGCCGGGAGTCTGGTCGACGTGAACTTGTGGGCTGAGGCGGCGGGTTCACAGGTCTGTCGTACGCGTCACTCCTCGGTCTGCTGCCAGACGGAGGTGAGTGCCGTGACGGGGTCAGGGTCGGCCGGCGCCGCTGGCCACCAGTCGCCGTCATCATCCTGGCGGTAGGGGTACCAGCGGGCGTCGGGGCCCAGGCGCAGCTGGATGCCGTGATTGGTGAGAGTGAGGCGGTTGCGCCAGGCCCTGAGCGGGACCGGGGTGGTGGTCATTTCGGTGAGGGCCTCGGTCAGGAGGGTGCGGGCGGCCGTTATCGCCGTCGGGTCGGGGGTGTGGGGCTGTTCGGCGACAGTGACGCCGGTGGGGCCGCCGTGGCGCCAGGCGCGGGTGAGGCGGGCGAACGCGGTCGGTTTGGCGCCGGTGTTCTGGTTGAGGCGGTGGAACCATTCGGGTCCGGGGGTGTTCGCGGCGATGCGAAGTGCGTCCTGGTACTGGGTCAGGTGCAGGCTCGTGGTGTCGCCTGTGAGCAGCCGTGCGGCGCGTGCGGCGGTGTCGGCCATGAGGCGTTCGAGGTCCGCCGTGGACAGACCGGTGTCGGGTGGCGGGGCGGCGGGCAGTGCGGTGGCGTGCGGGGCCGGTTCGGGGAGTTCGGGAAGGAGTGGAGTGTGTTCGGCCAGGGCGGTCCAGGCTGCGTAGGCGCCTGCGGCCGGGAGGCCGGCCGGGGCCGGTGGGGTGAAGGTCGTCTGGGCGGCCGTACGGCGGGCGCGCAGCTGGGCGAGGACCTCCTCGCGACTGCGGCCGCGCAGCGTGAAGAGCACGAAGGGGTCGGTGTCGATGGTGGCGGCGATGGCGTAGCAGAGCGCGGCGGCGTGTTTGCAGGGGTAGCCCCAGTCGGGGCAGGAGCATTCGGGGTCGAGTTCGGTGGGTTGCGGGAGCAGGGGGACATCGGCATGGCGGGCGTCGTCGACGAGTTCGGCGGGCATCTCGCCGTCGAGGAGTGCGGCGAGGTGCGCGGCTCGGGCTGTGATGGTGTCGAGAACCGTGTCCCACTGGGCGTCGGTGAGGACGGGCAGCTGGACGGCGGAGCGGTAGGGGTGGGGCCTGCTGCCCTGGACGGTGGCGTTGACCTGGC
This sequence comes from Streptomyces sp. NPDC127197, assembly GCF_042672405.1. Lineage (NCBI taxonomy): Bacteria > Bacillati > Actinomycetota > Actinomycetes > Kitasatosporales > Streptomycetaceae > Streptomyces > Streptomyces sp. NPDC127197. Next base: position 32,747 of record NZ_JBHXVG010000043.1, on the reverse strand, counting down.
CGGGGGCGATGGTGACGGGGCCGACCATGCCCTGGCGGGCGTAGGTGCGTCCGCGGGACAGTCGCCCGGCGTCCAGGGTGGAGTTCTCCAGGGCCGCTACCCATGCCTGCCCCCACCAGGTCGTGGCGAAGGCGCGCCTGCCGCGGGTGGGCGCGCGGCGCGGGCCGGGGACGGAGGGGCTCATGACTGTCTCCCCAGAGCGACGAGTTCGGCGAGATCGGCGTCGGACAGTTCGGTCAGGGCGGCCTCACCGGAGCCGACCACGGCGTCGGCGAGCGCGCGTTTGGATTCGAGAAGCTTCGCCACCTTGTCCTCCACGGTTCCCTCCGCGAGGAGTTTGTGGACCTGTACGGGTTTGTCCTGGCCGATGCGGTAGGCGCGGTCGGTGGCCTGGTCCTCGACCGCCGGGTTCCACCAGCGGTCGTAGTGCACGACGTGGGTGGCACGGGTGAGGTTGAGGCCGGTGCCCGCGGCCTTCAGGGAGAGCAGGAACACCGGTACCTCGCCGCGCTGGAAGCGGTCCACCATCTCCTCGCGCGCGGTGACGGGGGTGCCGCCGTGCAGGAAGAGGGTGGGGACCCCGCGTTCCGCGAGGTGCTTCTCCAGCAGGGTCGCCATCTGCTTGTACTGGGTGAAGACCAGCACCGACTCGCCTTCGGCGGTGATGGTGTCGACCAGTTCGTCGAGCAGCGCCAGTTTGCCGGAGCGGCCGTGCAGTGGTGTGGACTGGCGCAGGTACTGGGCGGGGTGGTTGCAGATCTGCTTCAGCGCGGTGAGGAGCTTCAGGATCAGGCCACGGCGGGCGATGCCCTCGGCTTCGGCGATCTTCGCCATGGTTTCGCGGACCACCGCCTCGTACAGGCTTGCCTGCTCGGCGGTCAGCGGCACGACACAGTCGGTCTCGGTTTTGGCGGGCAGTTCGGGCGCGATCCCCGGATCGGACTTTCTGCGGCGCAGCAGGAAGGGCCGTACGAGACGGGACAGGCGTTCGGCAGCCTGCGGATCCTCGCCCGACTCGATCGCGCGGGCGTGGCGGTCGCGGAAGGCGGTCAGCGGGCCGAGGAGTCCGGGGGTGGTCCAGTCGAGGAGCGCCCACAGTTCGGAGAGGTTGTTCTCCACGGGGGTGCCGGTGAGGGCGACGCGGGCGCGGGCGGGCAGGGCGCGCAGTGCACGGGCGGTGACGGCGTAGGGGTTCTTGACGTGCTGGGCCTCGTCGGCGGCGATCAGCGACCAGGTGTTCTCGGCGAGGGCCTCCCGGTCGCGGCGCAGCACTCCGTAGGTGACCAGAACGATCTCGTCTCCGGTCAGGTCCTTCAGGTGGCGGTCGCCGCCGTGGTAGCGGCGCACCGGCGTGGCCGGCGCGAACCGGGCCGCCTCGCGCTGCCAGTTGCCGAGCAGGGAGGCAGGGCAGATGACGAGCGTGGGTCCCGCGGTGGTGGGGTCGGTCTGGCGGTGCAGGTGCAGAGCGAGCAGGATGATGGTCTTGCCCAGGCCCATGTCGTCGGCGAGACAGCCGCCGAGACCGAGCTCGCACATCTCGGCGAGCCAGGCGAGGCCCCGTTTCTGGTAGTCGCGCAGCGTGGCCTTCAGGGCGGCGGGCTGGGCGGCGGGGGTGCGGGATTCGGGGTCGCGGATACAGGCGACGAGGTCGCCGAGTGCCCCCACCGCCGCGCAGGCGATCGTCTCCCCATCGCGCTCCGCCTCGCCGGTCAGCGCGGCGCCCAGCGCCTCCATGGGGGTGAGCGGTTCCATCCGGCGGCGCCTGGCGCGGGCCACCAGCTTCGGGTCGGCGACCACCCACTGGTCGCGCAGTCTCACGAGGGGTCGGCGTGCCTCGGCGAGGGCGTCCATCTCGGCCTCGGTAAGCGGTTCGCCGCCGAGCGAGAGTTGCCAGCGGAAGTCGAGGAGGGTGTCGGCGTCGAGCAGGCCGCCCGCGCTGGAGCCAGGCGCGGTGCGTTGCCCGATCTCCGCGACCGCGGTGAGTGCCTTGACCAGCTCGCGCGGCCAGTGCACGTCGATACCGGCGGCGCGCAGGGTGTCGGTGGCGTCGCCCAGCAGGTCGAACGCCTCGTCGTCGGTCAGCCGCAGCTGGTCCGGAGCGGCGTCCTTCAGCAGCCGGCCCAGCGGTGGCCAGACGCGGGCGCCGCGGCGCAGGGCAAGCAGCGTCTCGGTCGCGGCGCGCGGGCCGAGCAGACGCTCGGTCTCGGCTGGTTCGCTCCACAGCCGTGCGGCCTCCACCACGAGCGCCGGATCCGCCGCGGTGTGCAACTGCAGGACGGCTCGGAACTGCCGGCGCCGTCCCTCGGGTACGTCGACCCGCAGTGAAACCCTGACGTCGGCGGTGAAGGCGGCGGCGGTCTCCTCGGCCCACGCGCGCAGGGCGGGCACGGCACGTGTCTCGCGCCAGGCGTACGGCAGCGCTCCCATCGCGAGTGGTGCGGCCGGAGTGCGGGTCAGTTCATCGGCGACCGTGTCGCAGAACTGGCGTACCAGCGCGGCCGGTTCGGTGATCCGCAGCGGGGCCGAACCCGGCTCCGGCAGGCAGTGGGCGTGGGGTGGGAAGGCGGCGGCCAGGGCGTCCAGCGTCCGACGCTGGGCGGCGGTGAAGGGGCCCGCCTGCCAGGTGTCGTAGCCGGCAGGGGTGAGGGCCGGGTGGAGACGGCCGTCCGCGAGCAGCCGCAGCGACAGGCGGGCGGCGGCCTGCCAGGCGGCGGCGGACGGATGCGGCGGTTGTCCCCCGGACAGGGCGGCCACGGCGACGGCGGCGGGCAGGGCGTAGCCCTCCACCTTGCGCCGCCTGACCGAGCGGCCGTGCGGCAGCACCAGCTCCACCAACTCGGTCCCGAGGCCCGCGGGCGGCGTGCCGTCGGCGGCGGCTGCCCCGACGGGCTGCCACAGCAGCAGCCGCCCCAAGCGGGCCAGCTCGCCGGGCAGGAACACCGCCGCCCAGCCGCCGTCGAGCAGACGCTTCGCGAAGGCGGCTGCCTCCGGCACGGCCAGAGGCGGCGTACTCCTCGTGCCGGTGCTCGGCTCACGTACGACGACTCGTGCCACTCTCTTCCGCCCATCGTTTTCCAGCAGTGCCCACCGCGCCTCGCACCTCATCCACCAGCGGGGTTCGGGCCCGTCGTCACCGGCGCGAGCGCGCCTTGTTCGCCGCGGCACGCATGCGTTTGGCGAGCTGCTTGTCCACGCCGCGCAGGCCCTCACCCAGTTCGGCGAGCACCTGGGCGGTGGCCGGGTGCTCCACTCGCCACAGGTCGTCCACCCGATGCCCGAGGGCCTCCGGCATCGTGGTCCGGTGCTCCAGAAAGCCGCGGACCAGCTCCTCGCCCTCCTGGGCAGTGACGAAGAGCGAGAGCCCGTCGATGAACAGCCACAACCCGGCCGCCTCCGCCCGCGCCGGGTCAACACGGGCCTCTTGTCCGGAGCGCGCACCCAGGGTCGCGGTGGCCACCTGGCGGCATCCTTCGACGTCGGAGTCCGCTGCCTTCCGCAGTACTCGCAGTGCCCGGGGGTCGTCGAGGCCGGCCAGCACCAGCCGGGCCACGGCGCGCTTCGCCGCGGCCTCGGGGTCGTTCCCCGCGCAGGCGTCCAGGAGGCCCACCGCGGCATCGGCTGCGGAGCGATGGCGCAGCCACCCTTCGACCTCCTGGCGCATCTCCTCGGGGGAGTGGCCCCGGAGCCCCTGGAGCAGAGCGTCGGCGTCCGCTTCGGCGTACTCACCGAGCAGCGGCGCGGGCACACCGCATTCCATCAGGTAGGCACGCAGCCCGTAGCGGCCGAGCGGGGTGAGCCGCATGCGGTCCCCGCGCCTGTCGTCCCGCGACCGGTCCGACGCCGCCGCCGAAGTTCCTGAACTGCCCAGTTCCTGTCCGCCCGCGGCGTTCAGGAGTGTGCGCAGAGCCTGCTCGGCCGGATCGTCGCCATCACCGGGCTCGTACTCCACCGCGCCCAGCAGGGTGAGCTCTTTCCCCAGTTGCCGGAAGGACGCCGCGAACAGCGCCTGGAAGAGATCGAACTCCGGCCCGTTCTCGCCCGCCTCACGGGCCTTGGCGCGCAGGTCGTCGACATCCGCCCAGGCGTCGTCCGGGGCGTTGTACAGCAGCCCGACCAGTCCGTCGGCGATCCCGGCTGTCAGCTCGCCCAGCTCACCGTGCCACCCGTCCAGCACCCCCGTCTCACCGATCTCCTCCAGCAAATCGCCCATCGTGGCGGCCCAGAACTCCAGAAGGTCCTCGTCGGCGAAGTCGGTCGCCGCGCCACCCCACGCGCGGCCCCCGCTGATCGTGATCATCCCGCCGTCCACGGCGAGCCGCCATGGATCGTCGAGAACGGCCACGTCCTTGGCGCTGCGCAGCGATTTCAACGCACGAGCCCGCCCGACGGCATCAGCGTACGGTGAGTCGCCGTCGGCCAGCTTCCACAGCTGGAGCTCCTCGACGGCCTCACGGGCGAGCGCGGGCCGCAGCACGCGGCCGCCGGTGACCTGCCGTCCCTCGCGGCACCAGGCGGCGAGCCGCAGCGCCGCGTCGAAGAGCGGGACACCCCGCACGGCGGCGACAAGGTCCTCCTGCGGAGCCAAGGTCACCGGGCGCAGCACAGGCACACCCTCGGCCGGTTCGTCGACTCCGGCGCCGACCGGGCACTGCCCGCAGGTACACGGCGCCACGTCCTCGGCGGTCAGCCAACGGACGCCGCAGTGCCCGGTCCGATCACGGGCCGGGGGCTTCGCTGTACCGGACACCATGTCCGGCGTCAACTGGGCCAGCCGCGCGGTCATCCCGTCCCGGTCGAAGGCCGCCGGGTCGTAACCAGCCGCCCGCAGCTCGGCGACGAGTTCCCCGTGAGGGCCGTGCCCGGCCTTGTCCGGGGCCTCGAGCAACTCCAGCACCTCGGCCAGTCCCCACACGCCGCCGATGTCCTCGGCCGGTACATCGGCGCGACGCCCGCCGACGCAGCGCACCGTCCGCTCCGCGCCCGCCGGACGCGGCAGCGCCTTCTCCAGCGTGATCCTGTGCTCCCAGTCATCGCCGAAGTCGTAGACGTAGTGCAACCGCGCTCCCTCCTCGGCCAGCACGTCGCCGAGCGCGGTGGCGTACTCGTCACCGACCCCGCGGCCGAAGCCGGGACCGATGTCGGTGAGTCGGGCCGCATCACCGTACCCCCGGCCGAACTCGTCGGTGAACAGGTGCAGATGGCCACCGTGCCATCCGAAGGCGACCTGGATGGCGTCGTGCAGCGTCCCGAGCGAGGTGTCGGACGGCAGCACAAGGCGCCGCCACAGGGGCGGTCTCGTACCGTGCAGCACGATCTTCAACTGGAGATCGGACGGGGCCGTCTTCCCGTCTGGCCGCATCTGCTGCTCCCACCGCAACGGGGCTACTCGAACGGCCCCATCATGGCGCTGTCGGTGTGCCCTGCTCAAACCCGGCTGATCGCCCGGCGCGATGGTCTTGACGGCGCGCGGCTGCCCGCCGGGCGACGAGCCGATTCCTCCCTGCCTGGGGCCCTCGACGTACGCCTCGACAGCGGCGCAACGCAGGAGCGGTTGCGGACCAGGCTCCGCGGCGCCCGCGAGTTCTTTCGCTGAGGCCGCGATGACCAGCTGTCCCTGAGCAAAATGGCCAACCACCGTTGAGCATCGGGCGCTCACCAAGGGGCTTCCCGACGTTTTCTGTCCAGCTATCGCTGCAGGCCACAGTCGGCCCTCGCCGCCACCCTGCCCCGGGACAACTCCGGGCACTGGCAGGAGACGGCCGCCCGGGCCACCGAGGCCGACACCGTCCGGCCCGTGCATCTGGTCGGATCCGCTCAGCGCGCGGGCCAAGCCGGTACGGCGTAGATGTGGCTGTGTGGTCCTGACGCCTCCGATCGAGCCGATGCTTGCCGAAGCCCGGCGAGCACTGCCGCCCGACGGCACGCTGCCCGGCTCACTCCAGTACGAGCCGAAGTTATGGGCAGGGTTTGTTCTTGTCCGCTGTCCGAGACAGAGCGCGAGCTGGGCTTTTCGGATTCGGTACGGCAGGAGTTGGCCGCTGCAGCACGCGGCGGCGTCGGGATATGGCTGGCCGCGTCCAACGGTGCGTCACACCTCGGACCAGACCTCGGCCTTTTCGTCCAATCCGGCGCGCTTCCCTCGGTCGCCGCGAAAGCGCGGTTGCGGGGGACGAAGGACCCACAGGACCAGGTGATCAGGACCTCGTTGATCGGCAGCCCGGGCGCGTTGCACCGGCTGCCAATCCGGTCCTGTTGGCACCGGCTTCTTCTCAGGAGGGTGGCTGATGAATAGCTCCTTGGCGAACCTGCTATTGACCGGTCAATTCGCTGATTGTACGGTCTAGTTGTGCGGCGCTGCTCGCCGCGCAGCCAGGCGGGAGATCGACATGACGAATCAGGCAAGGCCCAGCCCCCTGGCACTCGACTGCCGACTGAAAAGGATCTCCACCGTCGGTACGGTGGCGGCCGCGCCGGGGGGCCCTGCGCGTCCTCCGCGAATCGGCGGAGGCGGGTCCGATCACTCGTCATCGGCGTTCCGGAACGCTCCAAAGGAACCCGCGCCGGCTCGTCTCCGGGGTCACAGCGCCCCGCCAACAAGGCGCGGACGCCGGAGAACTGGCTGGTCAGCTCGCCATCACCAGTCAATTGACTGAATGTACGGTCTAACCATGACCGTGCCACTTTACGTACAGATCAGGCGAGAGATCGAAGCGAAGATCCGGGCCGGGGATCTGCCTCCCGGTGTGCGACTGCCAACCGAGAAGGACCTCTCCACCCAGCACGGCGTCAGCCGTGCCACGGCCCAACGCGTCCTCAACGACCTGGCCGAGGCGGGGCTGGCGGTCCGCCGGCGGCGCCACGGGACGTTCGTCGCAGACGTGATGCGGCAGATCAATCTGCTCAACTTCGTTACCCCCGCGGCAGCCGCAAAAGGCGCACCGGGCAGACACGAAGTCGTTTCCGCGCGGATCGTCAGGGCCGCCGATGCCATCCTGGCCCTCCCTGGCGCCTCCGCCGACACGGCCGTAGTGGAACTGGTCCGCCGCAAGCTCGACGTGCGCGAGGAGCCACAGTCGGTCGAGCGGCACGTCGTTCTCTTTGCAGCGGCTCCCGACCTGCTGAACGAGAACCTCGAAGACCTCGTCACCCTCCCGTATCTCCAGCGCAGAGGAGTACCGATCGATGCGGTCCGGCTCTACCTCGACCCGGTGACCATCGACGACCACGACGCCGCATTGCTGCACAGCGAGATCGGAACACCCGCGCTGATGAGGCGCAGGGAGTTGCGTGCCGATGACGGAAGCACCGTCGAGGTGGTCACGACCCTCGTCCGTCCGGGAACCGCCGAGTTCTTCTTGGAGCTTCCCGTCCCTGCCCCATGAGCAGCGTGTGGCTGCCAGGAAGGAAGTGCGTGAACAATGAAGATCATCGTCATCGGTGCCGGCGTGCTGGGCGTGAGCGTCGCGAGGCACCTTGCCGTCGTCGGCGTGGACGTTCTCCTGCTCGATCAGTGGGGAGCCGGCACCGGTACGACCGCGACCACCTTCGCCTGGACCAACTCCAGCCGGAAGCTCGACCCGGACTACCACCGGCTGAACCTCGCGGGGATGGAGGAGCACGCCAGGCTCGCCGAGCAACTGCGCGGCGCGCCGTCGTACTTCCCCAGCGGGGCGCTGCAGTGGGCGGACGCCGCAAGCCAGCAGCGGCTCACCGACAACGTGGAACGACTGCAGTCCCTGGGCTACCCCGCACACTGGGTCACGCCGGACGAAGCAACTCGGATCGCAGGCGAGCTCCGCATCCCGGCGACCATCACGTCCATCGCGCACTTCTCCAGCGAGGGATACGTTCTGCCGGATCTCTTCGTGGGCAACTTGCTGGCGGATGCCGAGCAGCACGGAGCCAAGTTCGCGATCGGCGAGGTCGTGGCCATCGATGACAGGCCTGACGGAGTGTCCGTCACCCTGGCCGGAGGCCGGGTCTGTACAGGCGATCGAGTCGTCCTAGCGGCAGGCCGCTGGACAGAACGGCTCGCCGCACGGGCCGGGATCGACATTCCCATGGTGACGGATGTCGGTCGCGGAGCGCAGACCGTCGGTCTGCTCGGCTACTCCAGGTCCCCGGAACTCGACCTGCGCTGTGTGATCCACAGCCCCGGCCTCAACCTCCGCCCCACGGCCGACGGGCATACTGTGCTGCAGGCTCTCGATCTGAACGGTGACGTCGATCCGGCAGACCCTCCGTCCGCGGACGGGGACCTGGCAAGCACCCTCGTTCGGCGGTTCTCCACACTGCTGACCGACCCGAGCCGGGCACCGAAGATCGACCTGCGCGTCGGCTTCCGGTCACTGCCCGCAGACGGCCACACTGTCGCCGGCTATGCCTCCGCGCAGTCCCGCATCTACTGCCTCGTCTCGCACAGCGGGGTCACCTTGGCGCCGATCCTGGGGCGGCTGACCGCGACCGAGATCACAACCGATCAGGAACAGGACCTCCTGCGGTCCTTCCGGCCCACCCGATTCACCGGCATACAACGCTCGGACATCGAGGTGGATCAACACGCCACCAGCCTGGGTGAGCAGTAGCCGACAGCCCCACCGCGATTCCCGGAAGGCCTGATGGCATGACAGCAGTAGACACCCGCGACACCATGCGGAGGGCGTTGATCCGTCTCCGGGAACGCTGGAGCCATCTCGGTGCCGCGCCTCCACGGAAAGGACGCCAGCAACACGGAGAAGTAGCGGTTCAGTTCCACGTCACAGTCGCCCGCCGGACTGATCAGGAACGGCTGCCCCTCGGGTATGCCCAAGTCGTCCAACCGCTGATCAAGACCAACAAACAGCGCGCTGAACTCCCGCATGAACGGGGTCACTTCCTGCGACCACACCAGGTCTCGGCGAGTGAAGTGCACCCGCCATCCCGTGATCGACATGGCGCTGGACAATGGCTCCTGGACAGCTCAACAGCGCATAACCCAAGTGGGACGGCTACCGTGCCCAGCTCGCGTACGCGGGCGGGCGGGTGCTGCTGCGCTCACGGCGCGGCACGGACATGACGGCCTCGTTCCCCGAGATCCGCGCGGCCTCCCTCACGCGGGTACCGGCGGACACCGGGCTCGATGGCGAGCTGGTGGTGTGGGAGCGGGACCGGCCGGCGTTCGAGCGGCCGCAACAACGGCTCGACCGGCGCGGGGCAGCAGCTGCCGCTCAGGCGGCCCGGGAGTGGCCGGCGCACTTCCTGGCCTTCGACTTGGTCCACGCAGGCGCCGACCTCACTGGCTGGCCGTACGCCCGGCGCCGTGCGGCGTTGGAGTCGCTGTTCGCTGAGCGCGGCCTGACGGCGCCGTGGGTGCTGTGCCCGCGGTACTAGTCGTTCCGCCAGAGGAGGTAGTGCCTGCAGTGGGCTCCACGTTCACCGGGGGTCCCTTGGGCCCGCTCGGGCACGCGGGCTCTCCGCTGCCGCAGGCGAGGATCAGCCGGTGGGGTCGAAGAAGGTGACGGGGTTGTTGTTGCTGTAGGCGTAGCCGTTGATCTGCTGGGGGTCTTTCAGTCGCGGATGGGGTCGACGCTGATGAACCGTCCGTTGGCTGTGTCGTAGTCGCGGGCTCCCAGGTGAGTTACTGATCGTTTCAGAATGAGTTGAGCCGCGGGTCTTGTGCTGGACGATCTTGGTCGGCAGGGTGTCCGGAGTGCGTGCTGATCTTGTTCCTGACGACTTGTGGGAGCGGGTGGCCCCGCTGCTGCCTCCCACTCCCGAACGGCGCCGTCGCCACCCCGGGCGGCTGCGCGTTCCCGACCGAGTGGCACTCGCAGGCGTCATGTACGTGCTGCGGACCGGTGTCGCGTGGCGTGATGTTCCCGCGGGGACGGTGGGCTGCTCCGGTGTGACGGCCTGGCGCCGGCTGCGGGACTGGACCGAGGCCGGCGTGTGGCCGCGCCTGCACGCCGCCCTGCTTACCGAGCTTCGCCACGCGGGCCTGCTGGACCTGGACGACTGCTCCGTGGACGGGTCGCACGTCCGGGCTCTCAAAGGGGGATCACGTCGGCCCCTCGCCCGTCGACCGCGCCCGCCCCGGCTCGAAGCACCACCTGATCGTCGACCGGCACGGAACCCCACTCGCCGTCACGCTCACCGGCGGCAACCGGCACGACGTCACCCAGCTCCTGCCTCTGCTGGACGCCATCCCATCGATCCGGGGACTTCGGGGACGCCCCCGCCGCAAACCCCGGCGTCTGTATGCCGACCGAGGCTACGACTTCGACAAGTACCGCCGCCTGCTGTGGAAGCGCGGCATCAAACCCTTGATCGCCCGACGCGGCGTCGCCCATGGCTCCGGACTGGGCAAGGTGCGATGGGGTGGTCGAGCGCGCCTTCGCCTGGCTGCACCAGTTCAAACGGCTCCGCACCCGCTACGAACGACGCGCCGATCTCCACCAGGGCCTGCTCGAACTGGCCTGCGGCCTCATATGCCTCCGCCGCCTACGAACCGCATCCTGAAGCGATCAGTTGGCTACGCTGAACCACCCCGGCCGCACCTCGTTCAGAAGCGGTTGCAGCGACCGCACTGCGGACCGCATCTCGTGATCCGTGACGTCAAGAGGCTCCGGCAGGCTCAGCCCGTACCCGCGCAGCCGCCAGAGGTCGAAGACTTCGCTCCCGTCGGCTGCGAAGTCCACATCGACCTCAGTGCCGTTGTCGCTCACGAAGCGGCACCCTGCCCCATGAACTTTGCAGGAGTAGGTGCCGATGTGATCACTCCGGCTGATCTGGCGCGAACGGGCCAGGCCGACAATGTCCGCCAGTCGCTCAAGCGAGGGGATCGCCACCTTCATGGCCTCATCGATCGCCTTCAGAGCGCGGACGTAACCGAGCACGAGGTCTCGCGCAGCCCCAACCCGTTCCATACAGAGTCCCCCTGAGCCCGAGAATAAACGGATTGTTCCATGGGGCCGCCAGCGTCTCCGTAGGACGGCATTCTGAAACGATCAGTAAATGCGGTAGCAGCCGCCCCAAATCCCCTGAACCGCACACCCAGTAGATGCCCAGTTCGGACTGGGTACGTCACAAGATCCTCGACAGAGCCGAATTGCGTGACCGCCGACAGGCCGCAGCCTTTCAAGCGGGGTACTCAGCCAGCGCCATGCCGATCCGGCTCGGAGGGGACGGCCTCAGCTCCCTTCCGTACGCGGGCCCGAGGAGGCCTTGCGCGGCACGGTCTACCCGGCGGGGTACGCAGCCTGCTGGCGCTGGCAGTACGGCATCCGCTGGGGAAGAAGTTCCTGGTGCAGCTGGACGTCAGGAAGCATCGGCGGGTAGCCGCCATGGCGGCTACCCGCCGCCCGTGGGCCGATGTGCGGAGGTGAACGCTCCGTAAAGATCCCGGCATGACTTTTGCATCGAGACGGCGGTCCGCGCTGGCCGCGACCGCCACCGCGATCGCGCTCGGCGGCGGGCTGCTGCTGCCCCAGAGCACGGCGAACGCCGGCACGACGGGCGCGGCACAAGCATCGCGGCAGGGCAGCACCGAGTCCTACGACATCACGCTGATCACCGGTGACGTCGTGCACTACCAGGAGATCGCCGGCGGCAACGACGTGGTGACCGTCGACCGCCCCGAGGGCGCGACCGGCGGGGTGCACATCCAACGCTACGGCGAGGACACCTACGTACTGCCCGCGGACTTGCTGCCGCTGCTGGCCGCCGACCGCGTCGACCACCGGCTGTTCAATATCACCGACCTCGCAGCGATGCAGCTGGACGACGCGCACGCGGACGGCATCCCGTTGATCGCCGCAGCTCCCAAGTCCCGTTCCGCACAGCCCCCTGCCGCCCCGAAGGGCGCTGCAAAGGTCCGTACGCTCGAGTCGATCGGCGCGACGGCACTGAAGGCGGACAAGGGCCGGGCGCGCGCCTTCTGGGACGCCGTCACCCCCGCCGGGGCGAACGCGCGGACGCTGGACGGCGGGATCGGCAAGCTGTGGCTGGACGGCCGCGTGAAGGTGAACCTCGCCGAGTCCGTGCCGCAAATCGGCGCCCCACAGGCGTGGGCGAAGGGCTTCGACGGTACGGGCACCAAGGTCGCCGTACTGGACAGCGGCATCGACCCGAACCACCCGGACGTCAAGGACCGGATCGTCGGCACGAAGAGCTTCATCCCCGGTGAGGAGGTCACCGACGGGCACGGGCACGGTACGCACGTCGCGTCCACGGTCGTCGGCTCCGGCGCGGCCTCGGGCGGCGCCAACAAGGGCGTGGCGCCGGGCGCCGACCTGCTGGTCGGCAAGGTGCTCGCGAACAGCGGCTACGGCTCCGAGTCCGGCATCGTCGAGGGCATGGAGTGGGCGAAGGCGCAGGGCGCCGACGTCGTGTCGATGAGCCTGGGCACCCAGGTCGGCGACGACGGCAACACGCCGGAGTCGCAGGCGCTCAACGCCCTGTCTGCGAACGGCGGTCCGCTGTTCGTCGTCGCCGCCGGCAACAGCTCCTCCCCGGGCACCATCGGCTCTCCGGGTTCCGCCGCCGCGGCGCTGACGGTGGCCGCGGTGGACAAGACCGACAAACGTGCCTCGTTCTCCAGCCAGGGCCCGCTGACGGGCTCCTATGCCCTGAAGCCGGACATCTCCGCGCCGGGTGTGGGCGTCAGCGCGGCCGCCTCGCAGGCGGTGCCGGGCTGGACGGGCGGCATGTACCGCTCGATGAACGGCACCTCGATGGCCACCCCGCACGTCGCGGGCGCCGCGGCGATCCTCAAGCAGCGCCACCCAGACTGGGACGGTCGGCGCATCAAGGACGCGCTGATGTCCACGTCGAAGAAGCTGGACGCGCACAGCCCGTACTCCATGGGTACCGGCCGGCTCGACGTCCCGGCGACGCTGGACACCACCATCGGTGCCACCGGCTCCGTTCCCGCCGCCGTCTACAAGTGGCCGCACGCGGACGCGACGGCCACCGAGCGCACCATCACCTACCGCAACACCGGCACGGCGGACATCACGCTGGACCTGGCGCTGGACACCCAGGACGCGGCGTATTCCCTGTCGGTGGACACGGTCACCGTCCCCGCGGGCGGCACCGCCGACGTAAAGCTGACCCTCGACCCGGCGAACGTGCCGGCCAACACGTCCTTCTCGGGCCAGGTCGTCGCGAGCAGCGGCGGCGCCGTCGTCGCGCACACCGGCTTCGCGCTGTACAAGGAGCGCGAGCTGTATGACTACACGCTGGAGTTGAAGGACCGCGCGGGGAAGCCCGCCACCGGCGTCATCGCCCTCACCTGGGAGGGCAGGTCGGCCCCTTACAGCGTGCTCGTCCCGGGGAAGACGACCCTGCGCCTGCCCCCGGGCACGTACACCGCCTGGTCCTACCTGGACGTCGCGGGTGAGCGCCCCGACTCCCTCGGCGTGGCGTTCCTGACCGCCCCCGAGACCGTGGTGGACGGTCCGACGACGGTGACGCTGGACGCGAGCAAGGCGCACGCGGCAAACGTGCGCGCGCCGAAGGAGACCGAGGTCTCGCAGACGATCCTCGACTACCACCGTATGTACCCGGGCGGCACGGGCACCAGTGGCATCGGCTTCGACTCGCAGTTCGTGCTGCTGCCGTACTACGACACCGTGTACCTGAGCCCGACCAAGGAGATCACCAAGGGCGAGTTCAGCTACATGACCCGCTGGCGGCTGCGCGAGGAGTTCCTCGACGCGGAGACCGGCAGCGGCCACGAGGTAGAGCTGACCGGCCAGAACGGCACCGCGTACAAGGACGGCAGCAGCAAGCTCGCCACCGTCTACGCGGGCAAGGGCGCCACCGCCGACTACGACGGCATCGACGCCCGCGGCAAGGCCGTGATCGTCGAGCGCAGCGACGAGGTGGACGCGAAGACCCGCGCCCAGAACGCGACGGCGGCCGGCGCGGCGATGCTGGTCACCGTCAACGACGCCCGCGGCCGCCTGTACGAGGGCTACGGCGCCCAGGAGATCACGGTGGCCTCCGCCCGGGCTGGCGACGGCGCCCGGCTGATCGCCGAGGCCAAGTCGGGCCGCGGCATCCTGCGCGTGGATCAGAAGCGCTTCCCGGACTACCTCTACGACCTGGTGCGGGTGTACCGGGACGCGATCCCCGACCGGGCGCTGGACTACCGCCCGTCCGAGGAGGACCTGGCGAAGATCACCAGCAAGTACTACGGGCACAAGGACACACTGGGCGGCGGCTTCCGCTACTACGTCCCGGTCCGCGAGATCGGCCGCGGCCGGGGCGTGGGCCTGCAGGAGTACGAGAAGTTCCCGGCCGTGCGCACCGAGTACGTCACCCCGCAGTACGGCGACAGCTTCTGGTACGAGAACCACCGCATCGGTTTCGACTACTTCGCCGATCACGAGATGCGCGGTGACAACGACCGCTACCGGGCCGACCGCACCTACACCGCCGAGTGGTTCGCCCCGGTGCACCACCCGCGCTTCGGCCCCGGGTACGTGAGCACGATCACCGACAACCGCGGGGTGCAGGTCAACGTCCCCATGTGGTCGGACTCGGGCCGCGGCCACTCCGGTGCGATGCCCGACGACGAGTACGACGCCGGCACCATCGCCTTCTACGACGGCGGCACGCTGCTCAAGCAGTCGCCGGGCCGGGCCTTCTCGGTCACCCTGCCGCGCGAGACCAAGCCCTACCGCGTGGTGGCACAGGCCACCCGTGACGACGACGTCTGGCGTACCTCGACGAAGGTCCGCACCGAGTACGGGTTCACCCACCACCCGAACGCGGCGAACGACTACGGCCGTTACGACCTGAAGCTGCTGAACCTGTCCCTCGACGTCCCCACGGACCTGCGGGGCGACGCCGAGGGGGGCCGGGCGCTGACGATCGGCCTGGGCGCGGAGACCCAGCACTGGTTCGCCGGCGAGCAGTTCAAGGGCGAGGCGGCCACGCTGGCCGTGTCGTACGACGATGGCGCGACGTGGCGGGAGGTGCCGCTGTCGAAGACGGCCGACGGGCGCTGGACGGCGAAGTTCTCCACCCCGGACACCCCCGGTTCGTTCGTCTCGCTGCGGGCCTCCGCCAAGGGTCCCGACGGCCTGAGCGTCAGCCAGGAGATCATCCGGGCATTCGGGCTGAAGTAGCCCATAGCGGCAGTACCCAACCGAGTGCCCCTGCCCTGCGGCGGGGGCCACTCGCGTCCTACGCCGAGGGCCCGGGGATCTGCAGCGGTTCGTCCGGTGGGTGCTTCACGGATAGATGGCGATGACATACGCAGGGGTGAAAGCAAGCATGTCCAGCAACAAATCAGCCCTGATCCACCTCAGGACCAGTGCCTTCCCATCGCTCACTTTCAGCTCCCCGGCGGCACCCGCCCACACGGCGACGGCACCAACACGCTGGTCATCCTGGAGAAAGTTGAAGCCGGGCCAGCCGCTCAGCGCACCAGCAGGGAAGGCGGGTTTGTCCGCCACTGTCAGCGCGGCCAGCAACCGGGAGATCTTGATCATCACCAGGAAGGTCGCCGCACACAGCCCCAAGCCGCTGCAAAGAACCACCCAAACGAGCGCATACCAGACGCGGAGACGCGCAAGATCATTGTCGACGGCATGGGTCGCCACTCGCCATGGTACGCGCCGGATCGCGCTGGCCGCGTACCTGATCAACGCACACGTCGCTCACCCCGCGGAAGGTCGCGAGATTGCCTCGCTGACTCCCCCTCCTTGACCAGTTGCCCGTCACTGGGCGCCTGACTGCCTGCTACCGCCTGATTGGACCACCGCCTGCGCCGGTGAATAGCGCACGGTTGGAACACTGCCTCTTCACCAGTACGGCACTCCCGATCCGGGCCGCCAGGTCGCCGCCGGCATCGCCGTCCTCGCCTGGATAGCCCTGTCCGTCCTCGCCTGCGCGGCATCAGCTTCACCCGGCCCGTGTTCGTCGACGTCGAAGTCCCGGCCCCTGAGGTGCACGCCGAGATCCACATGCCGCCCCAGCCCGTACCAGCCGTACGACCCCCACCCGGCAGCCGCCGTCGCTGAACTGACCCTGACCGCTGCCCGTCCGGCCCGCCCCCCTCGGTGCGGACCGGGCGGAGAGCGGTCAGACGGCCCAGCGCCCCGTAGAAAGCCCAGGAAGTCGGTTTCTCTTGGTGGGTGAGCCTCGGCATCGTGGTCGTCGGTAGGTTCATACGCGAGAGGACGAGTGCGGCGGGTGTCTGGAGGCGGACAGGCGGCTTTGACGGAGCTGTGGCAGCAGCGTTGGCCCAGTTGCCCTCCGGTTGGGTACAAACTCCGTGGCCCGTATCGGGATGTCTGGGTGCGCTTTCACAGCCTGCCGGAGTCGAAGCGGTACGCGGAGAACGAGAGCGAGTACACCGTTGCCCTGGAGCGTTACAACACCATCCTCGATGAGTTGTTCGCTGGTGCGGACGTATACGTGATCACTCCGCTCTGGACGACCGAAGCCGAGGTTCCGTCATTCCAACCCGACGCGGGGTATTGGCAGAGTCTGCTGGTGGAGGACGATCCTGATCCTGAGTTCCGCACGTACTGCCACCTCTCCGCCGCGCGCCGGCCCTGGCGGCGTGGCTGCATCGACGAGTTGCTCCGAGACATCGCCGACGACAAGGTGGCGGGAGTTCTCATCACCGACACCCGGATGCAGCGCATCCACCACCCCTACGACGGTGGCGCCGACGTCTTCTTCGCCACGTCCGAGGAACGGGACCGGATGCGCGATCGGCATGCCGACTGGCTTTCCAGTCATCCGTCGGGTCTCTGACCGGGCCCAGATGTTCGGGCTTCAGGCACGTGGCTGTGGTCTTGTTTCTCCGGCGAGCGGCGGCGAGGAGGTGTTCGGCTGGTCAGTCCCAGTCGGATGCCGGCTGGTCGACTTGGCCGCCCTTGTGTGGTGTAGGGACGTAGTCGCGAGCACTGCCGGGCAGCGCGGCGACACACACCGATGAGCAGGCGCTGACCAGAAGGGGCAATACGTCAGTGGCCACGCGCAGTGAGATCCACACCTGATGGAGTCTGCTCTGCTCGATCGGGCGGTCGCAGACACTGCAGCTGCGGATGGCGGTGGCGCCCCAGTGCCGGGGATCCAGGTTTCCCAGATCGAGGTCCGCGACGGAGTCCAAGGAAGGCTGTAGCTGCGGGAACGGCGGTCGCATCTTGTAGTTGCCAAACAATGCGCGCGTGCTCACCGTGCTGCGAGTCAGCTTCCGGCATCGGGTGATTTCGTAGGGAAACCAGTGCAGCCGGTAGGAGGTGTAGGGGGTGAACTCCTCCAGACTGGTCATGGCCCCGATCTCGGGCGGGATCCGGACCAGATTGCTGCCGTAGAGCACGAGGTGCTTGACCGCCGTCAGCCTGGCGATGCTCGGTGGCAGGGTGATGATCTGCCGCCGCTCTTCTGGGCTGAGCACGGTGAGGGGACGGAACTCTTCGCGCCTGTCGGCGGCGGCCTCGTCGATCAGCTCCAGCAGGTGCTGCCAGCCCGGAGCGGAGGTGTCCTGCCGCTCGGCGTGAAATCCAACTCGGGCTCGCGGATGAGGCCTGGACTGGTCAAAGCACGAGCAGATGTCCCTGTAGGACCCGCGCTGCCCTGGGGCCGGGTCCGACGTGTCGCCCCAGCGGTTCACATAGAGCCTCGGCTCTCCCTCGTCCGTCATGGCGCCAAGATACGGAGGTTGCCGCAGGCCGTCTCAGTGATTATTGGGGCGAGAGCACAGACGGCACCCGTCGCCATGCTCGAATGTTTGGCTGGGGAAGCTGACGCTGCTGATGGGGAATTACGTGACGTTCCACAGCCGGCCAGCCAGGACACCGTCCAAGGCGCCGACTCGGGCTTGCAGCCCACAGTCAGTGGGTCTGACGGGGCGCACCATGTCGAATGGTCTCCACAGCAAGCACCGGGTTGAGAGGCTCCACGAGTTCCTTGGTGGCGACGGCCACGAGGCGCGCTGGTGCATCACCGTCCAGCAACGCGCTCACGTACTCGATGGCCTCCGCAGGCGACAGTACCGGCAGCCTCTGGCGCAGGGCCCGCACAGCATGCATGCGTCCGCGCGTAGCGGCGACTCCGCGTATCGCATCGTGTAGATCGTCTACTGCGGTGCGTACCGGCAGCCCACGTATACGGGCTCGGTAGTCGACCTCCCACTCTCCGGTTACCGCGGAGACGACGCCGATCTGGTGCAGTCCTCCGTCGACACGGTCGACCAAGTACGGCCCATTGCCGGCCAGCATGAACTCCGAGTTCCGAGTGCGTACGAACTCCTCGGACTGCCAGGAGACAATCCACACCAGCTCGTGCTCCTCGACATGGACCACAGCCATGCGCATCGCGTCCACACCCGCAGCTCGCCACTTCTGATAGTCGCGCTCCAGCTGTTCTTCGACAGCCTGAACCGCGGCTTCTCGCTCAATCACGCCTGCAGCATCCTGTACGGGCCCCGGTCTCGACCAGCGAATTCTCACAGCCCAGGGCCATGCGAAGGGGCTGACGGACCTTCTTGCTCCGGAATACGACAGCTGCGGAACAAGTGCTCTGTGCCAGTACCGCTGCGCACCCAGGGCTGCTGCGACCCGTGCCACCACGGCTTCGAGCCCAGCCCCGATACCTACATGACCTCCCCGGCCACGCACCGGCGGGCCGCCTGACCAACGACCATCCCGAAGGAAAAGTCACCCGTGACACTCAGCAGCCTGTTCGCCCGCCGCCCCGGCGTGCAGGACCGGCGACCTGGACGCCGGACGGCACGACCGTCGTCCAGCGCTACCGCAACATCCTGGGAGAGGGGGAGGGCGCGATCGTTCTCGTCTACACCGCCGCCCAGGAACGCAACTCCTACTACGCCGCCGCCTGCCTCGGCTGCACCTACCGACCTCATTGTCCGGGACTTCGCTCCCCACCCGGACGGCCTCGACACCCGCTGGTGCGGTGACATCACCTACGTTGCCACCGAGAAGGGCTGGCTCTATCTGGCCGCCGTCATCGACATCGCCTTCCGCCGCGTGGTCGGCTGGTCCACCGCCGACCACCTGCGGACCGAACTGGTCGCGGACGCTCTCGGGTCCGCCTGCCGAAGGCGTCGTCCCACCCGGCCGGTGATCTTCCACTCGGATCGTGGCTGTCAGTACACCAGTCAGCAATTCGCCGCTCTGGCAGCGGAGTTCGATGTCCGTCTGTCCGTCGGCCGCACCGGGCAGTGCTGGGACAACGCGCTCGCCGAGTCGTTCTTCGCCACCATCAAACGGGAGTTGCTCGACACGGGCCCCTGGCCAAGCCGGGCCGCCGCCCGCACTGCGATCTTCGACTTCATGAGGGCTGGTACAACTTGCACCGTCTGCACAGCAGCCTCGGCTACCGCAGTCCCGCCGAATACGAGACCACACTCGCAGCCTGACCACCACACCAATGGTGTCCGTCAAAGCGGAACAAGCTCAGGCTGCAGTCGCATGACGTGCAGGATATGGTCCCGTACAGCGGCGTTGCGCAAGCTGCCGGACTGCTTGCTGCGCAGAATGTCGAGCAGGCTGGGACCAGATGCCTCCTGCAGAGCCTCGATCATTTCCAGTTCTTCGATGTCGACGATTTCCGCTGGATCGGTGTCTGGTTTCTCGAACAGCCCGGGGCTGTCATGGCAACGCCCGGGGTCTTGTGCATGGCCTTCTGTCGCTCAGGCGATGACGCTGGGGAGGAAGACCAGGATGGCTCCTGCCGCGAAGAGCCCGAAGGACCACTGAACTCTCAATCGACACCTCGTCATCTCTTCACACGACTGCGCACGGCAAGAACCGCAAGCCCGAGCAGAGCCGGCTCGACGAGGCGGGTGGTCATCTCGACGTACGTTCCGGCGGTGGTCAGGTCCTGTCCGGAGGCACGGAAGATCACCGAATTGGCCACCACTCTCAAGGACTTCTCGAACCGCGCAGTCGACAGACGCCGACGGTACGGTCCTTCCGGGTTGGTCGGGTCGGGCTTCTTCGTGGTCAAGGTCACGCTGCGGCCGTCGATCCTGCCCTTGCTCACCGGGTCCGGATCGTCCTGCGGCAGACCCCACAGCATCATGGCCAGCACGGTGGCCGTCATGGCCAGACCCAGCCACGCCAGAGCGCGGATGGCCCGCAGGCCGTACCCGGACACCGCCCAGTACAGCCCCAGGATCATCCGTTCGCCACGGGGCGCCTCGAGGTCGTGCCGGCGCATTTCCATCTCGCCGTAGTAGAAGTCGGCCGCGCCCGGCTCGTTCTTACCATCCTCCAGCGCCTTGCGCAGCTGCCGGTAGACCGGTGCGAGAACGGCGGGTTCGTGCGTCTCGACGCCCTCCGGGGCAGGCGTCCACCCGACCGCGCCGTACCGGGTCGCACGCCAGTGGTGCTCCTCGGCCAAGGTCCGGCGACGCGTCCAGCGCACCGGGAACCAGCCCCGCCGGGACACCCCCGCGGGCGGCAGCGGCAGAACACACCGGCCCTCGAGCCTCAGCTGGTCCAGGTGGACCGTCTCCACGAAGCGACAGCCCGTCAGATCGACGTCGGCCAGCACCAGGTGTGCGACGTCCACACCGCTCACCGACATCACGCACACCCGGGCGTCGGTCAGGCCCAGCTCGTCGATCTGCTCATCCACGGGGGAGACGAACGGGCTGGACCGACCCGCGACGGTCACCGGGAACTCGAGTACGGCGTCGCTGATGTCGACAGCGGCATAGCGCAGCCGAAGCGCGGCGGTGGACGCCCAACGCGTCCGTCGGCAACGGAGATCGCCCGCGGCGACCTCCAACGTCACCGCGGATTCAAACACCGCGTCAGACAGGTCCACCAGCCCCGGGCAGACCAGGGGGCCGATCATGGCCGTGCCGCGGAATACCGCTCTCCGAAAGCTCACGTCACCTTCCAGGCGAGCCTGGCAGAACGACACATCGCCGCCGACCTTCGCCCCGGCGAAGGTGGCTCCCGTCTGGAAGTGAGCCTCGGAGAACAGGACCTCCTCACCCAATTCCGCTCCGTCGAAGCACGCTCTACTCCGATGGAAGTGCGTCCCGTCGAAACAGGCAGGGCCGGCGATCATCGCCTTTTCGAAATCTGCGCCGTCCTCGAAGAAGGCACCGTCGAAGTACGCCGTGCCATTGATGACAACCCCGTCGAAGCGCGCGACACCCAAGAAGCGCACCCCCGTGAAGTGGGCCTCCCCGGTGGTGACGCTTTTGAACATCGCACTGCCGCCAACGCGGTCGACGCAGAACCGAAGCACACCCCCTATGCGGGCTCCGTAGAACCAGGCATCGGCGTCTATGGCGGTGTCTTCGAGCCACAGTTCGTCGGCGACTTCCACGTTCCCGAACCTGAGGTCCTGCCCGAAATTCGTATCGCGGAAATAGGCGCTCCCACCGAACACCGCCGTACCGAAGGAGCAGAAGCCGGAGAAGTCGATCTGCTCGAACGTCACGTCGCCGGCGAACCGGGCCTCGTCGAACTCCGCCTGACCGAGCAGAGCACGCCCCGTTGCCGGCTCCCGGAGCCGGGTGAGCACTTCGTTCAGAAGACCCTGCGTGAGGGGAGTGCCACGGTGGTCGACGTCGGCACCAGGAGCCAGACCGGCAAGATACGCAGCCCGCTCCCCGGCGTCCAGATGCGCCAGGCAGGCCGCATAGGTCCCGACCCTGCGACCTCGGCAGCGCTTGCCGGCGTCACTGTGCCCGCACTGCGGCCAGTCGGGAGCGTCGTGCGCACCAGCCTCGGATGAAGGTGTGATGGCTTGTTCCCTTCCTGTCTCACACGGCGAAAACTGTGACGTCCTTCCGGTCGAAGCGCTTCGGGCTGTCG
Organism: Streptomyces sp. NPDC127197; assembly: GCF_042672405.1. Taxonomy (NCBI): domain Bacteria; kingdom Bacillati; phylum Actinomycetota; class Actinomycetes; order Kitasatosporales; family Streptomycetaceae; genus Streptomyces; species Streptomyces sp. NPDC127197. The sequence goes on along the minus strand of NZ_JBHXVG010000043.1, from coordinate 10,947 downwards.
ACCACCGCCTCGACCCACCAGCGGCCGGGTGTCGCTTCCAGCTCCGCCCGGTACCGGTCGGTTCCGTGTTCCTCGAAGACGACGGGCTGCTTGGCCGTCCTGCCCGACCGCCACATGAAGGTCCGCAGATTGCGTCCCTGAAGGTTGTGTCCCAGCAACTCAACCGCAAACGGCCGACCGGCGACGACGGCGGGGGCAGGGAAGTGCAGAGCGATGCCCTCGTCCCCGGCGAGCATGCCGCCCGGATGGCTTCCCCTCCGGACCGCGATGAGCACGTCTCGCAGAGCGGCGGAGCTCGCCATGTCCGCGTTCCGGAAACCGGTCCAGAGCATCGGGCTCTGATCCCCGACGGCCCAGTCCGCGAGGGCGGACAGTCGCGGCACCGTTCCGTCCCCCGGCCCCAGGGGGCTGTTGTCGCCGGAGGTGAGGTATGACCCGTCGGGGGAGAGAGTGATGGCCTCGGGCGTCGGATAGTCACCGCTGCCCAGGCAGTGCACCGTGTACGGCAGCTGGCCGTCGGGGTCGGTGCGACGGTGCCCGTCCCTTGCCGACCTGAACTTCTCATGGAAGCCCAGGACATCACGGACCGCGGCGGCAGGCAGGCCGGGAACCGGATACCGGTGGTCGGCGACCGTCCGCGGCCGGCTCTTCCCCTCGACCCGGACGGCGGCGTACACCGGCAGCATCTCGGCAACCGCGGGCAGGTCGAGGGCCCAGTCGCGCAGCACCTCGTTCAGCCTGGCGCGTGCGCCCTCGCCCGGACCGCCGGTGCCGGGAATCGCGTGACCGGCCAGAAGACGGGCGGCCTGCGCCAGACCCTTCTGAGGGGTGCCGAGAGTGACCAGGGCTCGGGCGGTCTTACGGCCGTCCTCGCACTCAAGGTAGTGACGCCCGATCAGGCCACCCGTCGAGTGGCAGACCAGAATGACGCCCGGATCGTCGGGACGGTCCGGGTAATGCGCGTCGACCTGCTCGCCCCATCGGTCGAGCTCCCTCGCCACCCGTGTCCTCAACTGCCTGGCGACCAGCCGGTGGGAGAGTCGCCAGTCATAGGTGAAGGAAACGAACTGCGCCGTGAGCGGGTCGCCGAGCGCGGCACGGATGTCGGGATAGCCCATACAGGACATCAGCCCGGGCACCGAATCCGGAGAAGTGAGCAATTCGCCGGCGTCCAGACGGAAACGGTTCTCGGGCAGCGCGTCGCCGAGTCCCGGTGGCAGGGCCACCTCGGCCAGCGTCCCGGCCGTGGGCGACGAATGGATCAGGGACTCGCTGCATCTCGCCCAGACGTCCTGGCCGTCGCGGCACAGTCGGGTGCCGAGAAAACCCGGTACGAAGACCACAAGGTCATGTTCCACTCCGCTCTCTCCCTCGCCAGTTCCTGCGTTGTCGCACGGCTGCCACTCGGTCCACGGTCACCGCGCATCGGCCGTGAAGAAGGTGTGCGGCAGTCGGATCAGGTCGCATCGGTCCTTGCCCTGCAGCGCCACCACCAGACCCTCCGGGTCGGGAGCGGTGTCGACGGCCTGGACGTCATAGCCGCGCGAGGGGATCCCGGGCCCGTCCAGCCATCTTTTGGACCAGACGTCCCACGCGGGTGAGATCGTCCGCTCGGTACAGAGCAGGAGCACGGGCCTCTCCACGGGACCTGCGAACACGAGCGAGGTCACTTGGGGGAAGAATCCCTCGAGTCGTTCTGGCGGGTGGAGGCCCTCACCGGAGCAGTCCTTCACATACACGCTGCCGCTGTCCGCCCAGGCCAGCAGGGGCAGGGATTCGGCGTCCTCCTCGTCGTACAGCTCCCCCAGGGCAAGACAGGTGGGAGTGGCGCCCATACGGATGCGCTGCTCCACGCCTTCCTTGTGCTCCCGCCATACCCTCAGCTGGTCTCCCAGGTCTCCGGCAAGCCAGTACGTGCCGTCCCTCATGATCCTGGCGTCGATGCCGCAGAAGCCGGAGTCGGTGCTGATCTCGCCCGTCGTATTCTCGGCAGACGGGATGCCGACCGGGATCTCGTAGCGGGTCAGGCGCCGGCCGTCCGGTACGCACAGACGCAGCGTCGCCCGGGACGGGTCTGCGACGAGGCTCAGCGCGCGGGCCGGCTGCCCGGCATCACCGCCCAGCGCGATGTCCTGATGGGCCACCACGGACAAGTCCTCGTCGAGCCGCCACAGTCGTACGGTTCGTCCCGCCGCGGCGGCCACCGCCCAACCGTCCGCCACCCGTACCGAGTCCACTGCTGTCACCATTCTTTCGTGGGGGAGCTCGGTGGCAGGGTGGCTGGCCGGGGCCCCCCGCTCAGGGCGGGACACGCGAACCCGGTCGCCCCAGGTCCGGCACAGCAGGGGCGGCCCGCCGGGTGCCGGGGCCAGGGCGACCGCGGGGCGCTCGTTGCTCGGCCGCCGAAGAGTCTCGTGGCCTGCTTCCAGGGCCGGAACTACGTCCACGAAGCGGATGTCCGGGCCGTCGGCCACCGCGAGCAGCCCTTGTCCGCGGGGCTCGAAGGCCATGGCGCCCTGCCGGGGGGCGTCCAGCTGGAACGCCGCCTCACGTCCGGGTTCCTCGACGGACCAGATCCGTACAACGACTTCTTCGTAGCCGGCGAGCAGCAGTTCGTCGCCGTGACGGCCGAAGGCCAGCCCCTGTGCCTTGGAGCGGAATTGCGCCACGCGTCGCACGGCCGGTGGAGCGCCGTGGACGGCGTTGTCGATCTCGCAGCACCAGACGCGCACCTGGTGTCCGTCGGACACGGCGAGCCAGCCTCGCTCCGGAGTCGTACCGCGGCGTGGTGTGCGGGCCGCGGCCGCAGCCAGAGCGGGATAGTCGAGTGCACCGAGTTCCACCTGCTCGGCGCGTAGACCGCCGACTCTGTTGACAGGTCGGTCCACCTCGAACAGTTCGGCACGTTCCCCCGCAGCCAGGACGAACAGGCGTGTCCCCATGGTGAGAGCGGCGAGATGCCGCACGTCCACCGTGCGGATATCCGCCAGGTGGGTGCCCAACTGCTGCATGCCGCTCTTCCAGAACCACACCCAGATGCGGGACCCGTCGGCTGCCAGGGCAACGGTCTCCGTGGCCATCTCAGCTGTGGCCAGGGCACGTACGGCGCCGCCCCACCGGTATTCCTGATCAGGGACGCGGGCACCGGCGCGCCAGAAGTACACGGCTTGGTCGTCACGGGCGACGGTGGCCCAGCGGGGCCCGGCGCCCACCTCCCGCACCTCGCTGAGAATGCTTCCGCGTTCACCTCCGGACCTGGGAAGCCGGCGAGTCAGCAGCCGGGCGCCCGACTCCGGATGCAGGACCTGGATCTCCCCCAGTCCGCCGGCAGTCAGCGTGTCCCCGGGCGGCAGCGCCGCCACTGCGGTCCCCGCACGCCAGCTCAGCGCTCTTGCTCCTCCCACAGGCGCCGCACGACGCCATTCCGGAGGGGCCGGCCGCACGTCGGTCCAGTACTCCTGCCAGGGCAGGAAGCCGACAATGCGCTGCAGTGCCCGGTAGGTGGCGTCCCGGTGGCTGACAAAGGCCGTGGCACTGGTCAGAGCCTTCCGTGCGAGCAGGGCTGACAGCGACAACGGGGAGGGCATGCGGGGGAACGAACCCGCGACCCGGCCGTACAGCGCGGCCCCGTCACAGTTGCGGGCGAGGCCTGCCGCGAGCGGCAGCATGACATCGGGGTTCGTCCTCATGAGAAAGTGCACGTCCTGGAAGAGTTCTCGCAGGACGGCCGGCCCGACCTGGGCGGCATGGGCACCCAGGTACTCCAAGGTGTAGTCGTCGGCCTCGCTCCAGTCGGTCCCGGCCTGGGCGCGCAGGGTTTCGACCACCCTACGGTGTGCCTCTTGTGTGCTCAGTCCGGCATCGGAGAGAAAGAAATCGCCGTAACTGGGATGGGCCAGCTGGTGGCGAACACGGTTCGCCGCCTCCCGTCCGCCGTCCTTCCGCGTGGCGACGATACCGCCGTCGGCGTTCCGGCAGACCTGCCGCAAGTCCTCGAGGGTGAGCTCGGGTGTGCCGTCATCGCGCAGCGCGTTGGACAGTGTGAGCCAGGTCGAATCCGGTGTCAGCCCGGGTCCCTGGATCACCGCCAGCGCCCGCAGTACCTCACGGGCACGCTTCGCACCTGGCTGCCTCTCAAGATGTCCTGTCTCCTCCGCGAGTCGCCTGCGCAGGTCCATGCCGCCGTTACGCATCCACGACAGGAGATCGGCCTCGGTAACAACCTGGGGCCGACGGGAGAGTTCGGTCGCGGCCAGGCGGGCCACCAGAAACGATCCCTGACTTTGCGCCGCGATGGTCTCGGCCGTCCAGTCACGGTCCTCCTTCCGCCGCCCGTTCCCCCGGTACGGAGAGTGCTCCGCGTCCAGGACCGACATCGCCATACCGGTGATGCTCGCGCGCGCCTCCTCGTCGTCTCCCAGCACCACGGGTTCGACGCTCTGCTCGAGTGTGTCCAGGAGCGACTCCTCCTCCGTGGGCGCGGTGGTACGTCTGCGGGGCTGGGGGCGTGTACCGACGATCACGCGGACGCCCGGCAGCCCGGACAGCGGGTTGAGGAGGTGACGAGCGATGTCGTGTGCCTGGTCCGGGAGAGCCTCATCCAGTGCGTCGAAGAGCAGGTTCACCGAACCGGCCCGATCGACCAGCTCCTTGAAGGCGTCGGCGTACGTCTTCGATGTCACCCGTTCCTCCGGCAGGAGTGGCGCTCCGTCGACGTGCGCCAGCACCTCGCGAAGGGACGCGGCCAGCGAATGGGCGGACTGCCCCCTGCAGCTCAGCGCCGCGTGCACGGTTCCTGCTCGGGGTAACGTCGCAGGATCGAGCTTCGGACCGAGCGTCTCCCGCCAGCTCTGCAAAGAGGTGAGGGCCAGGCGGCCGAGCAGTGCCGTCTTCCCCGTCCCCGCCAGGCCAGTTACGGCGAGAAGCCCTTTCGGGTGGGTCTCCATCCATCGCACGATCCTGCTCAGGGCGTCCCGTCTGCCCGCGAAGTGGCGGCTGAGGTGGCTTCCTTCCTCCAGACCGAACTGCTCGGCCTCGATCCACGGCTTCCGTCGTGTCAGCACGGCCGGCCTGTACTCCGGCCGGTCCGACGCATGGAAATACGGGTTGTCCAGGAAGCTGTTCGGCAGCGCGCGTACCTCGATGTAACCCGGTCGCTGTGCGGGGTCGTCGAGACCGGCGGCCGCGGCTTCCGCGTCCACGGCGTCCCGCAGGTAGGGCAGGGGAAGGTAGAGAGCGGACGGTTCGAACGGGCGCGCGTGGTCGGGCGCCACGAAGTCCGGTTTGGCCAGTGCTTCCTCCAGCCATTGAACCCAGCGGCCCTCGGGTACCTGCGCATCGGCCCCCGACGTGCCGATGACGGCGAAACCCGCCCGCCGGGTTTCCCTCGCCCTGTACACCGCCGTGTTCCGCTCCAGGTCCAGGGCGTGACGCAGCGCCTCGTTGAGGGAGTTGTAGCCGTGCGAGGAGCATGCGTCGACGATCAGAAGGGTGTCGGTCTCGTACTCGGGCCGAAGGAGACGGCCCACGAGCTCGACCAGGGAGACGGCTCGCTCGGGTTGAAAATCTCCTGACTGCCAGGAGTCGGAGCAGGCGAGGAAGTAGCCCTCGTCTCCTCGCTGGACGCCGTGGCCCGTCCAGTAGAGGATCTTGCGTTCGGCGCTGTCGGCCAGGAACTCCTCCAGACCGGCCCACAGTTGCCGCTGCGTGGAACCGCCCCGGTCGACGGGGAGGCTCTCCCCGAATCCCAGTTCCTCGCGCACGGTCTTTGTGAACCGGCGCCGTACCTCCGTCAGCCGTGGCCGGCGCAGCCGCTGCCGCGTGCCGTCGTCGGGATGCGTGTAGTCGGATACCGCGATTGTGCCCACCAGGGAAGAGGAGCGCCGCTCGGTCTTCAGAAGCGTCAGCTGATCGCCCACATCGCTCCGTATCATGCAGTCGACGACATCCCCATCATTCCATCAAACCCTATTTCCAGCGGAGTTGACGATGCGTGACAGATTCACCGTGGTCGGCCGGGCAACAGGATGCCATCTCTTCGAGGGGGACGGGACGCGGCCCATCCGCGAGGAGAACGTCCGCGTCCGGTACACCCCGGAGCGGGTGGAGTTCCCGGAGGAGATCGGGGCCTGGCGGCGTTCCATCGAGGCGGAGGAGGAGCGCAAGGAGGCCAGCGGCCTGCCGCACCGCTGGAACAACGAGCGCTTCGCGGTCGAGCGGGTCGTGGTGACTCGCACTCACCTGGCCGAGGAGCCCGTGGTCTCCCTCTCCCTGCGGGACGCCGACTACTTCGACTTCCTCACCACGTCGCTCAATCTGGAGCGGCAGCAGGAAAACGGCCTCACGCTGCGCAAGCAGTATCTCGAGGACAAAGATCCGGCCGAGGCACCGGCTTGGATGAACTGCAGTTTCGGTGTCAATGTGGCCCTGGAGACGCGCAAGGACGGCAAGATGCTGTTCTCCCGGCGCAGCGCCCAGGTAGCTGGGCCGAACAGCGCGCGGTGGAACTCCTCGGCCAACGAAGGCCTGGCCCGCGAGCACGACCTGCCCAAGGACGGCAGCCCGATCAGCCTGCATGCGGTGGCCCGCCGCGCTCTGTACGAGGAACTCGCCGTTCACAGCACGGACAAGCTTCGTCTGGAGCTTCTCGGTTTTGGGCTCGACCTGGTCAACCACCAGTGGGCGGGCTTTTTCCGAGCGGTCCTGCCCGATCTGGACGAACCGACGCTGCGCCTTCGCTGGACGCGAGGCGTCACCGACAAATGGGAACACGACCGCTTCGAGTTCGTGGACGCAAACCCGGAGTCGGTGCTCGGCTTCATCGCGGACGAGCCAGAGGACAGGTGGACGCCCTGTGCACCGACGCTCTTCTACCTCGCCCTCGTACGCGGTGCCGTGGAGCGCGGCAACGGCGACCCGTCCGGCCGGTTCGATGTGGAGCAGGCCGAACAGAGCGTCATGTCGGCCAGAGGTCTCTGAGCCGAGGGGCCGGGCCGAGACGTCTCAACGGATTGCCCACCCAGACCTCCCCCGAGGGACGTAGCCGAGGACGAGTGACCCCATACCGACGACGGACCACGGACCCACGGCGGCGTACTCCCGGACCTTGGCCCCGGCACCGACATAGGCATTCTCCTCGACCACGGCATGTCGTCCGAGGAACACCTGCGCGGCGACGGTGGCATAGTCCTGGACCACGACGTCGGCCGCCATCATGGCGTGAGGCCTCACGATCACGTGATCGCCGATGGCCGCTCCCGGCAACACGCACACCATCGGCATCACCACCGTCCCGTGCCCGATCCTGCAGCTGGGATCGACCACCGCGGTGCGATGGACGATCGCCGGGTACCGGGCAGACTGGGTTCTTGACGACGACGGCCGCGCAAGCTTCGCCCGAGCATGCGTGGAACCGGGCGCGGTACGCCCGCTGTTCCCCGCACACTTCGCCGGCTCGGGGGAGGAACTGGGCTTCCTCAACGGCGGTGTACTGGCCGGTGTCCGGCAGGTCCTCACCCCAGTACCCGGCCCTACACTCTCGATCTGCTACTCGTCTCCAACATCCGGGATCTGGAACAGAGCGACTACAGCGGCGCCGAGGAGATCCTCGGCGCACGCCCCTTCCCCGCTGCGACCTCACCAGACAGGACCGCAGTTCTGGAGCTCCTGACCTCCGGGCCGCAGGCTCTGGACTGGACTGCGGCGCGGCAGCGGTGGGCGCTCGAACAGGTACGGCTCAGCATGTCGGGTCGCTCCATCGCGACGGTCACCACCGAAGGTCAGCGCCGACCAGCAGACGTAGCCCTGGCCCGCGTCGTGGACAGCTCGGGAAAGATTTCGGCAAGGGGCCTGCTGGTGATCGACGGTCACGGCCGGGTCGCCGCCAAGCTGGACGCGCTGTGCCGGTTCTGCCAGGAAACCGACCTCCCCTATGACGTCCTGGCATTCACGACCCTGCCCGCCCAGGAGCAGATCCTCATTCTGGACCACCTCGGCGCGGCGGTACGCGCCGCGCGAGCCGCCCTGAACAAGACGGATACGTCGTCCGGCACCGTCGACTTCACCGTCCGGCACAAGGGCCGGGACCGGGAGGTCAGTATCCCGGCCAGGCTCGCTCTGGAGGCGGTGAACAGCTGGACCACCACGGTCTCCGTGGTGATCGCCGGTTACCGGGAGCAGGACCGCGCGGACTTCTCCGCGTCCATCACCCGGCGCTACGAGTCGATCCACAACGACGCCGCCTCGCTGCCGGGCGGGACCGGGGCGGCGCGGCTCGCGGAGCAGGCCGTGGACCAACTCGCCGACGCCGGAGTCCTGGATGCCGTCCCCGGTTACGGCCGGGCGATCGCGCGGTACCTCAAGCTTCCCTCCGACCGCCCCGACGGACTAGAGCTGGAGTACCTGGCCCTGCTCGCGGTGTGGGCGAAAGTCGCCGAGATGCGCCCCGTACCGACGCCGATTCCTCCCGAGCGGTCGGCTCCGCTGGCCGCGGCGATGCACCGCCTGATGACCCTCGCCATGGCCGCCCACGCCTGCCTGACCGTCCTGCGCGCCCGTGAGCTGGACAAGGAGAAAGCAGAAACGGATCCATTCGTGGCCATGGGGTTCATGTGACCACTTGTGCGGCACTGATCATTTCGCGCCACAGGGCCAAACCCTTCCCCCTACGTCGGCTTGTCCTTCCGCCGGCGCACAACACGGAAAGTCCCCCATGAACCACAGAACCGAAGTCGTGCCCCCGCCCACCTTCACGCCGAGCGGTCGCCACGGGCACCGCAAGCCGAAACAGTTCGGCGCGGGCGCCCGCCGCGCCCTGGTCCTGGCCATGGCCGTGCCCGTCGCGTCGGTGGCGCTCGTCGGCCCCTCGGTCTTCGCCGCCGACGGGAACACCACCGCGACGAACCCCGACACGGCCCCGGACACGAACGAAGGCCTCGACTCCGCCGACCAGGCGATCGCCGCGAACCTCAACACCCGCGTCCTCGACGAGCGCCTGGGCGGCAACGTCAGCGGCGTGGTGCTGGACGCCGAGTCGGACGGCACCGTCTGGGACCACAACAGCGCCACCGCGCTGATGCCGGCATCCAACACCAAGCTTGCCACCGCGACCGCCGCCCTGACCGTGCTCGGCCCGAACCACCGGTTCAAGACGAACGTCGTCTACGGCGACGGCACCCTCACCCTCGTCGGCGGCGGCGACCGGACCCTGACCAGCGCCGATCTCGGCGAAATGGCCAAGGACGCGGTGGCCGGGCTGAAGGCCGCGGGCCTCACCGGCGTGAAAGTCGCCGTGGACGACAGCCTCTTCCCCGAACCGACCCTGGCCCCCGGCTGGAACGACGGCTACTACCCCGACTCCGTCGCTCCGGTCCGCGCCCTCGTCGTTGACGGACACGGCGTCAACGACACCTCGATCAACGCCGGACAGGTCTTCGCCAAGCAACTCGCCGCCGACGGCATCACCGTGGACGGCGAGGTCACACGCCGGACGGCAGGCATCACCGACGTACCGGTGGCCCGCCACAAGTCCGCCAAGCTGTCGGACATCATCCACCACATGATCAAGGTCAGCGACAACAACATCGCCGAGACCCTGCTGCGGATGACCGCGCTGCGCGCCGGGCAGCCCGCCACGTTCGAGGGCGGCACGGCGGTCGTACGCGATGTGCTGAGCCGGCGGTACGGAGTGTCGCTGGAGAACTTCGAGATGTACGACGGGAGCGGCCTCTCCCGTGCCAACCGCATCCCGGCCCGGACCCTGGCGGAGATCCTCGACCTGCTGACGGAGAAGCGCTATGAGCACCGGCTGAGCTCGATCCGTGACGGCCTCCCGGTCGCGGGCGAGGCCGGCAGCACTCTCGGCCCGGAGTGGGGCCGCTTCGACGACGCGAACTCGCAGTGCGCCCTCGGCAAGGTGCACGCGAAGACCGGCACCCTCACCGGCGCCATCGCACTGAGCGGCCTGACCCAGGGCAAGGACGGCCGGTGGAAGGTCTTCTCCTTCGTGGAGAACGGCTCCACGGCCGACGGCAGCGCCATCAAGGACGCGATGGACGGCCTCGCCGCGACCGTGAACGGCTGCCGGGCCTGACGCGAACGTGCGCCCCGGGTGCGGATGCCCGGGGCGCACGCTCTGTGTGAATGCTGTTTCCACCGTGCTGTTTCCGTCGCCTGCTGTCAGCGCGTCAGAAGACCGGCTTCCAGCTGTTGATGCAGCCCGTGTCCACGCTGTAGACGTCCCACGCTGATGAGCGTGCCCGAGGACGCCGCCGAGGTCAGCGCCGAGGAGGCCTGGGACGCTGGACAATCCGATGGACCTCGCGGAGGACCTGCGGATCGGCAAGCTCTCCCTCCCCTGGAGGACCCTCGACACCGCGGTCTGCGGCGCGAGGACGCGATGGCAGGCCGGTACGGCACCGCGAGGCTGCGTCGGCTCGTCGGTCTGCAGACCGACCGGGGGACGGCTACTTCGATCGCGAAGCCGTTGATCCCACCGTCGAAGGTGCGGCCGCAGGGCGGCGGAACGCAGGACACGCCTGATGAGACGCTGTTCGCGGCGATCATCTACGTGCTGGTGAGCGGCTGTGCCTGGCGGGCTCTGCCGCCGTGCTTCGGGATTTCGAAGTCGACGGCCCACCGGCGGTTCCTGATCTGGTCGCGGGCAGGGGTGTGGGGCCGGCTGCACGAGGCGGTCCTGCACCGGCTCGACGACGCCGGCCTCATCGATGTCTCCCGCGTCGTTCTCGACTCCGCCCATGTGCGCGCTAAAAAAGTGCCTCTATGGGCTTCGTCAGGCCGTGGCGGGTGTCGGGGGCTCGTAGAAGGTGCCGTCTCGGAGCATGGCGAAGAGCACGTCGATGCGTCGTCGGGCGAGAGCGATCAGGGCTGCAACGTGGTGCTTGCCCTCGTGGCGTTTCCTGTCGTAGTAGGCCCGTGACTCCGGTTGTG
>NZ_JBHXVG010000042.1:0-55720 GCF_042672405.1 Streptomyces sp. NPDC127197 | reverse complement strand
CGCCCGGACAGACCCATGGTGACGCACCCCCTGCGCCAGCACCCGAGCGGCGCGTCACATCACAACAGGGCAAACGTTGCCTGATACGGCACTAGATGCTTGATCCGCCGCCGGAGGTGTTGCTCCACCAGGCGCTGTAGGCGTTCAGCGAGTACCGCTTCTGCACGCCGCTGGTCGAGCTGATCTCGAGGCCGAACTGCATCGTGTCGAAGGTGGTGTTGCGCAGGAGGTTCTGCGACGCGGCCCACCGCCAGACCGCCGCAGCGTCGACGGAGCCGGTGTTGCTCTGCTGGGCGGGGATGAACTGCAGGACGTTCCAGCCGGGATCGGCCTGCCAGACCGACGCATACCGGACGCCGCCGATGGTCACGTTGGACGCGACCTGCCTTCCCCAGCCGCCTAGCGGTCCCGGGTTCCAGCTGGTGAAGACCATGATCTCGTCCTGGTTGTTGGTGGACCAGAGGTCGGCCGTCCAGCCCCAGTTGTCACCGCCGGCGGCGGGAGCCGACGACGTGTTGTACCAGAAGCCCGCCGAGTTCAACTGCGACAGCGGCGTCTGGGGCCGGACCGAGGTGTTCGAGTAGGACTTGATCCCGCCGCCGGAGTGGTTCGCATCGATGTACCAGGACTTGATGCTGTCGACGGTCAGGCACTGCCTGCCGTGGTTGTCGCCCCATAGGTTGTTGTGGATCGTCCAGGTGCCCTGGGTGTACTGACCGTACCGCTCGCAGGTGGAGTACACCGCTGCCTGCGCCGGAGACGCGAAGCTCAGGAACCCGGCGATCACGGCGACGATCAGGGCCAGCCGGCCGAACCCGGCCGACTTGCTGCCTATGGATTTACGGGCTTGCCATCTCATGTGTCCCTCCAAGGACGGCGATGGGTGGTTTTTCCGGCCCCCCCGGTCTGGTGGCGGACTCTGGCGCCGCGAGGTGTCGCTCGCCGGCGAGTCCGGGCTCGGGACGGCGCGACTCAGCTCCGTCCGAGGTGCTTGCGCAGTCGGCGGACTGATCACCTTGATGGCCCGCCCTGGGCGAAGTGGTTCCTTCCACTGCTCGCAGTTGGAATCCCCGCCGAAAGCGAGGCGGCCGAGACGGTCGGTCAGCTGACGTGTTGACACCTTCGCTCCGTTCACATGCGGTGCTGCTCGCGATGGTGGGTGGCTCGTGTCGTCGAGGTGGCGCGCTCACGAACTGCGGGAACGGTGCTCGGTCCCCTTACTTCAAGCACCGGGCTGGCCAGACGCAGGTGCGAAGTGTCGAAGCGCTTGCGTCTTCGGGGACAGTAATGATGGGACGTCTGAACAGCAATACTCTGCGTAGGAAGACACATTTCTTTCACCTGGCGACATCATTGTCGAAGCGCATCGAATAGCATCGGCCGCGCCCGCCACCTGGCTTTCGCTGAACCGCTACTGGTCCTGGTGGATGTGGCGGAAGGTGCCGGGGCAGGTGCCGATGTGACGGGTGAAGAACTTCGCGAAGTTGGTGGGGTCGGGAAAACTCGGACGGCGGGAGGTGGTCGCCACCGGCTCATCCGTGTGCGCCGGCAACCGCTTCACCTCCAACGCGGCACGGGCATTGATCCCATGCTTCACCGGCTGTCCGGTGGCAGCCATGCACGCACGGGTCAGGGTCTTGACCGTGTAACCCAGACGGTGCGCGTGCCACCGGTCGTCCCCGGCCGCACATACCGCTGCACCTGTGCAGATCACCATCATCGGCGCCCGGAACATGGCCTGGGGCATCGCCACACGGGCCCCGGCGGGCGGGCACACAGTGACCGTCACCGCCAAGGTCCCGCCAAAGCCGCGCGACTCGCCGGCGAGCTGGGCGCGCACGCCAGGAACCCGCCCCCCAACACCGCCACCGGATACGGCGACGGCATGACCCTGAGTCGTGTCCCGGCCTCGCCCACCTACAGCGCCCTGGTCAACGCGGCCTCCAGCAGTTGCCTGGAGATCTACGGCGGCGGCACGGCCGCGGGCTCGGCCTCGGAGGTCCGGACCTGCAACGGCGCCAACAACCAGCAGTTCGCCCGCGCCTCCAACAGCGAACTCCAGGTCTACACAGGCTTGCTCACCATGTGCCTCGACTCCAACGGCGTGACGAGTCCGGGCTTCGCTGTGGTGATCGAGAACTGCACCGTCGCATCGGTATCGTTGTCCAAGCCCGTGGTTCCTGAATGATCGTTCTGCGTCGAGAACAGAAATGATCACTCACGACCACGGGCGTCCTGCTACCAGGGCCGCCCCCACCACCCCTGACACTCACCCAACGTGACAGCCGGTCAGCCTCTCAGTACCAGCGCACCGCTCAACTTCGAAGAGCCCCTTTCCTTCCGGGCCGCCGTCGGCCTCCAAGGCCATGCCGGGCTCGAATGGGACCTGCTCGGCTGCGACGACGCCGAGCTCAAGTCGGTCCGCGCGTACGGGGCGCTCTACCGCGAGCTTCGCGACCTCCTGCACTGCGGTACCGTGATCCACCCCGACGACGTCGACCCCGCGTTGCGGGTGCGCGGCGTCGTCGCTCATGATCGATCACAAGCCCTGTGGACCGTCGCGGCGGTCGCCCGGCCCGAGGAGTCCCTCGCTGACCCGGTTGCGGCTGCCCGGGCTCGACCCCGACCGCCGCTACACGGTGCAGGTCCGTCACGACGTCGGCGCACCACGGACCGAGTGGGCGCCCCGAGCTGGCTGAGCGCCACCGCACCACTCGTGCTTCCAGGCCGGCTGCTTGCCGAGGTGGGTCTCCAGCTCCCCACCCTGCTGCCTGTGCTGGCCCTGGTCTTCCACCTCACCGCCGTCGTGTGACGACGGCACCCGGACCTCCTACCAGGTCCGGGTGCCGCCCAGGCTGTTCGCCGATGCCGTCAGCCCGAGGTAGGGCCTGCCTCCGACATCAGGGCACCACCACTTCGAGGCGAACGTCGGTCAGTTCCTCTCGCAGGTCGCGGGCCGGGCTGAGGTTGAAGACGGGAACTCCGCCCCTGCCGAAGTGGACTCGGTGCATCGCGGACGAGACCACATCGTGACCCACGGGCGAGGCGACCGCGTGGTAGCAGATCCAGGTGTTGCCGTCGTAGTCGGTGAAGAGGGAGTTGTGTCCGGCGCCATAGAGCCCTTCTACCGACTGGTAGTTCAGGGCCGGCGTGATCGCCTTGGACCATGCGGAGGCATCCAGGTAGTCACCGCCTCGGGGAATACTCAGCATCCCGATGGAGTAGGTGTAGCCTCTGGCCGCTCCACCGGAGTACGTGATGTACACGGTCTCGTCGGTCAGGAACGGGTACGGGCCTTCGTTGTTGATCGCCCCCTGCACGTTCTCCCAGCCGTACAGCGGGCGCGTCAGCAACACCGGTTCGCTGATGAGACGAGTGGGATCAGCCACGGTCGTCTCCGCGATGTAGACCATGCTGCCCGAGTCCATCGGCGAGCCCAGACCTGTCCGGGATGACCAGACGAGGAAGCACCTCTCGTCAGCTTTGAAGTAGGTCATGTCCAGCGTGATGCCGCCACTCTCGGCCAAGTAGGAGCAGTCGGCCTTCCGGACCCGTACGGGGGTCTCCCAGCTGTCGGCCTGCATGATGTCGTGACCCTTCTTGAGTCGCATCATGTGGCACTGCGGCCCCCACTCAGTGCCGCTGACAGCGAACAAGATATAGAGGTCGTTGCCGATCTGGTGGAACTCGGGGGCCCAGAAGGTCTGCACGAAGCCCTTGCTCTCGTCCGCGTCGAGGATCACCTGCTCGCGGAACCCGTCGTCGAACAAGCCGTTGATCGTCTCGGACTCTCGGACGTAGAGGCCGATGTCGTCCACGTTGTCGTTGGTCGCGATGTAGTAGTACTTCCCTTCCCAGGGCAGAATCACCGGGTCCGCGTACCCGCGCGCCAATGGGAAGGGGCGAACGGGAGTCTGCACCGTGCCGGAGACTCGGTAGGTTCCCGGAGCCGAGAAGTCCACTGCACTGGTGTCCCAGGCGACAGACTTGTCGGCCGTGGAACCGTCGGAGTAGACGGCTGTCGCCTTCACCGCGGCCAGTTCCGACAGGGAGGACGCGACGACAGTCTTGGGGACGCGGGTTTCCGTATGCGCCAGGGGCGTCCACCGGTCCCGAACGGCTTGAGCGATCGACGGTTCCACCGCGAGCACGTTCCCCGGGTTGATGTCCGTCAGGTTGCAGGGGTCCGCAACCTGCGGGAACCGGGATCCCGGCCGAGGCCCCTTTGACCCTCCTCCTGCGAGATCGACAACCTGGTTCACGAACACGTTTCCGTCGGCGTCTCGCCACAGAAACTCGTACGCACCGACCGCCTCGTCGTACTGACACGCGACGGCATCGACATGCACGGAGTTGTGCAACCGAAGGAGCCCTCGGGATCGGAACTCCGTCAGATCGGTCGACGTCCACACCAGGACACAGCCACGGCTTTCCTCGTCCTGTGCTCCCCGGGGTGCGACACGGACGGCGACCAGCCCGAACCCGCCTTCTCTCGTGCGGAACAGGAAGGGGTTCTTGGCACCCTTCTCCAGGATCGTGTTGTGCTCGCTCACCGTGGCTTCGGGAAACAAGATCCCGTAGTTCTGGTTGAGCGGCTCAAACGGTGCTCCGTCTTCGCTCAACGCGAGGTGGATGCTGTTGCTCAGCGACTCCGTGTACTCGCCGAGCGGTGTTCGGGTGTAGACGAGAACTCTGTCTTCCATGACGAACCCCGTTCAGTGTCTGGCGCTGATAGATGGTCTCTGGATCCGACGACGGTTTTGGACGGAGGGCGACGTGTGGTCGGTCAACAACCCTATGAGGTCGTAACAGGATCATGAGCGGGTCTTCTTGAGGCGCCTCCAGCAGATGAGAGAACAGCCCAACGAGACGAAGGCGTCGTGGAGTTCGAGACGTCGTTCCCATCGGACGGCGAGGCGCTTGAACTGGTGGAGCAGGGCGAAGGTCTGCTCGACGACATAGCGGAGTTTGCCCAGGCCCCTGATGTTCGCAGAACCCTTGCGGGAGATCACCGGCAGGATCCGGCGCCGACGCAGTTCGTGGCGCACGGCCTTCGAGTCGTACGCCATGTCGCCGAGCACGGCATCGGGGCGCCGACGGGGACGGCCAGGCGTCCGGCCACCGTTCCGGAGGGTGAGAGCCGCTCCGAGAGGCGAGGGCACGGGAGTTGTCGATGGCCGAGGTCGACGCCCTTTCCTGGCAGGACTTCGAGAAGTACGTCGGCGCCCGAGCACGGCGCGGACGTCGCGCTCTTCGTCACCACCTGCCGTGCCTTCACCCGGCCGCCCTCCAGTTGGCGGTGCGCCAGCGCCCGGAGTCCGGTCACGGCGGCTGGGTGCTTCTGCCGTGACCGGAGCCGGGGGTTCAGGCCGGGTCGCCGTAGACGACCCCCCGTCCGTTGGTGCCGAAGTAGACACGGCCGTGGATGCGGGGGTCTCCGGTGATGGTGCCGCCCGTCCAGGCGTATTGGTGCCGGTCGTCGTTGATGCGGACCCAGGTCCGGCCCGCGTCGTCGGACCGGAAGATGCCGCGCACGCCGCCGATCCTGGAGCTGGTGAACACCGCGGGGTACGGAGCGCCCGGTGCGGCCTTGTCGAAGCCGACGGCGTCGCCCTGGTCCACCGCTTCGATCCGGGTGAAGGTTGCTCCGGAGTCGGTCGAGCGCCACATGCCGTACGGCGTGGAGGTCCCGTCCTTGTCGGTGCCGCCGGCCAGCCAGATGTCGCCCTCGTGGCCCGGCACCGCCTTGAACCGCACGTTTCCGTCGGTGGGCAGACCGGTGGCCGCCGTACGGCCGAAGCTCTCGCCGCCGTCGCTGCTGACATAGAAGTCGCCGGAGGCGTACGCATAGAACTTCGCCGGGTTCACCCGGTCGGAGCGCACCGGCGCCCCCGCCGGCAGCCCCTTCGCGGCGGTCCAGGTCGCACCGTGGTCGTCGGACCAGCTGACCGGTGCTCCGGCCGGTGACCAGACGATCCGTCGGCCGTCGGCCCCGACGGCGACGGCCTGGTCCTCGACACCGGGGCCGGTGAGGCCGGCCGGTTCGTCGCCGGACGGTTTCCAGGTGTCACCGCCGTCGGTGGAGACAGCGAGGTGCTGGGTCCAGCCGCTGGTGGGGCGGCCGACCCGGACGACGGTGTAGGGCGCGAGCTCTGCGTAGTCCAGGGCCGGGGTGTTGTCGAAGGTCGGGGTGTCGTACATCTTCGACGCTTTGTGCAGGTCCGTGTGCCGGAAGCCGCCGACGTCCCCGATGCCGGAGAAGAGATGGGCGCGCCCGGTCGGCGGGCTGATCAGGCACAGGACCGCTGTCTCCTCCAACCCCTGGGCCCGCACGGACAGATGGACCGTGCCGTCGCGGTCCCAGTCCGTCAGGTTGTCCGCGCCGTAGATCGTCGCCCCGGTCCCGTACAGGAAGCGGTCGGAGTCGAACGGGTCGATCTGGACGGACTCCATCATCCAGCCCAGCTTCGGGGCCGCCTCGGGGGGCTTCGGGGAGGCGTTCCACGTCAGCCAGGGGGCGTCCGAGATGTCGATGTCGTAGCGGAACGTGCGCTGCCCGTCCGCGTCCTGGTCCCAGATGCGGCTCCAGTGGGCGCCGCCGTCGGTGGACCGGAACAGGAGGCAGTCGGGGTACCACTTGACCTGGGTGGACACCATCAGGGTCCGCGGGTTTCGCCGGTCGATGGTCAGACCGCTGTAACCGTAGGCGTTCTCGTCGCTGGTGGAGGGGACGGGGCTGATACGGGTCCAGGTGTCGGTGGCGGTGTCGAGCTTCCACACGTCGCCCTTCGAACCGTCGTAGGGGCCGGCGGTGTCGCTGGTCGCGAGGTACAGGTAGCCGCCTTCGTGGTCGAGGACGGCGTGGTGCGGGATGTATCCGGTGGGCTGGCCGGGGACGCGCTGCCACGTGGCTCCCGCGTCGGTGGACCGGTAGAGGATGTTGTCCTTGTCGGCGACGGTGACGTACAGCGTCCGGGTCGCCCTGCCCGGTCTGCCGGTGCGCTTGTCGAAGACGACCTGCAGTACCCCCAGGTTGTCGCCGTTGTAGCCGCCGGGGTCCGACGGGTCGGGGACGAAAGTGCCGACGTTGGGAAAATGGGTCACCTGCGCGAAGGTCTTGCCGTGGTCGGTGCTGCGCCACAGCCCGTGGCCGCCGCGCACGCCCAGATAGAGGATGCTGTTGCGGTTCGGGTCGATCACGAGGCGTTCGCCGATGCCCCGGCCGGGCATGTTGCCGCCCAGACGGAACGGCAGCGGGGTGGTCTTCCAGGTGCGGCCGCGGTCGGCCGAGCGCAGGATCGCCGCCATGTCCGGGTCCCAGTCGGGCAGGGTGTAGGTACCCGCCGCCAGATAGACCCGGTCAGGGTCGGCCTCGTCGGTGGCGATGCTGATGATGCCGGTGTGACCGTACTCGTCCCAGCCGATCCAGTCGGTGAGGGGGACCCACCGCCGGGACGCCGTGTCCAGGCGGTAGGCGCCGCCGATGTCGGTACGGGCGTACACCAGGCCGGGCTCGCGCTGGTTGAAGACGATCCCGTGGACGAAGCCGCCGCCGACTATCTCCGCGTTGCGGAAGCGGTACGGCGCTTCGGCCCTTCCGGAGCCGGCGGCGGACGCCGCGGAAGGGGCGAGCACCGGGAGCGCGGCGGCTGCCGCGCCGGCGGCCAGCAGTCCGCGCCGCGAGAGGTGCGGGGTGGGAGGCATGGACGGTCCTGCCTTTCTGGTGGGCGTCTTGTCTTGAGGGCCTGGCCGGTGTGCGCACGAGAAGTGGGTGCCCGGGGCGTCGTCAGGCCAGGTGTTCCGCCATGCCGGACCCCTCCCGCACGAAGACCGGGATGCGTTCCAAGGGGGCTTCGGCGTCGAGCGTCGTGCCGCCCTTCCGCAGGGCTCCGGTGGCAGGGTCGAGCCAGCCGGTCCCGGACGGCAGGTACACCCGGCGGGCCCGGGCGCCCGCCTCGTACACGGGCGCCACCAGGACATCGGGGCCCAGCAGGAACTGGTCGTCCACGTCCCAGGCACCCGGGTCCTCGGGGAAGTCGAAGAACAGCGGACGCATGGGCGGAGCGCCGGTGCGGTGGGCGTCCTCGGCGAGGCGGTGCAGGTAGGGGCGCAGGCGTTCACGCAGCAGCAGATGCTGCCGCAGGATGTCGTACGCCTCCTGCCCGTACGACCAGACCTCGTTCGGCCCGGCGGTCATGTCGGTGGAGAAGGTGGGGTGGTTCGGCTCCCGGTCTCCGTGCAGCCGCATGACCGGACCGAAGGTGCCGTACTGGAACCAGCGGATGAGCAGTTCACGGTAGGCGGGGTCGTCGGGGTCGCCGCCGGCGAAGCCACCGATGTCGGTGTTCCACCAGGGGATGCCGCTCATCGCGACGTTCAGGCCGGCCCGGATCTGGCGCGCCAGGGAGTCGAACGTGGTGGGGATGTCGCCGGACCACAGCAGGGCGCCGTGCCGCTGGCTGCCCGCCCAGGCCGACCGGATCAGTGACAAAGGGCGGTCCTCGCCCGTCGCGTGCAGACCGTCGGCCACCGCGCGGGCGTGCTGCAGCGGGTAGAGGTTGGCGGTTTCGGCGGCGGGCCCTGCCGCGTACACCGCGCGCTCGGCGAACGCCGGAGGCAGGTCGGGCTCGCAGGCGTCCAGCCAGAAGCAACTGACGCCCACGGCACGGTAGTTGTCGTTCAGGCGCTGCCACAGTGCCGCGCGGGCGCCGGAGTGCGTGGCGTCGTAGTACGCCATCGGGCGGGTCAGCGCGTCGCCGCCGTGGCGGGAGGGCCACGGGAAGGTGAGCAGGCCGCCGTCGGCGTCCGTGACGAGGTGCCCGGCCGCGCGCAGTTCGTCGTAGGTGTCGCTGTCGGGTTCGACCGTCGGCCAGACCGAGACGGCGAGTTTCACCCCGAGCCGTCCCAGCTCTTGCGTCATGGCGGCGGGGTCGGGCCACTCGGCGGGCTCGAAACGCCAGTCGCCCATGCGCGGCCAGTGGAAGAAGTCACAGACGATGACGGACAGCGGCAGGCCGCGTTCCTTGTACTGCCGTGCCACCGACAGGAGTTCGTCCTGAGTACGGTAGCGCAGCCTCGACTGCCAGAAGCCGGACGCCCACTCCGGCAGCAGGGGCGGCCGGCCGGTCGCCTGTGTGTAGGCGTCGAGGATCTGGGCCGGGGTGTCGCCCGCGGTGATCCAGTAGTCGATGCGTCCGCCGGCGTCCGCGGTCCAGCGGGTGGCGTCCGCGCCCAGCTCGACCCGGCCGGTGGCGGGGTTGTTCCACAGCAGCCCGTAGCCCCGCGAGGAGTGCAGGAAGGGGACGGCCGCCACGGTGTTGCTCTGGACGAGATCGATCACGCAGCCCTTCTGGTCGAGGCGTCCGTGCAGATGCTGCCCGAGGCCGTGGAGCCGTTCGCCGTCGTAGGCGTCGAAGGACTGCTGGGTGCGGCCGCCGGCCGCGAGGACGCGGGAGCCGGTGTGATGGGAGCGCGGGTCGCGCTCGGCGAGGAGTACGCGACCCGAGGCGACGTGACGGAACGTCAGCCAGCCGTCGGCCGAGGCCTCCACGGCCAGTCGGCCGTTGACCAGACGGGCACAGCCGTCGTCCGATGCGGACAGGGCGACGGGGGCGGCGGGCGCCGGGCTCTCCAGCGCACCGGGGGCGGCGGGGTCGAGGGTCCCTGCCGTGGCCCGTACGCGTACGGCGTGCGGGCCCCAGGGCTCGATGCGGAGCATCTCCGCCGCGGTGTGGCGTTCCAGGCCGCCCGCACGGATGCTGTAGGACACGGTTTCTCCCTTGATCGTCTCGGAGGCGGCCCACGCCTGTGAGGTCTCCCGGCCGCGGCAGGGGCCGCGGCGCCGGGATCAGGAGGAGGCACAGACATCGCACAAGCTTGTTTTGCGCTGGTGGGCGAGGTGAACGCTCAGTTGTTCGCCGGGGACGAGTGGAAGCGGAACGCGGCGAGGCGCAGGCTCCCGCGCAGGATCAGGGTCAGGTCGTGCGGGCCGGGTTCGACGCCGGACAACTCGGCGGCGACCTCGGTCCACGCGTACCGGTCGCCGGTGACCGGTACCGTGATCCGGCCCAGGCTCCGCTCGCCCGCCCGCACTTCCACGCTCGCCTCGCCCTCGGCTTCCTCCTCGCGGGCGACCTCGGCGTCGAAGCGGACCGCACCGGTCAGATCGGCCGAGCGGAACAGCAGCGTCGTGGGGCGGGACGGATCGGAGGGGGCGACGGCGTCGCCCGCGGCCCGGGTGGCGTCGACCAGGACGGCGCGCGTGTGGTCGTCGAAGTCGCAGGCGCGCGTGCGGCGGCCGACGACCGTTCGGGGCGCGGGTGGTGGCCCGGTCACACGGAGCCCCGCGGTGCCGACGACGTCCCCGGCGGAGCGTGCCACCAGTACGTCGTAGTCACCGGGGTCGACGGTGAAGGTTCCGGCCCCCACGTCCCAGTGGGCGAACTGTTCGGCCGGGAGCCGGAAGTCGAGCCGCCTCGTCTCGCCAGGTTCGAGCCGGACCTTGCGGAAGTCGGCGAGGCGCAGCCGGGGCGCCTGGTAACGGGCGTGACGGGGACGGACGTAGAGCTGAACGACCTCGCTGCCGGGCCGGGATCCGGAGTTGACCGTCGTCACCGAGACGTCCAAGGCGCCGTCCTGGGCCATGGTGTGCGCGGAGAGCCGCAGGTCACGATAGGTGACATCCGCGTACGACAGGCCGTGCCCGAACGGGTAGAGCGGCGCGGCGTGGTGGTACTGGTAGGTCCAGCCGGCCTTGATGACGTCGTAGTCGAGCGGGTCCGGCAGTTCGTCGTCGCCGCGGTACCAGGTCTGCGGCAGCCGTCCCCCGGGATCGGCCTCGCCGAGCAGCACGGCCGCCAGCGCAGGGCCGGTCTCCTGGCCGCCGTGGGAGGTCCACAGCACCGCAGGCAGATGCGTGTCGGCCCAGTCGACGGCGTAGGGGTAGCTGCTCATGACGACGAGCGCGGTCTCGGGACGGACCGCGGCGACCGTACGCAGCAACGCCCCCTGGGCCTCGGGCAGGGCGATTCCCGAACGGTCCTCGGTCTCGCGGCCGTTGATCATCGGGTGGTTGCCGAGGACGACGATGGCCGCGTCGGCCGACGCGGCGGCGGCCCGCGCCTCGGCCGTCCCGTCGTGCAGCAGCTCCCGCTGCCAGCGCTCGGCCGCCGCGAGGCCGTCGGCGGTGACGTGCACGCTGCCGTCCGCGGGATCGACGGCGGCGTAGCGGCCGGTGCGCACATGCCGGAGCACCAAGACGTCGTCCTCGTCGTCCGGGGCGGGCTCCAGGCGGAACGTCTCGTCGACGAACCAGTCCTTGAGCAACGTCCGTTCGGCGACGAGTGAACCGTCGTCGGCACAGCGGAGATAGCGGCCGGTACCGGCCTCGCACAGGGTGACAACGCCGTCGCCCCACTCCTGAACGTCGAAGGCGCTCTTGCCCAGGGGATCGCCCGTGGTACGGGAGCGCAGCGCGATCCGGTCGGTGCCCGGCACGCACACCACCTCGCCGCCCAGGGGCGCGAGCGCCGCCCGCAGAGCGGTCGCGATGCCGACCTGGTACGGCAGAGTGCCGCTGTACCAGTCCTCGTACAGCGCGTCCGCGTGCGGGCCGATGACCGCTATCCGCGCGGCACGGGCCGGGTCGAGCGGCAGCAGGCCGTCGTTCTTGAGCAGCACGACCGACTCCGCCGCCGCACGGCGGGCGAGGGCACGGTGCTCGGGGCAGTCGACCACCTCGGGCCCGATGCCCGCGTACGGGTCCAGGTCGGGGTCGAACTCGCCCAGTCGGAAGCGGAGTTGCAGCTGCCGGCGGACGGCGCGGTTCACATCCTCCTCGTCGATCAGGCCGCGCTCCAGCGCCTCGCGCAGTCGGCCGATCACGGTCGCGCTGTCCTCGCGGAGGTCGGTGAAGTTGTCGATGCCCGCCTTCAGGGCGGCGGCGTGGCCCTCGGCGTGGTCGTCGAAGTAGTGCTCCGGTGTGACGAGGTTGGTCGGCGCGCCCTCGTCGCTGACCACGAACAGCTCGTGGCCCGTGGACCGGGCCCAGGCCCGCAGCTCTCGCTCGAGCAGTGGACTGACATGGCAGGGACGGCCGTTGACGAGGTTGTAGGCGGCCATGGCGCCGGTGGCCGCGCCGGAGGCGATGACCGGGCGGAAGGCGGCCAGGTCGTACTCGTGCAGTACGCGCGGGCGCAGGCCGGAGGAGGTGACGCTGCGGTCGGTCTCGTTGTTGTTGGCGAGGAAGTGCTTGAGTACGGGAGCGGTCCGCAGGTAGGCGGGGTGATCACCGGTCAGTCCTCGGCAGTACGCAGTGGCGACGCGCGAGGTGTGCAGCGGGTCCTCCGAGTAGCCCTCCTCGTTGCGGCCCCACCTCGGATCGCGCAGCAGGTTCACCACGGGCGACCAGACCTGCAGCCCGTTGGGGCCGGGCCCGGTCGGGGTGGGCTGATGCCGGTGCAACGCGCGCAGTTCGGCGGAGACGGCTTCGCCGACGGCGTGCACGAGTTCCTCGTCCCAGGTGGCGCCGAGCCCCACGGCCTGGGGGAAGACGGTCGCCCTGCCGAGGCCGGCGACACCGTGCAGCGCCTCCGTTCCGGTGCGGAACGCGGCGATGCCCAGGCGGGGGACGGCGGGCACGTACTGGTGCAGCATGGCGAGCCGCTCGTCGAGCGTGAGCCGTTCCAGCAGGTCGTCGACGCGCTCGTGCAGCGTGAGCGCGGAGTCGCGGAAGGGGGGCGTGGCTGCGGATGCGGACGCAGAAGTCACGTGAGGGATTCCTCGGCAGACGGGGGTCGAGTGGTGGTGGAGAGCATGTGTCGAAGCGCATCGACGCTGACATTCCCTCTCCGTTGCTGTCAATGGTTCGAACCGAGGGAATTTTCCCGGGAGTTGACACGTCATTCTCCCTCTTTCCTCTTGTTCCGAAGAATTGACTCGGTTAGCTTCACTGTTTTAGTGAAGCGCTTCGATTCCGATATCCCGCGACTGGCTTCCCCACCTCCGTACAAGGGACACCAAAGGACACCATGGACAACGAACAGCGGGACTTCCGCTGGGGTCACAGCGCCCTGCGACTCGACTTCACCGTCGGCGACGACGACCGCGTCCGCCTTGCGCATATGGGCCGCCCCGGCGACGTGGGCGGCGACGACGGCGCGTCCCTGCCTCTGGTGGAGGTGACGGCGGCGGGCCACGGCCGGGACTGGTCGGGCAGCCGCCTGATCGGGACCGCTCTCGGCGCCCGCCTGCGCCACCGAGGGCACCGGGCGGGCCGGGACGGAGACTGGCACACCCTGACCGTGGACCTGCACGACCCGGAGACCGGGCTCGCCGTCGAGATGACCTACCGGTCGCCGGACGGCGTCCCCGTGCTCCGCGGCGAGGCGACCCTGCGCAATGAAGGGCCGGACACGCTGCACCTGGAATCGGTCAGTTCGCTCGTCGTGGGCTGTCTCACCCCGCGGGACCCGGCAGCGATCGACGCGGCCGACGTGTGGTGGGCGGACAACGACTGGCTGGCCGAGTGCCGTTGGCGGTCGCAGCCGATGCGCCGGACCACGCCCGCGGTGAGCGGCCGTGTGCCGTACGGGCACGGCAAGGCCGGATACGCAGTGACCGGCCAGGGCGTCTGGTCCAGTTGCGGGCACCTGCCGATGGGCGGCCTGACGGACCGTCACTCCGGCCGTGCGTGGGTGTGGCAGATCGAGCACAACGGCGGCGGCTGGCGCTGGGAGTGTCAGGAGCACGACGGGGCGGCGTACGTCGCCTTGTTCGGCCCCACCGACACCCATCACGGATGGCGGCACCGACTGGAGCCGGGCGCCGCCTTTCACACCGTGCCCGTGGCCCTGTCGGTCGCTGCCGACGCAGGCCCGGACGACGCGTTCGCCGCGCTGACCCGCTACCGGCGCGCCCAGCGCCGTCCGCACGCCGACCACCTGCGTCTGCCCGTCGTCTTCAACGACTACATGAACTGCCTGATGGGCGACCCCACCACCGAGAAGCTGCTGCCGCTGATCGACGCGGCGGCGGATGCGGGCGCCGAGTACTTCGTCATCGACGCCGGCTGGTACGACGACAGCGACGGCTGGTGGACCAGCGTCGGCGCCTGGGAGCCGTCCGTCTCCCGTTTCCCGGGCGCGCGCGGCATCCACGAGGTCCTCGACCGCATCCGTGCGCGCGGCATGACACCCGGCCTGTGGTTGGAGCCGGAAGTCGTCGGCGTGCACAGCCCCGTGGCCAAGTCCCTGCCCGACGAGGCGTTCTTCCGCCGTGACGGCGTACGTGTCACCGAGTCCGGCCGACACCACCTGGACCTGCGTCATCCAGCCGCCCGCGCCCACCTCGACCAGGTCGTGGACCGCCTGGTCGGCGCGTGGGGCGTCGGCTACCTCAAGTTGGACCACAACATCGACCCTGGTTCCGGTACCAGCGCCCACCCCGGCGAGAGCCCGGGCGACGGTCTGCTCGGCCACAACCGCGCCCACCTCGACTGGCTCGACGGCGTCCTGGACCGCCACCCGCATCTGGTGGTGGAGAACTGCGCCTCGGGCGGCATGCGCTGGGATCACGCCCTGCTGTCCCGGCTGCAGCTGCAGTCCACCAGCGACCAGCAGAACCTCGTTCATTACGCGCCCATCGCGGCCTCCGCGCCCACCGCCGTCACCCCCGAACAGGGCGCCGTGTGGGCATATCCGCAGCCCGGAGACTCCCTTGACGAAGTCGCCTTCACGATGACGAGCGCACTTCTTGGCCGCATCCACCTCTCCGGCCGTCTGCCGGAGCTGGGGCCCGAAGCCCGTGGACTGGTCCATGAGGCGATCGCCGTGTACCGGGCCGTCCGCGCCGATCTGCCGCAGGCCGTGCCGTCCTGGCCGCTCGGGCTCCCCGCCTGGGACGCCCCGTGGATCGCCCTCGCCCTGCACACGCCCGCCACCACCTACCTCACGCTCTGGCGCCGCCCGGGCGGGCAGGACACGGTGTCCGTCCGTCTGCCGCAGCAGGCGGGCGGCGCGGCCCACGCCGACGTGCTGTACCCCGCCGCACGCGGGGCGAGCGCTGCCTGGAACCGGGACAGCACCGAACTCACCGTGACCCTGCCCACCGCGCCCTCGGCGGCACTGCTCCGCATCACCCGCACGACGCCGGAGGCCTGAGCGCCGACCCCGCTCCCCGGACGTACCCCACGTGGTGGTCACCGGTGAGTCTGTCGATGACGGGCAGCACCGGTCCGCCGGGCGGCGGACACCCTGCTGGAAGAGCGCAGTGCGCGGCGGGGCCGGCGATCGCGTCATCCGTGATCGCCGGCCCCGCCGTAGCGCCTTCCTCCGCCCTGTTCCTCGGCGTCACCCCTTGATGGCGCCCGTGAGCATGCCCTTCTTGAAGTGCCGCTGGACGAACGGGGAGACGACGGCGACAGGGATCAGCGCGAGGACCATGACGGCCATCTGCAGGCCCAGTGCCGAGAGCTGGCCGGTGTGGACCGCCTGCTGGAGACCCGTCGGTGCCTCCGTGTTCTTCTGGACCAGCTGGATGAGCACGTTCTGCAGCGGCATCATCTGCTGGTCGGAGAGGTAGATGGAGGCGTTGAACCAGGCGCTCCAGTAGCCGACCGCGTAGAACAGGGAGATGACGGCCAGCACCGCCCGGGACAGCGGAAGGACGATGGTCAGCAGGATGCGCACGTCACCGGCGCCGTCGATGCGGGCGGACTCGGTGAGTTCGGGGGAGATCCCCATGAAGAAGGCCCGCAGCACCAGGATGTTGAAGACGCTGACGGCGCTCGGCAGGATCAGCGACAGGTAGGTGTCCGTGAGGCCGAGTGTCTGCACGAGCAGATACGTGGGGATCAGCCCGGCCCCGAAGAACATGGTGGCCATCATGGCCGTCAGGGAGAACCGGTGTCCCAGGCTGCCCGGCCGGGACAGGCCGTAGGCCGCGAGCACCGACACCGTCATGGAGAACAGGGTGCCGACGAGGGTGACGCCGACCGAGACCGTGATCGCCCGGCTGACCTGGCCGCCGCTGAGCAGTTCCGTGTAGTTGACGAAGGTGATGCCCTGCGGGATGACGACGAGACCGCCGGCCCGGTCGATCACCGGCTTCGGGGAGATGCTGGTGACGATCACGATCCACAGCGGGCCCAGAACCCCCAGGCAGCACAGGGCCAGGAACGCGCCCTTCGCGGTGAGTCCGGCCTTGCTGGGCGGCTCCTCCCACACGGGGCGGGCGGGAGCCTTGAGGCTGCGGATGAGCTGCGTGTTGAGGCTCACTTCTTGTACACCCCCTGCTCGCCGAGCAGGTGCGCGAACTTGTTCGCGCCCAGGACGAGACACACTCCGATGACCCCCTTGACGAGGCCGACCGCGGCCGCGTAGCTGAAGTCGCCGTTCTGGATACCCATGTTCCACACGTAGGTGTCGAGGACCTCGCTGGCCCCGGCACCGACCGCGTGCCGCTGGAGCAGGAACTGCTCGAAGCCGACGCTCAGCGCGTCACCCACCCGCAGGACCAGCAGCAGCGCGATCACCGGGCGCAGCGCAGGCAGCGTGACATGCCACATGCGCCGCCAGCGCCCCGCGCCGTCCATGGCGGCTGCCTCGTACAGGTCCGTGCTGACGGCGGACAGGGCCGCGAGGAAGACGATGATCCCCCAGCCGGCGTCCTTCCACACGGCCTGCGCGGTGACCAGATACTTGAACAGGTCCGCGTCGGTCATCAGGTCGAAGCCGCTCCACCCGTGCTTCTCCAGGGTCTGCGCGATGATGCCCGCGCCGCCGAGGATCTGCTGGAAGACGGTGACCACGAGGACCCAGGAGAAGAAGTGCGGCAGATACATGATCGCCTGCGCCACGGCCCGCACCCGAGGCCGGATCACACTGTTGATGACCAGCGCGAGGGCGATGGGGATCGGGAAGAACAGCACCAGTTGCAGCACGAAGAGCACGATGGTGTTCTTCGTGGCGCTCCAGAACAGCGGGTCGTCGAGCATCCGCGAGAACTGCTCCACGCCGACCCAGGGGCTGTGGAAGATCGCCGTGATGCCGTTGCCGGCGGCGTACGGGTCGTAGTCCTGGAAGGCGACGACATTGCCGAGCAGCGGGACGTAGTTGAAGATCAGGAGCAGGAGGATGACGGGCAGCGTCATCAGGATGAGCGTGCGGTCGCGGCGCAACCGGACCCGGAAGGGAACCTTGCCCCTCTTGCCGGCCCCGCGCGGCACGCTCTCCTTCACTGTGGCGGGGGCGTCCGGGGCCGTCGGTTCCTCCACGGCTGCCGCGGGGGGACGTGTCCCGTCGGGCCTGCTCCGGGCCGTGAGGGACATCAGTTGCCACTGCCGTTCTTGTCGAGGAGCTGCTTGTACCAGTCCCGCAGCTTGTCGCCGCCGGAGGACTTCCAGGTGGAGATGGCCTGCTGAATGTCGGACAGCTTCTTGTTGCCGCGCACGAAGTCGATCTCCAGCTGCTCGAACTGGCTGGAGAGGGTGGCGTAGCGGTTCGGCTCGACGATGTTCATGCCGTACGTGGACGTCTTCTTGACGAAGGCACCCTGCCGCTGCTGCCACTCGACCTGCTTGCGGGCGATTTCGGGGAAGTCGGGGTGGGCCAGGTAGGGAGCCGGGGCCGCCAGCATCGCCCAGGCGTTGTTCACCTCCTGGATACCCCGATCGTTCTTGAGCGGGACGCCGTCCTTGACCGTGTAGTGGGTGCCCTCGACGCCGTACTCGACGGACATCCGCTCCTTGGTGCCGTAGGGGGCTGCCACGAAGTTGGCGGCGGCCAGCGCGTTCTCGATCGTCTCCTTCGAGGCGCCCTTGCGGATCATCGACCAGATGCCGGCGGGCTGGGCGGCGTACAGCGTCGGGTTGCCGCCGTCGGCGGCGAAGTAGTCCATGCCCTCGATCTCGAAATCCGGGTTGGACTGGGCCTGTTCGGCGGTCTTGCCGTACCAGGCGGACGTGTCGCTGTTGAAGACCAAAATCTGCCCGGCGGTGAACCGCTGGCTCGGGTCGCCCGTGATTGCTTTGTCGTCGGGATGGACCACGCCCGCGGCGAACAGCTTGCGGACCCACTCCAGATGTTCGAGGTACTCAGGATGCTCGATGCGGTACGTCAGCTTGCCGTCGTCCCCGATGTTCCAGCCGAGCGACCCGGCGGGGCGGAGACCGAAGATGGCCGCCGCCGCCCACCTCATGTCACCACAGGCCCACACCTTGGCCTTGGCGCTGGTGGCCTCCTTGGCCCAGCTGAGGAACTCGTCGGCCGACTTGGGGACGGTGTAGCCCTCCTTGTCGAAGACGTCCTTGCGGTAGTAGGGCACGATGCCGGGCGCGGCGGCGGCGGGTACCGGGATGCCGCGCAGCGCGCCGCCGAAGATGCTCATGCGCCAGGAGTCGGACGGGATCGCGGCCAGGTTCGGGTACTTCTTGACCTTGTCGCCCGACAGGTAGGGGCCGAGGTCCATGAACTTCGCGGTGACCGCGCTCGAGATCTTGCCGACCAGCTCCCAGCTGGGCACGACCACCATGTCGGGTATGGAGCTGGAGGCGAGGACGGCGCCGAGCTTCTGGCCGTAGGTGTTGCCGTCCTGGTTCTGCCAGGTGATCTTGGTGCCCGCCGCCTTGTCGAGTTCCGTGTAGTAGGCGCAGTCCGGCTTCGGCGGGGTCCCCCAGAGCGGGGACATGACCTTGAAGGGGGCGCCGGTCCCGAGCTTGTCGGGGACGGAGGTGGCAAGGTCGGCGAGGTCGATCTTGCCGGTGTAGCCGGCCGCCGAGCCGTTCTTCGCCGGAATGTCCGGCTTGGCGGTCGTGCTGGCGACGTACGTCGGGAGCAGCTTGGCTGCGTTCTTGCCTGATGTGGTGCCCTCGCCTGAATCGCCGCTCGAACCGCCACAGGCGGTCAGGAGCGGCATTCCGCCGGCCATCGCGGCGGTGGCGACGGCCGTGGAGGTGAGGAAATTCCTGCGGCTCAATCCGGCTGGGGAGACGGTGTTCGGTGTCATTGCTTCAACCCTTCGTTGTGCACCTGGACACCCGGCGGTGGGCCGTCGGCTGCGGTGTCGGGATCACTGGCTGAGCTGGGAGCGGGCGCGTCGGCACGGGTGCGCGAGGACGCTGTCGAAGCGCTTCGATTTGGCCGTGAGATTAAGTGACGTCCTCGGGAGTGCACAAGAGATTTCGCCTTAGTTTCTTCGAAAAGGCAGAAACGGAGATGCGCGCGGGCTGGGTTTCTATTTGGCGGCATCAAAAGCGGCGCCTCGTCGGATTAGGCCGTATCGAAGCGCTTCGACAAAGCATGGAATTGTGGCATGAGTGTGCCTGCGCGGAAGGTGGCGCGAGAGTCGGAGTGCGCGTGATGGCGCACCCGACGACTTCACTCAGCCTGAAGCGACCCTGGCGGCGCCTGCTCCGGGGCCGGCCGCTGCTGTCCGTGGGCGTCGCGCCGGTGTCGGGGCGTGGCCCAGGACGTAGCTCTGGATGACGGTGGCCGCCGCGCCACGGGCCCAGTGGGCGAAGTTGTTGTGGCGGACGTCCACGTCGACAGGGGCGGCATCCGGGACGCGGTCGGCCCGGATGCCCTCGTCCATGGCGGGACGGGCGGCTTCCGCCAGACGCACGGCTTCGCCGGTGACCACGATCTTCTGTACCAGCGCGAAGTTGGCGACCGCGGCCAGCAGGCGGCCGAGGGCGCGACCGGAGGCGGTGACCACGGCCGTGGCGACGGGTTCGCCGCCGGCTGCGAGGTCGAGGCACTCGTCGTAGGTCACCGGACGGCGCAGTCCTACGGAGACGGCGGAGCGGATGGAGGCGACGGAGAGCATCGCCGTGGCGCAGCCTCGGTGCCCCCGCGGGCAGAGCGGGCCCATCGGGTCGAGGGGGTGGTGCCCGAGCAGCCCGGCACCGACGTCAGGGATGTCGACGACGGCGTCGTGCATGACCAGGCCGTAGCCGATGCCCGCGCCGATGGCGACGACCGCGAAACGGTCATGACCGCGTGCCGCGCCGAACCAGTGCTCGGCCCGGGTGAGCGCCAGAAGGTCGTTGTCGACGGTGACGCAACCGTCGAACGCGTCCTGGAGGAGGCCCCCGAGGGGAACGCCTGTGGTCCATCGCAGAAACGGCGCGTCGGTCACCGTCGTATGGTCGACGACTCGCCCTCCGAGACTCACCCCCAGTCCACTCACCTGCGCATGCCTGGGGGTGAGCTCCTGCGTCAGCTCGTTGACGGTCGCCACGACGGAGGCGGGGTCCCGGCCGGTCAGAGGTCTGCGGCTGGAGGCCACCACCTCGGCGCGCATCGTGGTGAGGACGGCGTGGACGTCGTCGCCGGTCACCTTGGCGCCGATGAAGTGGTGGGCGGTGGGGTTGACGTCGAGCGGCCGAGTCCGGCGCAGGGTCCCGGACTCGGGGCCACCGTTGGTGTCCACCTCCACGAGTAGACCGCTGTCGACCAGCGGCTTGGCCAACCGGGTGAGGCTGCCGGCCGACATGTCGAGGCGACGGGCGATCTCGCTGCGGGGCAGGGGGCCGCTCAGCAGCACTTCCAGGGCGACCGCGCGGGTCGACGGAGCGGTGGTGGCGTCCACGGGTGGCCCTCCCCAGGGTCGGCATGCGCGGCAGGTGCTCGGCTAGCAGGGGTCAGCATTCCACGCAACCGCGATTACTTCCATGGCGGAAGCATGATTGCCTGAATTTTGCGAGCAGGCCCTAGAAGGTGGGGTGACTTCGAGGAGCTTCCGCCTCGACTCTTTCGTTGTGAAAGTGTCAGTGGCTCAAGATGCCCCTCCTGTTCGGTCGACGCCATGTCAACGTTCGGTGCGACGGGCCTCCTACTCGGTGGTGAGGCCACTCGCCGAACCGGTTCCGCGCCGCGACCTGCGGCCTCGTGCCGGGATCCAGGCGCGCCCGCCGCGCCCCGTTCCCACGGCCCCGACCGCCGCCACCGCGAGGAGCACCAACGCCACGGCCGGACCCGCCACGGCCCACGGCGCCAGTTCCACGTAGGGCTGGTTCTCCGAGAGCAGGCGGCCCCATTCCGGGGTCGGCGGCTGCTCGCCGAGGCCGAGGAAGCCGAGGGAGGCCAGGACCAGGATGGTGGTGGGCAGGCGGAGGAGGGCGCTGAGGGCGAGGGCGGGCAGGACGGCGGGGAGGTAGTGCCAGGTGAGGAGGTGGCGGGGGCCAGCGCCCAGGGAGCGGGAGGCCAGGAAGTGGCCGGAGGCGCGTTCCTGCTCGATCAGGGCAGCGGTCTGGGCGGCGTACGGGGTCCAGCCGACCAGGCAGACGGCGAGCGCGGAGCCCCACGCGGAGGGGCCGGTGACGGCGGTGGTGAGCATGCCGGCCAGGACGGCCGGGAGGGTGGAGGTCACCTCGGTGAGACCGGCGGTGGCCCGGGGCACCGCGCCGAGCAGCAGACCTGCCACGACACAGACGGCGGTGACGGCCAGCGAGATGGAAACGGTACGCAGGGCGCCGTGGCCGAGCCGGGCCAGAAGGTCGCGGCCGAGCGCGTCGGTGCCCAGCGGGTGCGCGACGGACGGGGGCAAGAGCCGGCCGGCGGTGTCCACGGTCAGCGGATCGCGCAGCAGGCCGGCGACGATCAGGGCGGCCAGCGCGAGGGCGCAGCCGACGGTGAGGAAGCGGGTGGCGCGCCCCTGCGGCAGCGGCGGGGTGTGCAGGGCGGGCAGGCCGCCGGCGCGCAGGGCAGGGCCGAGCAGCAGGTGGCGCAGACCCTGGAGAAGGAGTCCGGCGACGACACCGAGAAGGGCGAGGGCGAGGGTCGCGGTCTGCAAGGGCGGCAGGTCCTGGGCGATCGCGGCGTCCAGGGAGAGCCGCCCGAGGCCAGGGATGTTGAAGATCTGCTCGACCGCGACGGCCCCGCCGACCAGGGCGACCACGGTGGGCAGCAGCTGAGGCAGGACCCCGGCGAGGGCGCGGCGCACCGCGGTGCGGGCGACCTTGGCGGGTGCGTAGCCGTGGGCGTGCCAGGTACGGGCCCAGGGTTCGGCGAAGGCGGCGGGCAGTGCCTGGTTGAGCAGGCCGCCGATCATCGCGCCGGAGGGGATGCCGAGCGCCAGCGAGGGCAGCACCATCGAGGCGGGCCCGCTCCACCCCTGGGAGGGGAACCAGCCCAGCCACACACCGCCGACCAGCGCGAGCAGCGCGGCGAGCAGGAACTTGGGCAGCGCCGCGAGGGCGACGGCCACCGAACCGGACCGCGCCCGGTGCAGCTGCCGCCGGGCCCCGAGACGTACGGTGCGGGCGCTGATCAGCGCGGCTACGAGGACGGTCACGACGAAGGCGCCGAGCATCAGCGTCAGCGACACCGCGAACGCGGCTGTCACCTGCGCAAGCACCGGTTCCCCCGACACCCACGACACGCCCGCGTCCCCGGACGGCAGCCCGCCCAGCCAGCGCGCCAGATGCACGAACGGGCCGTCCTGGAGGCCCAGTTGCTCCCGCACGGCGGCCAGCTGGGACGCGGTTGCCTCGGCGTCGGAGGACCGCGCGCGCAGCACGCTCAGCGCCGGGTCCACCCCGGACGCCCACCTCCGCGTGGACGGGGCGGCGGTCGCGGTGCTGCCCGTCGTCCTGGACGTCGTCGTGCCCCTGCCGACCAGTTCAGCCGTGGTGGAGGTGGTGGCGAGCGTAGATGTGCAGGCCGTCGAGGGCGGGTCGATCGAGCACAGCGGTGAGGCGGGTGGTTCCGGTGAGGATCAGGGGGAGGGGACGGCCGTGCTGTTCGGCGGCGCGCCAGGTGCCGTGCAGGCAGCGCAGGCCGTCGCTGCGCAGCTGGTGCGCGTCTTCGGCGACGAGGATCACGCGGGAGCGGCGGACGAGCTGCGCGTCGATGGCGCGCTCGGCCTCGGACAGCAGTCGGGGACGCCTGCCGTGCCGGCCGGGAAGAAGGGCCGCGTACAGGGCGTCGATGACCGCGGTGCGGTTGCCGGGCTCCCGCACCGCCACTCGTACGGCGCCTGCCAGGCGGCCCCGCTCGTCGAGCACGGCCGTCACGGCCCGCCCGGCTGCCTCCGGTACGTCGGCGGTGACCGTCATCACCTGCCCCTCCTCGACCGCATCGAGGAGGCGGCCGGCGAACTCCTCGTCGGGGGCGGGCAGTTCGGCAAAGGCGGGCGGCACGGCGTTCTCCCTGGGGGTTGAGGACCGGGCTGTTCCAGTGCAGCACTTCCGGGGAAGGCGCCGTGCCGGAAGCGGGCAAAACCCGGATCACGCCCGGACGGCTCCGTACGATGGCGCACCGACGATACGGAAGAGGCGGGGTTGATCGTGGCGAGGGTGCGAAGGCGCCGGCAGTTCCGGATGGAGCAGGCCCCGGCCGATCCGCGGACGCCGGAGCTGCCCGAGCAGGTCGAGGTTCGGGCCTTGGAGCGCACGTACGACTGCTGCGCGGTGGAGCAGGTCCGCGGCTGGCTCGGTGGCACGGCGCTGATCACCACCATCCACGCGGAACAGTGCCCTGCGTGGAGCCGTACGTCATCGCGTTGACGTACGGAGCGGACCGGTGACGTACATGGCGACCGCCCCGACCCTGGTCATCGCGCTGTTGCCGTCACGACGGTATGCCGTCACACCGGCGGAGTCGTCCGTGGCGTGATGGCCACGGTCCACGCCGAGCAGTGCCCGGCATGGGGACATGGGGACGCCGCCCCTGCCCCACGACCGTTGTCCGGGTGTGCGCCGACGGCCGTCACGCCGCCCGGCTGGCAGGCTGGACGCGGCAGAGCGTGCGGTACTCGTCGGGGTCGAGATCCTGTATCCGTCGGGAGGCCGGGAAGCCCGCCTGCGCCAGGATCTGCCGCGCGCGCCGTGTCGGTGCCGGGCAGCGCGGCGATCACCCGGCCCACGGGCAGGGTCCCGGTGACGTCGCTGGCCCGGGCCTGGGCGAGGGCGTCGCGCAGCGAGAGCCGGCCGGTGTGCAGCAGATGCAGCAGATGCAGGCGCTCGCAGGCGCGGCGACGGTGTTCACGCAGCGCGTCCGCGGTGCGCTGCGCGGCCCGGCTGGCCGCGACGTCACCGGGCGTGGTGGCCATGGGCAAGAGCATGAGCAAGCTCCCCCTCTGAGATACAGGACCAGTTGGTGATCATGACAAGTGTGAGCCGCTTCGCATTCCCGCGACCAGCAGTTTTCCGTCCCGTCACTCCCGTGCCCCGGTGCTGTGTGCAGCTCGGCGGAGTTCTGGCCGACGACGTCCTCGTCGGCCGGCGACGCGCGCAGTGTTCGTGGTGACCGTTACCTGTGGCCTTTGCTCGGAGCACGGCCGACGAGAACCTCACTCCGGCCGGTCGCCTGTCCACGAAGCCGATGCTGCCGCCGGGCACAACTCCCGTCCTACACTGGACTTCTGGACCGGGAGGGGCCCGTCATGGACACACCGAGCGTTGAGCCCGAGGGCGTCAAGCCGCGGCCCGACTACCCGCCTAAGTGGGCGTTTGATGTTGATTCGCGCTGACCGTTTCAACATGCTTTGCCGCATTTATCGCCAACGCGCAAGGCCTGAAATGCCTGGAAGTTCTCTACCAGTCGGGAGCTTCCGCCCCATTGCTAAACCAGACGGAATTCGAGCGGCATGTATGAACTAAACGGGCGCTCCGACCATCACCTCGGAGAAAGCAAATGCACTCCTATCGGAGCAAAGTATCCCGAAAGTCGCCGACCGCTAAGGTGGCGTATCTATACTAAACATACCTAAACGCCCACTAAGAGGACGTTAAGTCCCGTTCCTGATGGTGTGGCGTCGCCCGTTCGTGGCTGATGGGGCGGTTCCGTTCTCGTGCCCTGTCGTGTGCATGATGGGGTCGCGGGCATGGAACGGATGCCGTACGCAACGGACTTGGCCGACGAGCAGTGGGTGTTGATCGAGCCGCTGGTCACCGCGTGGAAGCAGGAGCGGGTGGCGCGGTCGGCGACCGGAGACCCGGGCTCGTGCGATCTGCGGGAGGCCGTGAACGCGCTGCTGTACCAGAACCGGACGGGCTGCCAGTGGCGGCTGTTGCCGCACGACTTCCCGGCCTGGTCCGCGGTGTTCTGCTACTTCACCCTGTGGCGCGAGGACGGTCTCGACCAGCGGATCCAGGAGATCCTGCGCTGCCAGGTACGCGAGCGGGCCAGACGCTTAGAGGACCCGTCCCTCGTGATCATCGACACCCAGTCCGTCCGCGCCGCGGCCGGGGTACCGAAGACGACGACGGGACTGGACGCGAACAAGAAGACGCCAGGCAGGAAGCGGGGACTCGCCGTCGACGTGCTGGGCCTGATCATCGGCGTGGTGGTCCTGCCCGCGAGCGCGCACGACAACGAGGCCGGCATCGCCCTGCTCGACCAGGCAGCCGAGAAGTGCGGGATGCGCCTGGAGAAGGCCCTGGTCGACCAGGGCTTCAAGGACGCCGTGATCATCCACGGGGCGGTGAACGACATCACCGTCGAGGTGGTCCGGCGCAACCCCGGCGATGCGGGCAAAGGCTTCGTCCCGCAGCCGAAACGGTGGGTCGTCGAGCAGGTCAACGGCACCCTCATGCTGCACAGGCGCCTCGCCCGCGACTACGACCACCGGCCCGACAACGCCGCCTCCCGCATCTACTGGGCCTCCACTGCCGGCATGCTCCGCCGCCTCACCATCCCCAGCCCCGCCTGGCGAGACGAGATGGAGCTGGCCGCGTGAACGTCACCGAACTCCTGCGGCTTCTGCAGACCGAGCACGACGAGATCGCCGCCCGCGCCGACCAACTACGCGAACAGATCGAGCAGTTCACCACCGCCCTCGCCGAGACCGAGGCCCGCATGCTCGAACTGGCCGCGACCCGCAAGGTCATCGACGGCCTTGCCCCGCCCGACCGCGAACCGGCCCCCGCCGAGAGCGCCACCGTCTACCAGCGCATCGTGACCGCGTTCAACGAGCACCCCCAGAAGGTGTTCCGCGTCCGCGATCTGCACGAGCTCCTCGGCCTGCCCACCGACGAGCCCTCGATCAACGTCACCCGCTCCCGCTTGGGACGACTCGTCCGCCAAGGACTCCTCGAACAGCCCGGACGCGGCGAATACCAGAAACGGACTTAACGCCCTCTGAGGTCGGTCATTAGTACGCCGGCCGCCGAGCCGCCGACCGCTTGGACGAGGCCTGGGTAGACCCGGCCCTCGAGTGCAGCCGCGCGCCAACCCGGCGCTTCCGCCGAAGTCCGCTCAGGTATCCGCCCCAGCAAGGCCTCGAGGACGGCATCGAACTGGAGCGTGCCGTAGCAGAACAGCACGTCGGGGCCTTGCTGAAGCCGCCGCCGGTGGTTAGAGGTCACCGGCACACTGCTCTCCATTCGTCCTCGAGCATCGCGTGCACAACTGAGTCACGCCATCGGCCGGCCTTCCAGATGTGGGCACGGATGGTGCCTTCCTCGACCATGCCCGCCGCTGTCATCGTCTTCGCCGACGCCTCGTTGAGCGGGGAGCGTGCGCCCCAGACGCGGTGCAGGCTGAGCTCCTCGAACCCAAAGCCCAGCAGGAGGCGCACGGTCTCGACTCCGTAGCCGACGCCCCAGGCGTC
Source organism: Streptomyces sp. NPDC127197 (assembly GCF_042672405.1). Lineage (NCBI taxonomy): Bacteria > Bacillati > Actinomycetota > Actinomycetes > Kitasatosporales > Streptomycetaceae > Streptomyces > Streptomyces sp. NPDC127197. Next base: position 29,170 of record NZ_JBHXVG010000042.1, on the reverse strand, counting down.
CGGGCGCAGCGCGAAGCCGAACGTGGCCGCGCGCTGCTGGTGCGGATCCATGGCGAGTCGGCCGAACCCGATCAGATCGTTCGTGTCCCGCTCGACGACGGCGAGCGCGTACTCGATGCGGGGCTCCGCCGTGGCCAAGGTGACGGACCGGGCCACGATCTCGCCGACCTGCTCGCGAGTGCGCGGCTCGAAGGACAGATGCTCCGTGGCCTCGGGGCTGCCGTAGATGGCGAGCACTGCGTCGACGTCCTCGATGGTGAGTTCACGCAGCTCGAGGCGCGGGCTGGTGCGCTTGACCGGGTACATGCTTCGGACTCTACCCGCGGGGCAGCGCCGGCCGACTCGCCGGGAAGGCTTCGATCTCCGCGCGGAGGTCTTGGGCTGCGAGGGCAGTGCGCGCGTGGCTGTTCATCAGCGCCTGGCGGACGCGGAGCGCTGAGACGACGATGCCGTTGTTCCTGTGGGTGACCGGCAGGTCCAGGACGGGGCGGATGGCTTCTGCGGTGCCGTCTACGTCTCCGCTGAAGAGACGAATGAGGGCGAGGTCGCATTGCGATCCTGCGAGGTCGCCGAAGGCCCAGTTCGGGGCGTTGGGGTCGCTGAAACCCTGGACGGCTTGTTCTGCCTGCGCGGCGAGCTGCTCGTCGCCGTGGCCGAGAAGTGCCTCGGCTTCCACCGCGTAGTAGAGCTGTTTCTCAGGGGCGTAAGTGAACAGGCCACCGAGCTGGTCCAGGTCGTCGGCGATGACTCGCTCTCGCCGGTCGGCGGCCTGCTGGTTGGCGGCGCGTACCGTTTCCTCGTCGCCCAGTATTGCAGCGGCACGGGCCTGGAGGCCGAGCAACCACAGTCCGACGGTGCCGCGAAGGCCAGCGGCGGTCTCGGCTCCCTGGCTGGCGTAGTGGTAGGCGTCCCCGGGCCTGTCCGCCCAGTAGGCGATCAGCGACTTGAGGCCGTCGGTGAGTGCGATGAGACCGGGGTGCTCGGCGTCCTTGGCGCAGGACGCGGCGACCCGGGTCATCGTCATCGCGTGGTGCGGGACTTCCATGTCGTTGAAGCCCTTGGCTACGAGGAAGGACAGCACGGCGGCCTTGAAGTTCAGGTCGCGCAGCTGTGACGGTCGGACCCTGCGGCCGTCGAGGAGACGGAACACCTGGTCCTGGGTCTCGAGCAGGTCGTCCCAAATGGCCGACAGCGGCTCACGCGGGTACGCGGCGACCAAGCGGGTCACCTCGTCGTCGAGGAGGCCGAGCGTGTCGGCGCCCACCCTCTCTCGGTCTTTGTCCAGGAGGAACTCCTTCGCGCGTTGCACGGCCATCGCACCCGTCCTTTTCATCTCGTTCAGGTCCACGCCGGCGTCGGCATGGGGTGCAGTCGGTGACGCGCTTGTCAGCGGAACGAAGTTCGGCGTGGAGCCCTCGGGTACCTCAGTCCACAGGTCATCGATGCTGTAGCCCAGCATCTCGACGATGGTTGGTCGGAAGACACGTTGTGGTTTCCGGCCTTCGTAGATCCATCCCTCGATGGTCTTCGGAGCCGGGTCCACGTTCTCCAGGCGGAGCCGCTCGGCTGCCCTCCTGTACTGCGGAAGGAAGTCCTCGGGGGTCCTGATACCGCGTGCTTCGAGGGCGTGCCGGAAGAACAACACGGGCGCCTCCCATTCCATCCGCCTAGCACGTCACTGCCACGACGTTAGAGCGCTGTCCTCATCAACTTGCCCCATGCAGACGGTACTTAGTGGATCGAGGTAAGTCCGAGGAAGAGCCGAGGAAGGCCCGTCAACTTTGCACCAAACCCCGAGGGCGGTCTGGGGGTAGAGCCGTCTGCACACCGTTGCAACGCTCGTAACAGCCCTCGCTGAGAGTGCCCGGACGTGCACATTCGTGGATCAGGGAGTTCCCCCCCATGCCCCCCAGAGTTGCCGGAGCGACGACAGCTGTACGGACGCCTCGCGCGGTTATCCGCCGTGACGGGGAAGTGATGAGAGAGCGGATCGAAGTCGCCCCCCGCCTCGGTGACGATCCGCTCCGGCCCCAGGACGCAAACCGAGTAGGGGCCATGCGCCGGATCGCTGCAGCCAAGCTCAGGTACTGCGGGCTGGGCGCGCTGATCGACGAAGTGATGGTCATCGTCTCCGAGTTGCTCACGAACGCGGTACTGCACAGCGGTACCAAGGAGATCACCCTGAGCCTCAGCGTCCGAGACGGCTTCCTGCGCGTCACTGTCACCGACGGCATGCCGGGCGGAGCCACGCGCCAGGCCGCCAACGAGGACGCCGAATCTGGGCGTGGCCTTGCCCTGGTCGAGGCCCTAGTCGCGGAGCACGGCGGCACGTGGGGCACCAACGACAACGGCGCAGAGACCTGGTGCAGCCTCGCCGCGCCGGCGGAGGACCGGCCGTGACCACCCAGGCGGAGATCCGGCGGTGGGACCACCCCGTACGGGCGGCCGACGTGCCCTTGGGCCGGAGCGGCTGCGGTGGGTCCTGGAGAAGGTCCAGAAGTGGCAGCCATACGTCGACGGCGCCTTACTCGACGACGTCGCGGCCGTGCTCGACAACTACACGCCGGACGAGGACGAGACCGACGAAAGCGCGTTACGGCTCCGCGGCCACCTGATGCGGCTCGTGAACCTTGCCGACGTCGAAAAGGTGGTTGAGCGAGACGAGCGGGTCGCCGAACTCGTCGTACGGGCCCGCGCTATTTGGTCCGAGGAGCTGCCCGGCGAGCACCAGCAAGCCGTGGGGCACGTCCGCCGGATGGCGTGGACCGTCAATGAGCTGCTTGAGCCCTGGTGGAGAACCAGAGCCTGAAGGAGGAGACGTGATCTGTCGCCCGCTCCCGCCCTATAGCCCGTTCATACCGTCGAGAGAGAAGAACTGTTCCGTGCGCACCACGACTGAGCCGCGCCTGATCCCTTTCATCACCCAGCGGGAGGGGGAGGACGCCGCGCCGGACAACCTCATCATCGTCCGGCATGCATCCGGTCCCAGGCTCTACTACGCGGATGAGGACGCCAAGGGCAGGGACCGGCCGCTGCGGGGGGTGCTGTGGGCGCGATGCGGCTTCAACCCGATGGATGAACACGGCATGCCGACTGGCGCGCCGCAGTGGAAGTTCATGCACCCCTACCGGCAGATGCTGACGATGCAGGCCATGCGCTGCCAGGTCTGCGTGGAACCATCCCGTACGCCCTTGGGCTTCATCTTCCTCGCCGGGCCGAAGGACGAGGACCCCACACAGACCACGATCTACACCAACCAGCCTCCGGTGTGCGTCAAGCACGCCCGCGCCGCTGCTGCGCTCTGCCCGCACCTGGAGAAGAACCCGATGGTCTTTCTGGCACAGAGTGCACCCCTGTACGGCGTGCACGGCACCATCTACGGCCTCAACGCACGGAACGAAGTGCACGTCGTCGCGCAGCCCGACCACGCTTTGCCCTTCGGACACCCGAACGTCTCCACCCTGCTCGCCTCGCAGCTCGTCCGCCGACTCAGCTCCTTCCGCGTCCTCGACATGGAGGAGCTGCTGCAGGAACTGACCGTGCGCGGCACATAGACCGCTGCCCGATGGCCCGGAGGATCCGGCCGCGGCCATCGGGCAGGCCAGACCCCCGGCGCGGGGACACCGCCCGAACTGTTCCCCCACGGATCAGGCCTCCCCGCGCCGGGACCTCCCAACAACCTCACTGACGAAAAGGAACGTCGCTGATGGTCGACGAGAGCGGTACTGACGGATTACTGGGACCAGACGGCTACAAGGTGTTGAGTCACTGGACGACCCCTGCCAAGGCCAACGCCCGAGCGACCGAACTCATCGTCGCCCACCGCGGCACGTTGCAAGAGGTGGTGGCCAATCCCCACCTCATGGAGGAGTGGGCCCAGACGCTCGTTCGGGCCCCGCGACTCGTCGCCGCGGTGCAGGAGCTGATCGGTCCCGGCGTGGCCGTGGAGAACTCCTTTCTCGTCATCAAGTGGCCGAGCCAGGACTTCGAGGTGCCGTGGCACCAGGACGGCACCAACGACCGGTTGGAGCTGGACCCTCAGCGCTCGGTCGCGGCCTGGCTCGCGCTCACCGACGCCGACGAGAAGACCGGGTGTCTCCGTGTCCTGCCCGGGTCCCAGCGCGTCGGCTACCGCCCGTACGAGACCGAGCCAGCCAACGGTGCCGCACGCGGTCGCGGCCTCAGTGTCCGCATCGACGGAGTCGTCAATGAGGTCCCGGTCCCGGTGCGCTCTGGGAACGGCGTGCTCATGGACACCCGACTCGTGCACAGCTCGCACTCCAACTTGGGGACCGGTGCCCGCATCGGCCTCAACATCCGCTTCGTCGCGCCCGGTGCAGTCTCGATGCGCGACGGCTCAAGCCCCAGTCTGGCCCCCATCACGGGCACGGGCTGGTAGCCCCATCCATCCGAGAGGAGCAACACGTGACGATCGTCAAGGAGTTCCTGGACCAGGGTGCGCCCACGCGTGTCCGCGTGCTCAACGGCGAGGACACCGATGCCAGCCGGCGCGGCGACAAGAAGCCGATCGCCCGCAGCGAGTGCATGTACTACTGCCCGGACGAGGCCACCGTCCGCCGCTGCATCGACGCACTGGAGGAGTCCGACAGGCGGCTGCGTGAGCGGCCGGAAGAGCTGATGCTCTGGGACTGGCAGGCCACGTACTTCGAGGCCGAGCAGGGCAACCCCAACGGGGGCGGCACCGTGATCCTGGGCGTCGCCTGGTACGACCAGGCGTTTTTCGACGACCGCCGAAACGCCTGGTTCGGCGCCATGCACCAGCGGATCTACCAGCAGCTCGGCATCCCGCTGGAGAACATCACCGTCGAGCACTGGGCGCGCGTCGCCGCGTGATCTGACCTCGTGATCCGACAGCGGCCGGGCGCATCGGCCCGGCCGCCCCCCTTCCAGCAGGGATACCTACTCGCGCGAGAGTTGCGGAGCCATTTCCGTGACCGGCACAACACTCGCCCTGTCCCGCGTCCACCACCATGCGGTCACTGCCCCCACGACGGACACCGCGATGGTGGCCAGGCCACCAGCCCAGAACCCGACCGCTGGGGAGGCCGCGGCGACGGCCGGCACCACGAGCATGGACGCCGTTCCAGCGGCCCGGATCACCGTCACATCGACGGACATGAGCCGGCGTCGTGCAGCGGGTGGAAACGCCGCGAGGTGGGTCTGCAGCGTGACGCCCAGGAACGGCGCTACGGCACCGGAGGCCCCCGAAATCGCCAGGAGGACCAGCAGGTTCCCGGCCGAGCCGGTGACCGCCAGGAACAGCCCGGACACCGCCCACAGCGCGCAATACGCCACGGGAAGCCGGTTCGGTAGCCGCACGTTGCCCGCCACCAGGTTCCCGGCCAGAGCACCCGCCCCGGTCGTTGCGAGGACAAGGCCGTATGCGCCCGCGCCCGCGCCGAGCCGGTGGGCGAGCAGCGCGGGCATGGCCAGAGCCACGGCCTGGGCGAAGATCCCGGCCCCGTGCACGGCGATCGCCGCAGCCGTGGCGGGGTGGGTGCGCAGCAGCGAGCGGGCGCGCAGCCGTACGGCGTCCTGTACGGGCTGCGCGTCGGCTGTCGAGGCTCGCGCGGTACGGCGGCCCAACGCTGCCAGCACTACGGCCGACACGGCGAAGGTGGCCGCGTCGAGGAGGAACAGCGCGGCTTGCGGGATGACAACGAGTAGCGCCCCAGCCGCTCCGGGACCGGCCACCCGGGCGATGCGCCCGGTCAGGTCCATGAGCCCGTTGACGGCCTGCACCTCGCCGGGACGGACGAGGTCGGGCACCAGGGCGCCTAGGTTGGGGTCGAAGACGGCACCGGCCAGGCCGAGCGCTGCCGCCAGCGCCAGCATGCCGGGAGTACCGAACGCCTCCCATGCGAACGGCAGCGCCGCGACCAGCACGACGCGGGCGGCATCGACGCCGGCAAGTGCCCGCAGGGAGGCGAAGCGGTCCATGACCCGGCGGCCGACGGTGCCCATCACGATGTACGGGACGGATTCCGCGACGGCTACGAGTCCCATGGCCGCGGCCCCGGACTGCTCCCACGCGATCCACATGATCGCCATGGCGTACAGGCGGTCACCGAACACCGACAGGGCCTGCGCCCCCCACAGGGCCAGCACACGGCGGCGGCGCAGCAGACGGACGTATCCCAAGATCACTCCCGCCCTGAAAAGACGAAGTCCCGGCACTGGTGCCACCGGGACGCCACACACCTTATGGCAGACGAAAGGACGGATGTTGCATGAAGACCGAAACGCTGCCCGCTGAGGCGCGGGCGGCTGCAGAGGAGCTGTGCGGCGAAGATCCGAAACTGAAGCTCATCAGCGACCGGCGCGGATCCGCCGTCTGGCAAGTCACCGGACCACGACGTTCGGCGGCCTTGAAAGTAGGGGCTGGACCCGAGGGCACGGTCATCACTGCCCGTGAGACGGCCGTGCTCACCGCCATTGACTGCGGCGGCGCGCTGCTGGCGCACGGCCGCTTGGATGGAGAGGCATGGATGCTCACCCCCTGGTACGAGGGCCCGTCGACGTGGGAGGCGCTCCGCAGCGTCCGTGACGGGGAAGGGAATCGCCGGCAGGCGCTACAGACTGCGGTCGAGTGGTGCGAGGCGGTCGCCCGGCTGCACGCGATCGACTGGGTGCACTGCGATCTCCAGCCGCACCATGCGATCCACACGCCCGACGGCGTACACCTCATCGACTGCTCATGGGCCTGGCACCCCCACAAGCTGCCACCGTCACACATCTTCAGGGGCGGCCCGCCACACCTCCTCGCTCCCGAAATGGCGCTGACCATCCACGGCGGTCAGCGGCCAGTGGCCCCCACACGCACTGCGGAGGTCTACACACTCGCCGCGGGCCTGTGGTGGGCGATTACCGGCGCCTGGCCTCTCGACTACAACGCGATCGGCATCAATCCCGCCAGGCTGACCCCCGCGGTGCTACGGCAGATCATCGGCACGCGCCCGATCCCTCTGCGAAGCCATCGAGTGTGGCTCGAAGTTCAGGAAATCCTCAGCGGGGTGCTCACCGCCCCCGCTCCTAGCAGGCCGACCGCGGCCGAGCTGGCCGCCCTGCTCGGCGACGCCACGCGTGAGAGCCGTAACCGGTGAGATGTAACAGAACACGACCGCCGCCGTCCCGGCAGTGAAGGGGTTGAGCCCTCGCGTCAACCCCCGCAGTGATCCGGAGGAACGGTGACGACCGCGACAGAGTTCGTGTGGCTGGAGGACATCGGCCAGCTCGACTACGTCCGCCAGAGCCTGGACCGGCTGCCCGCCCGCAAGGGCCGCCCCGCCTACCACTGCGACGGCCGCATGGTCGGCTACGCGATCCTCGGCCCCACCGCCAAGCCGTCCCGCGCCTCCGGCACCTTCCGCCGCCGCGTCTTCTGGCTCCTGCCCCACGATCGCGATAGCCAGCCGACGGCCTGTACGCCAAAAGCGCCCCCGCCGAGGCCGTCGACCCCCGCACCCTCCAACCCCGGGTCAAGGGCTACGAGACCGAACGCTCCGAAGGCGGCCCGCCGTCGACCGCCATGCAGCAGCTGGGCATAACACTGCCGCTGTGATCTCAGGCCCTTTCCTTCAGCGCGGTCGACGAGTTGAGCCGGTTCGAGCGGCGATGCCGCGTTGGCGTGCTCAGTGTCCAAGGCGCGAGGTGACGAGGTCGTTCAGTCGGTCGATCCACTCGTCGCGCTGGGCTGCGCGTCGGGCGTTGAGCTCGCACGGGTAGGAGGTGCCGTCGTGCAGCCGGATGGTCACGGTGAGCCGATTGCCCCAGCGTGAGGGAACGTAGGTGAGGGCGGCGATCTCGGGCCAGTCGAAATCCACCTCGGTGCCGTCGACTTGGAGCGTGATGCCTGCGCTGTCCGCGGTCAGGCTTGCCGTTCGGTCGCTGATGATGAGGCCCAGCTGCTGTTCGGCGGGCAGGGTATTCGCACCGGGCAGGAACTGCGGTGTGATCGCGGGCGGCGGTGCCGGGGCCGGCGGGGGAGACACGGGCCGTGATGGGACCGCGAGTGTCGGCGTGTACCCGGCAGGCATGCCGTGCTGCGGCGCTGTCACCAGGTCCAGCAGCGCGCTGGGTGTCGGACGGGCCGCAGGGTCCTTGTGCAGGCAGGCGGCCACCACTTCGCGCAGGCCTGCGGGTACGGCGGAGAGGTCGGGGGGTTCGTGGACCGATCGGTACATCAGGGCCATGGACGTTCCCTCTCCCCACGCACTACCCCCAGCTGCGGCGACCAGCACGGCGCCGAGCGCGAACACATCGCTGGCCCCGGTCACGTCCTGGCCCAGGGCCTGCTCGGGGGAGAGAAAGCCGGGGGTGCCGAAGGCTGTGCCTGTGGCGGTCAACCGCGATGACTCCAGCGCCCGGGCAATGCCGAAGTCGAGGACGCGCGGGCCGTCGGCGGCCATGATGATGTTGCCCGGCTTGAGGTCGCGGTGGACGAGACCGCAGGCGTGGATGGACGCCACGGCCTCGGCGAGTGCTGCGGCGAGAGCGCGCAGGCGCGGCTCGTCCATGGGCCCCTCGGTGGCGAGCTGTTCGGCAAGGGTGGGGCCGGGGATGTAGGCCGTCGCCAGCCACGGCGGGTCGCCTTCGACGTCGGCATCCACTACCGGCGCCGTATGGAAGCCGCCCACCGTGCGCGCCGCTGCCACCTCCGCGCGGAAGCGCTCACGGAAGACGGGGTCCGCCGCAAGCTCCGGCTTGGCGACCTTCAACGCGACAGCGCGCCCGCCGCGCGTACGCGCCAGGTAAACCATCCCCATGCCGCCCTCGCCGAGCCTGCGCTCGACGGCGTACCCCCCGATGTGATGCATGCGCCAAGTATGGCCCTGACGCCCCACCGGCCCACACGCGGCACCTGCAAGTCCATCTCTTCCAACCCTTGCGCTGATCGGCTGGCCCCTCCACCGTCCGGCGCGGTACAGAGATACGTCCAGCCCGCAGAAGGGCAGGTGCGAGCTGGAGTGCCGGGGTTGTCGGGTCTCGCGTACGTCCGGGGGATGTTGAAGGCTTCAACTTCGGATAGTCACTTGGATTTTCCAAGCTGTGTGGCTACGCTGCCGCTCCATGATCACAGCGGCAGGGGCGACGGATATGAGCTCTCCACGGACCCGGACCGCCTCGATATGGCGCTGGTGCACCGGGCAGCTCAGCGAACAAATGGGGATGCAATGTCCGGCATGGTTGCCCAGGTGCGCGCCCGCCACGGCGAGATGAGATGAACGCGTACTACTGGGCCTTGCCACTCTGCGATCCGGGCAATCTGCGACCGAATCGTCACACGGGAGACGCCAACGCATGAATACGCCACCATCGCCACCTGGAGCGGAGCGGACTGACAGGTCATCCGTCCAGATCGGCGCTCTCGTTCCGCTGACTCGGCCAGGCTGGGTCGAGGCGGGCCAACACTTGCTCGCTGGACTCGAGTTGGCGGTTCGCGAAGTCAATGACGCCGGCGGGATCGTCGGAAGACCACTCAAGCTGGTGGTCCGAGACACCGCGGCTGATCCACAGAGGGCCGCGGCGGCCGTGGATGAATTGGCTCGCCTGGGCGTGGCTGCCTTGGCGGGGGAGTATCACAGCGTCGTCGCTCGCGCCGCTGCAGCCAGGGCTGACGCGCTCGGTCTGCCGTTCCTCTGCTCGTCAGCGGTTCTCGACGCGCTCACCGAACAGCCGACGGAATGGGTCGCGCGCCTTGCCCCGGCGCAGTCCCACGGCTGGCAGATCTACGCGGACTTCCTCCTCCGCGTGGGTCATGGACGAATCGCCGTAGCAGCCCAGTCGAGTGGCTACTGGGCATCTGGGGCCAGCATTCTGCGGGACTACCTCGCTCCACGCGGCGGCACTGTCGTCGAACTGGACATGGGCGTGCTCGCCCCCACGGCCGTGTGCGACGAACTCGTCGACAATGGCGCGACAGCCCTCCTTCTGTTGGTCGGGCACCCGGAGCTGGTGGTGTCGATCGTCAAGTCTGTCCGCCGCGACCAGCGCCTCGCCGAGATCATGATTGGTGCTCCGGCCGGGCAACCGGAGTTCGCCGAATGGGCGACGTTGTTGGGCGGCGACGGCGCCGCGATCCCGTTCTTGCGCTACCTGCCCGAGCGCCTGAGCGCACTCGGTGTACGAGTCGAGACGGCCCTCCGCGAGCGGCTGGGCGAAGCGCCCTCCTTCGTCGCTTTCGAGGGCTACGACACGGTCGCCGTCCTCGCCGATGTGCTGCGTTCTCACGGTGCGGACCGGGCGCGCATTGCAGATTCCTGGTCGCGCGTTGCCGTCGAAGGCACCCGCGGACAGATCCGGTTCTCCCGCACGCATGGCATCAGCATGTGGCAATGGGCTTGGCCGCCGGTCCAAGTCGTGGATCGCGATCCGGCGGACCCCGATCGCTTTCGGATCCTTCACGCCAGCTGAGCTTGGTGTTTAACCTCGGCCGTTCACCTGACCCGCTGATCTTGGTTCGTTCCCGGGACAGCAGGGCGGCCGTTCTTCACGCTTCGAGGTGTCGAGCAACGTCGCGTGAAGGAACGGCCGCTGGTGAAGAGTCTCGCTCCTGAACAGTCCGCTGACACCGCGCTGGGCATCCTGTCCCACTTTCGTGTCCAGTTCTACGACTGCCTCTACGCCCGAGCGGATGCGCTCTTCGAGCTCACCGACGCGGTGCTGTGCTCGGACGGCCCGGTGACGTCGCTGGTCGAGTTGACGCTCACGGCCGAGCACCGGCGCGGGCACGGGGCGATGTACGACGCGGTCAATCACGGCTGGCTGGAGCCGCGCCGGCTGCGCAGGCTGCTTGCCTCCACGCCGCTGCCGCGTGCCGCCGACGGGCGGATCGTGCTCGCGGTGGATGTGAGCAACTGGCTGCGTCCCGACGCCCCCACCAGCCCTGGCCTGCTGTTCTGCCATGTCTACGGGCGGGGCCGCAGCGCGGATCAGTTCATCCCCGGCTGGCCCTACTCCTTCGTCGCCGCGCTGGAGACGGGGCGTACGTCCTGGACGGCCGTGCTGGACGCGATCCGGCTGGGGCCGTGCGACGATGCCACCGCGGTGACCGCCACCCAGCTGCGCGAGGTGGTCACCCGGCTTGTGCGCGCTGGGCAGTGGCGGCCGGGCGACGCGGACATCCTTGTCGTGATGGACACCGGCTACGACGTCACCCGCCTCGCCTACGTACTGGCCGATCTGCCCGTCGAGCTGGTCGGTCGGCTGCGCTCGGACCGGGTCATGCATCCGGGATGCCGGACCGCGCCGCTCCACCCCGCGCGGCGGACAGCCCCGCAAGCACGGTGGCGTCCTGACCTTCGCGAAGCCGGAGTCCTGGCACACCCCTGACCAGGCCACGAGGTGCGACACCACCCGCTATGGCACGGCCGAAGCCCTTGCCTGGGACCGGATGCACCCCCGTCTGCAGGCCCGTGGCCCCTGGCTCGACCACTGCGGTGAACTCCCTCTGATCCACGGCACGTTGATCCGGCTGAGGGTCGATCACCTGCCCGGCGACCGTGACCCGAAACCGGTCTGGCTGTGGTCCTCGCACACCGGGATGACCAACGCGGACGTCGACCTGCGCTGGCAGGCGTTCCTCCGCAGGTTCGATCTTGAACATACCTTCCGGCTGTTCAAGCAGACCCTGGGCTGGACCGTCCCCAAGGTCCGCGATCCGCACACTGCCGACCTGTGGACGTGGCTGATCATCACCGCCCACACCCAACTCCGCCTCGCCCGCCCCCTGGCCGAGGACCTCCGTCGCCCCTGGGAACGGCCCGCCGAGCCCCGTCGGCTCACCCCCGCCCGGGTCCGCCCGGGGTTCCGCCACCTCCGCGTGAAGACCGCCCGTCCCGCCGGCGTGCCCCAACCCTCCCGGCCTGGGCCCGGACGCCCACCCGGCTCGAAGAACCGCAGGCCAGCCCCACGTCACGAGCCTGGGAAGACCGTGAAACGAGTCGAAACCCTCACCGAACACGTCCGTCTGAAACAGCAGCGAGGATAAAGATCAAGCTTAGGCAATGCCCTGCTCAACGCGAAGTACTTGGGCAGGGGGGCAGAATTGATCGTGCGGACGGAAACGACGAAGCGCAGGCTATCGACGGAAGCGAGCAACCTGTCGTTCCAGAACTTGACGATGGGAACCTGCGCCTGGGCGGCGTTGGGTGCAGCGAACTTCGCGCCCTGGTACGTGTGGTCCTGCCGATGGCGAAACCGGGCATAGCCGCCGTACCCCTCTTCCATTTCTTCGTTCCCTACGGGGCCCGTTCCTCTGACCCGTCGGGCGCTGTTCGCCCGTGACGGGGGCCGGTGCATGTACTGCGGTGGCGTCGCAACCAGCGTCGACCACGTCATCCCACGCAGTCGCGGGGGCAAGCACGTGTGGGACAACGTGGTGGCGTCCTGCCGTCGCTGCAACCACGTCAAGGCCGACCGCCATCTCTTCGAGATCGGCTGGCGGCTCCGCCACAAACCCGCCCCGCCCACCGGCCTGGCCTGGCGCATCATCGGCACGGGCCATAGGGACCCGCGCTGGCTGCCATACCTGCAGCCGTACGGCGCGGACGACGCCTTGGCCCGGATCGACGGCATCTCCGCCTGACGATCCGGGCTTTTGCATGGCCGGACGTCCCCGCCGGGGCGTCCGGCCAGGCAGGTCCGCTTGACCTGCGCATTCGTTACCGTCTTCACAGGCACCCCGCGTTCCCCACACATGCGTGATCGCCTAGTGTCGCCCCCAACAGCGAATCCTTGTTCTGGAGCCCAACGCCCAGGGGTTCGCCTCGAATGTGGGGATTCATGCGAAAGCTCGCCATAGGCGCCGTCGTGTCCGGCGCTCTGGCTCTCACCGGCCTGGCCGCGCCCACCGCGCTCGCCGACGCGCCGGACCTGGCCTTCGGTGCCATCACGGTGAACAACGGCAAGCCGATCGTGGTCGGCACCAACACGAGCGTGACCGTGCCGGTCACCTACAGCTTCACCCGCCCGTCGGACCTCGTCATCGACTACAAGAACAACTTCCTGGGCGTCGTCCTGTACCGCGGCTCGCTCACCGACAGCGCGAACGCCCTGGAGAGCTCCTCGAAGGCGCCGACCTGCACCACCACCGCGACGACGGAGACCACGGTCACCGAGTCGTGCGGGACGACACTCACCGTCGACCCGCGCGAGCAGCTCTTCAGCGCCGCGGACGCCACCACCTGGAAGGCCGCCGCCGTCTACGTCCGCTCGTACACGGACATGGACGACTCCGACGGCCACATCAGCTTCGAGACCGGCGTCGACGCGTGGGTCAACCTCGGCACGGCCAAGCTGCAGCGCAAGGCGGGGCTCGGTACCAACGCGACGCCGGAGCCGGTCGTCAAGGGCAGGACCCTGACCGTCAAGGGCAAGCTCACCCGCGCCGACTGGGCCAAGGGCACCTTCACCGGCTACCAGGGCCAGACGGTCACCCCTCCAGTTCAAGGCCAAGGGCGCCACCGCCTACACCGACGTCAAGACGGTCACCTCCGGCACGGGCGGAGCCCTGGCCACCACCGTGAAGGCGTCGAAGGACGGCTCGTACCGCTACAAGTTCGCGGGTACGTCCCCCACCGCGGCGAAGACCTCGGCCGCCGATTACGTCGACGTGAAGTAACACCACCGCCTTCGTGGCGCGCACCGCCCCCGGGTAACGACTCCGTTGCCCGGGGGCTTTTTCGTGGCCGGATATTGACGCACGACTGGTCTAGTCCTACGTTTCCTGCCATCGACATCCGATAGGAAAGTTTCCTAACAGTTGGGGAGTGGCGTACCCATGGCAGGAACCCCTCGCATGCTGCGCGCCATGAACGACCGTGCCGCGCTCGATCTGCTGCTGGAGCACGGACCTCTCTCCCGCACCCGGCTCGGCAAGCTCACCGGCCTGTCGAAGCCGACCGCCTCACAACTGCTGGCCCGGCTGGAGGCCGCCGGGCTCGTGGTCGCCACGGGCACCGGCGGAACCGGCGTCGGCGAGGGCCGCCCCGGGCCCAACGCCCAGCTGTACGCGGTCGATCCGACCGCCGCGTACGCCGCCGGCCTCGACGTCACTCCCGAACGCGTCCTCGCCGCCGTCGCCGACATCACCGGCCGCACGGTGGGCGAGTACGCCGTCCCCACCCCCGGACGCCGACCGGCCGAGCCCGTCGTACGGCAGGTCACCACCGCGCTCGACGGCGCGGTCAAGGCAGCCGGGCTCGTACGGTCCGACGTGCGCCGCCTCGTCATCGGCACCCCCGGCGCCTTCGACCCGGGCACCGGGCGGCTGCGGTACGCCTCCCACCTCCCCGGCTGGCACTCCCCGACCCTCCTCGACGAACTCGCCGCCGCGCTGCCGATGCCGGTGGAGTACGAGAACGACGTCAACCTCGTCGCCCTCGCCGAACAACGGCTGGGCGCGGCCAGGGGCCACGACGACTTCGTCCTGCTGTGGAACGAGGGCGGCCTCGGCGCCGCCGTCGTCCTGGGCGGACGGCTGCACCGGGGGTTCACCGGGGGTGCGGGAGAGGTCGGCTTCCTGCCGGTACCGGGCGCTCCGCTGGTTCGGCAGGTGACCAAGGCCAACAGCGGCGGCTTCCAGGAGCTCGCCGGGTCCCAGGTCATCCCCCGGCTGGCCCGCGAGTTGGGCATCTCCGACATCCCCGACGGGCCGTACGCTGAGGTCGCGGCGGCGTTGGTCGCGCGGGCCGCCGACATCGGCTCCGGCGCACACCGACAACTTCTGGCAACATACGCGACCGGGCTCGCGACCGGTCTGGCCGCGCTGGTGTCCGTACTCGATCCCGAACTCATCGTCCTCAGCGGTGCCGCGCTGACCTCCGGCGGTGAGCCGCTTCGGGGGTTGGTCCAGGCCGAGTTGGGGGAGCTGGCAGCTTCCCGGCCTCGGCTGGTTCTCGGTGCCGTGCTTGAACGCCCTGCGCTGCGCGGGGCGTTGGAGAGCGCGCTCGCCGCTACTCGTGACGAAGTCTTCGACACGTTGACGCTCCGCTGAGAAGGCCGTCTGAAAGGCCGTCTGAAAACTGCCGGCCGTCCGTGGCTGGTCGCGCAGTTCCCCGCGCCCCTAAAGGGGCGCGCCCCCTCAACCTCCAACGCGAAGTCACCCATCCCTGCCCTCAGGAGACCCCGCCATGCCCGGAATATCCAAGAACGCGGCGATCGCTCTCGCCGCCTCCGTCTTCCTCGCCCTCCTCGTCACCGCCTGCACCGGACAGTCGGACACCGCGGCCTCCGACGACCCGAACGCCAAGACGACCATCACCTTCTGGCACGGCTGGAGTGCGCCCACCGAGGTGAAGGCCATCCAGGAGAACGTCGACCGGTTCGAGAAGGCGCACCCGAACATCACCGTCAAGGTCGTCGGGAACATCAACGACGACAAGCTCAACCAGGCGCTGCGGGCCGGTGGTTCGAACGGTCCGGATGTCGTGTCGTCCTTCACCACCTCCAACATCGGGAAGTTCTGTTCCTCCGGCGCCTTCCTCGACCTGAAGCCCTTCATCGAGAAGTCGAAGCTCGACCTCGACAAGACCATCCCGAAGCCGATGCTGGACTACACCCAGTTCGAGGGCACCCGGTGTGCCCTGCCGCTGCTGGGGGACGCGTACGGGCTGTACTACAACAAGGACGCGTTCGAGAAGGCCGGCATCAAGTCGCCGCCGAAGACGTGGTCGGAGTTCGCGAAGGTCGCGAAGAAGCTGACCGTCGCCAAGGGGGACAGCTACTCGCAGCTGGGCTTCATGCCGAACTACCACGGTTACGAGACGGTCGTGGACCACTACATGTCCCAGTGGGACCACGCCTACTTCGACGCCGACGGCAAGTCGAACATCGCCAAGGACCCGGCGTTCGCGGAGATGTTCACGTACCAGAAGAGCCTGGTGGACTCGCTCGGCGGCTTCGGGAAGCTGGAGAAGTACCGGAACACCTTCGGTGACGAGTGGGGGGCCAAGCACCCGTTCCACACCGGGCAGGTGGCCATGCAGCTCGACGGCGAGTGGCGTCTCGGGATGGCGAAGGACGCCGGCGTCGACTTCGAGATCGGCACCGCCCCGATGCCCGTCGCCGACGACGAGGCCGCCGAGTACGGCAAGGGCTTCCTCTCCGGCACGATCATCGGGATCGCCCCGCAGAGCGAGAAGCAGAACGCGGCCTGGGAGCTGGTGAAGTACCTGACGACCGACACCGAGGCCGTCGTCTCCTTCGCCAACGCCATCCACAACGTGCCGTCCACCTTCGAGGCTCTCAAGTCGCCCGACCTGAAGGTGGACGAGGGCTTCCAGACGTTCCTGGACATCGCCCAGCACCCGGAGTCGAACACCCCGCCGGCGTCCATCAACGGCTCGACGTACCAGACGACCCTCCAGGACTTCGGCTACCAGTACGAGTCCGGCAAGGTGAAGGACCTCGAGGCCGGTCTGGAGAAGACCGCCGAACAGATCGACACGGACATCGAGCAGGCGAAGTAGCGTCCCGATGACCACGCACACTCTCCGCGCGAAGCGCCGCAGGTCGGCGCTTCGAACGGTGGCCTTCCTGGCACCGTGGCTCATCGGGTTCGGCGTCTTCTTCGCCTATCCGCTGGTGTCCACCGTGTACTTCTCCCTGATGAAGTACGACGGCTTCGGCACACCGGTCTTCCGCGGCCTGGGCAACTGGGCCTACGTCTTCACCGACTACCCGATGTTCTGGCCCGCCCTGCGCAACACCCTCTGGCTGGTGCTGGTGATGGTGACCTGCCGGGTGGTGTTCGGGCTCGGCGTCGGTCTGCTCATCACAAAGATCAAGACGGGTGCGGGCGTCTTCCGTACCCTCTTCTACCTGCCGTACCTGGCCCCGCCCGTCGCCGCGACCCTGGCCTTCGTCTTCCTCCTCAACCCCGGGACCGGGCCGGTCAACTCCGTCCTCGACGGCCTCGGGCTGCCGACGCCCGGCTGGTTCACCGACCCCGCCTGGTCCAAGCCGGCGCTCACCGCGCTCGCGCTGTGGGGGGTGGGCGACCTCATGGTCATCTTCATGGCCGCACTCCTCGACGTACCGAAGGAGCAGTACGAGGCCGCCGAGCTGGACGGGGCCTCGGCCTGGCAGCGGTTCCGGTTCGTGACCCTGCCGAACATCTCGCCGATCGTGATGTTCGCCGTGGTCACGGGCGTGATCCAGACGATGCAGTACTACACGCAGCCGCTGGTGGCCGGGAAGGTCGCCTCCGGGATCATCGGCGGCTCCGGGCAGCAGTTCGAGCCGGGCTACCCGGACAAGTCGACGCTCACCCTTCCCCAGCTCGTCTACAACCTGGGCTTCCAGCGCTTCGACTACGGCGCCGCCTGCGTGGTCGCCCTCGTGCTGTTCGCCCTGTCGATGGTGTTCACGGCGCTGCTCATGCGGCGCCGGGGCGGACTGATCGGAGCGGCCGACTGATGACCCAGGTACTCGACAAGCCCGCACTGGCGGACGCCACCGTCGCGAGTGAGCGCACCGCGCGCCGGCGCGTGCTCCTGGAGTGGATCGCCGTCCACTCCCTCGGCGTCGCCGCCGCGCTCTTCTTCACACTGCCCTTCGTGTTCGTCGTCCTCACCTCGCTGATGAGCGACCAGCAGGCCCTCACCCGCGACCTCGTCCCGGACACCTGGGAGTGGAGCAACTACCGGCAGGTCTTCGACACCCCCGGCTTCCTGACCTGGTGGAAGAACACCCTGATCTACGCGGGCCTCGGCACCGTCCTCACCGTCGTGTCGTCCCTCCCCGTGGCGTACGCCCTCGCCAAGTTCCGCTTCCGGGGCCGGAATCTGGCGTTGATGCTGGTCATCTCGATGATGATGCTGCCGCCGCAGGTGGTCGTCATCCCGATGTACCTGTTCTGGGCGAAGCAGTGGGACCTGTCGGGCTCGCTGTGGCCGCTGATCATCCCGATGGCGTTCGGGGACGCGTTCTCGATCTTCCTGCTGCGGCAGTTCCTGACGACCATCCCGAACGAGTATCTGGACGCGGCCCGGGTGGACGGCTGCGGCGAACTGCGCACCCTGGTGCGGGTCGTCCTGCCCATGGCCAAGCCGGGGATCGCCGCCGTCGCCCTCTTCCAGTTCTTCTACGCCTGGAACGACTACTTCGGCCCGCAGATCTACGCGTCGGAGAACCCGGCCGCCTGGACGTTGAGTTACGGCCTGGAGTCCTTCAAGGGCGCGCACCACACCGACTGGAATCTGACCATGGCCGCGACCGTGCTGGTCATGGCCCCCGTGATCCTCGTGTTCTTCTTCGCGCAGAAGGCGTTCGTCGAGGGCGTCACTCTGACCGGAGTTAAGGGTTGATATCTGTATGAAGCTCACCGTGGTCGGCGGAGGCTCGACCTACACACCCGAACTCGTGGACGGGTTCGCCCGGCTTCGGGACACGCTGCCGATCGAGGAGCTGGTGCTCGTCGATCCGGCCGCCGAGCGGCTGGAGCTGGTCGGCGGTCTGGCCCGGCGTATCTTCGCCCGTCAGGGGCACCCCGGGCGGATCGTGACGACGGCCGACCTGGACGCGGGCGTGGCGGACGCCGACGCCGTACTGCTGCAACTCCGGGTCGGCGGACAGGCGGCCAGGGAGCAGGACGAGACCTGGCCGCTGGAGTGCGGCTGCGTCGGGCAGGAGACGACCGGTGCCGGTGGCCTGGCGAAGGCGCTGCGCACGGTCCCGGTGGTCCTGGACATCGCCGAACGGGTCCGCCGTACGAACCCCGACGCCTGGATCATCGACTTCACCAACCCGGTGGGGATCGTGACCCGCGCCCTGCTCAAGGCCGGTCACAAGGCGATCGGACTGTGCAATGTGGCGATCGGACTGCAACGGAAGTTCGCCAATCTGCTGGGCGTGACCCCGGCCGAGGTGCATCTGGACCATGTGGGCCTCAACCACCTCACCTGGGAGACCGGAGTCCGCCTCGGCGGCCCCGCGGGCGAGAACGTCCTCGCGCAGCTGCTGACCGACCACGGCGACACGATCGCCGCCGATCTGCGGCTGCCTCGTCCTCTCCTCGACCGCCTGGGCGTGGTCCCCTCCTACTACCTGCGCTACTTCTACGCCCATGACGAGGTCGTACGGGAGCTGCGCACCAAGCCCTCGCGGGCCGCCGAAGTGGCCGCCATGGAGCGCGAGTTGCTCCAGATGTACGCCGACCCGGCGCTCGACGAGAAGCCCGCGCTGCTGGCCAAGCGCGGCGGCGCGTACTACTCGGAGGCCGCCGTCGACCTGGCCGCGTCGCTGCTGGGCGGCGGCGGCAGCACGTACCAGGTGGTGAACACGTACAACCACGGCACGCTGCCCTTCCTCCCCGCCGACGCGGTGATCGAGGTGCAGGCGTCCGTGAGCGGCGAGGGCGCCGCCCCGCTGCCGGTGCCGTCCGTGGACCCGCTGTACGCCGGCCTGATGGCGAACGTGACCGCGTACGAGGACCTGGCGCTCGACGCGGCGCTGCGCGGCGGCCGGGACCGCGTGTTCCGGGCGCTGCTGGCCCACCCCCTGATCGGCCAGTACGAGTACGCCGACGCCCTCACCGACAAGCTGATCGCGCACATCCGGGAGCACCTCGCGTGGGCATGAGCGTTGGGGTGAGCGCGGGCGTGAGCGCGGGTCCGACCGGGAGTGTCCTCGCGATCGACGCGGGCAACAGCAAGACCGACGTGGCGGTGATCGCGGCCGACGGGGAGGTGCTGGGCACGGCTCGCGGGGGCGGGTTCCGGCCGCCGGCGGTGGGGGTGCCGGCGGCCGTGGACGCCCTGGCGGAGGTGGTGCGGGCGGCATTCGCCTCGGCGGGCGTCGAGGCGGTCGACCATGTGTCGGCCTGTCTCGCCAACGCCGACTTCCCCGTCGAGGAGGAACAGCTGGCCGCCGCGCTGCACACGCGCGCGTGGGGCGCTTCGGCCGAGGTCCGCAACGACACGTTCGCGATCCTGCGGGCGGGCGTGGCCGAGCCGCGCGGGGTGGCCGTGGTGTGCGGCGCCGGCATCAACTGCGTCGGCATGCGCCCCGACGGCCGTACCGCCCGCTTCCCCGCACTCGGACGCGTCTCCGGCGACTGGGGCGGCGGCTGGGGCCTCGCCGAGGAGGCGATGTGGCACGCGGCCCGCGCGGAGGACGGCCGGGGCGGCCCGACCGCCCTCGCCCGGACCCTGCCCGCCCACTTCGGCCTGGACTCCATGTACGCCCTGATCGAGGCCCTCCACCTGGAGCGCATCCCGTCCGCCCGCCGCCATGAGCTGACCCCGGTGCTCTTCGCGACGGCGGCCTCCGGCGACCCGCTGGCCCGCTCCCTGATCGACCGCCTCGCCGAGGAGGTGGTCACCATGGCCACGGTGGCCCTCACCCGCCTGGACCTGCTGGAGGAGGAGACCCCCGTCCTCCTCGGCGGCAGCGTCCTGGCGGCCCGCCACCCCCACCTCAACACCCGAGTACGCGCCCTACTGGCCACCATAGCCCCAAAGGCCGTCCCCGAGGTGGTCACAGCGTCCCCCGTACTGGGCGCGGCCCTACTGGGCCTGGACCAAACGGGCGCGAAAACAGAGGCCCACGAGAGAGTACGCGCACATTTCGAAGCCCCCGAGCCCCAAAGGGGCGCGGGGAACTGCGCGAGCAACCACTGACAACCCGCACGCGCCACCGAACCGAACCCCCCGAGCTAGTGCTGGATTCCTCAAACGATGTACGTGTAGCGGCGTCTGAGGGTTCGGGTGGGTGGTACGGGTTTGCCCCAGATCCAGGGTCTGGCGCGGGTGTTGAGCTGGTCGGTGGCGACGCGGGTGGCGTGGGTGATGTGGTCGCGGTCGCCGAAGGAGCGGCCGGCCAGGGCGGTCTTGCGGAATATGCGCCACCAGCCTTCTTGGAGGTTGAGCCAGCAGGCGCCGACCGGGATGAACACGTGCCTGATGCGCGGGTGGTCCTCCAGCCAGGTCCGGGTGGACACGCTGTTGTGGGAGGACAGATTGTCGGTGATCACGTAGATGTCCCCGTGCGGGTTGGCGTCCTCGACCAGCTGGAGGAACTGCTGGTAGAAGACACTGTTACGGGAGGTGGCCGTCATCGTGACCTCGTGGCCGTCCCGGACACGTAAGGCGCCGTAGACCCAGGTCTTCTCCGGTCCGCGGGAGTAGTCGATCTCGTTCTTGATGCGGTGTCCGTCCGGTGACCAGCCCGGTGCCGGCGGGAATGCGCGTGGGATCACCGGGCCGAGTTCGTCGGCGCAGACCACCGTCGCGCCGTCGGGCGGGCTGGTGTAGAGCTCGACGATCCGCGTCCTTTTCCCTCGAAGTCCGGATCCTTCGACCGGGTCCAGGACCGCGTCCGGCGCCAGCGCACACCCTCGGCCAGCAAGATCCTGCGCACCTGGGAACGGCCCACCTGGATGCCCAGCTCCTGAGCGGCTGCGGCCAGTGCGTCCAGGGTCCACTCCGCCGGCCCGGTCTCGTCCGGCGCCCACATCTCATTCGACGGCTGAACCTCCAGCCGACCTGGCGGCGTCAGCTTGACCAGGCCGACGATCCTCGAGCGCTCGGCCTCGGTGATCCTTCGCTTGCGTCCCTGCCCGCCCAGATCCTCCAGTCCCTCCAGCCCCAAGCGATTGAAGCGGTGCAGCCAGCGGCGCACCGTCTTCTGACTGCACCGCAGCTCATCGGCGATCTGCGGGACCAGCCACCCGTCCCAACTCAGCTCCACCATCCGGCACCGCTCCACCACAACCTTCGGCGCCTTTCTGGCCGACGCCAGACGGTGAACCACCGCTTGCTCGCCCTCGTCACGGCCCGGCCGTGCCCGTAACACCATGACCCAGCACCCGCCCCCGAGCACCCGCAACCACCCCGCTACCAGCAGCTATACCCGCTGAAAGCGGAATCCAGCACTAGAGCCAGACCTCGTGCTCATTGCGGTAATGCGGCCAGGGCTGTCCGACCTGCCGTGCGGCAAGCACGTGTTTCATCCCTGCGATCCACGAACCGGGCTGGACGAGTTCGATCATGTAGCGGTCCAGTTCGGAGCGGCCCATTTGCAACGTCCACCCCGGTGCCATGGTGAGAGCTCCCGCCGGTAGGCCGCGCAGTTGTTCCCGCTGGTGGATCTCCATCACGACCTGGCCGGGCTTGAGGCTCGTCTTCCCTGGTGGGAGGACCCAGTGGGCGTCCAGGCCAGCGACCTGGAGCAGACGGGCCAGCGCAGGTCCAGAGGTGTCTCTACGATCACCGAGGCGTAGTCGCCGATCAGCCGAGCGCAAGCGACGGGATGCAGGGGGTAGTTCGCCCACGGCACCCGCAGCGGATCCCGGGCCGTACTTTCCAGGCTGGTGAAGTGGACGTTGTGCTCGTCTCGGCCCGCCGCGATGCCAGCGCTCTCCAGCGCGGTATTCACAGCCTGCTGGAGGCGTTCGTTGAACTGCGGAGAGGGCAGCCCCTGCTGGATACAGCCGAGTTGGTCAACAACGTAGAGGGCCCGGCTACCGGGCACCGCAGTGGCGTGGCAGCCCTCGGTCGCTGCTCGATCAAGAGCTGCGCGCAGTACATCGAGGTGGGTGCGTAGTGGCAGGTCCAGGTCATGAAGCGTCTCCGACGCCCTCTCCCCTGGTAGAGGGCCGGCTTCCAACACTGCGGCCCTGGCCTGGTTGATCCGCCGGATCTGGGCACTCTTGCGAGCCTTCGGATTGGTCTTGATCTCTTCGGTGCGGGGAGGACGGACACGGTCCCACACCGTGACGTCGCCGATGCGCAGGCAGTTGGTCAAGTCATGCAGGAGGGCGAAGGCGCCATTCTCCTTGAAAGCCCTCTCGACGCGATCGAGCTCCGCCAGCAACCCGGCTTTGCCGTACATCGGGCCCGGCGGGTCGTTGCGGGACAGGGCGAGGATGTACGGGCGGTGGAAGTTGAAGGCCCGCCAGGCCAACGCATCTCCAACGGAACGCAGTTGGCGAACCAGCCGGTCACACACGTCGTGCTCGAACCGCCAAGTCTCCACGTCACCGAGGCCGCGGCCCGACTGCGGCTCGGGGGCCTCCGGCTGAGGCGACTTACCCTTACGCACCCGCTCTGCGGCACGCTTGAGCTCCTTACGGTCCTTCTCCGCCTCCAGCAGCCGGGTGAGCAGATCCCGCTGGAAGGCGACGCCGGCCTCCTCCGTCGTGCAGTCCCGCAGCTGCTGGATAAGCGTGGCCAGGACAGGCTGCATGTCCTGGTGCCGCGGGTGCGCCAGCATGTCGTCGGAGTCGTAGTAGTCGGCGTCGAACAGTCCCATGCCCGCAAGTGTGGCGATCAGCTGGACGTCCTGTAACTGCTTTTCAGGGATACCGACGATGCGCTGCACGGGTGTGATGCAGGTTTGGGTGAGGGTTCGGTCACGCTACCTGGAGGGCCGGTGCGGTCATGACAGTCTCGAATTCGATGGGGATCACCCGATCGTGCAGCAGACCCTTCTGATAGATGAAGAGCCGGGAGACATCGGCGTTGAGCTGATGCGGTTTCACGGTGCGCGCATGTATGTGATAAGCCGTATCTCAACCGAACGTGATCGCTTGATTCTTGCTGGTCTTGTGTCCTGAACATGAAAGGGAGTTGGTAGTAGGACAGCTTCTGGAAATGGTGCTGTGCGAGAGATGAAGGTTTGGCCCTTCGGAGTCGCCCTGCGGGGGGAGGCTCCAAACCGCCTCATGCTGCGTTGGCTGAAGACCGTCGTGGTGAGCGATGAGGAAAAGGCGTCGTAAGAGGCGTCAGGTGGGGACTGGAAAGGCGAACGCAAGTGAATCGCTGCTGACGTGTCGAAAAAGATAAAGGCGGCATCGAAACCGGGGTGTGACCAGAATCCCGGGATGAGCCTGGCGGGTGCCCGTTTATTGGCCAGGTGGTGTCCGGCATGTAGGCGACGCGAGTCCAGTCTGCTGCTTTCGCATGGAACAGGAGAAGGCAGGTCCCAACACGCCCCGCCATGCGGCGGGGGAGAGGGAGTGCCCCAAGCGGCGGACACCGCGAGGGGTTGAGTACCGACGCGGGACCTGCTGGCGGACCGGCTCGTAGTAGTGACGAAGCCTCTGTAATGGGGGTGGAGCGAAGGGGTCGGGTCGTTCGTGACTGTGTTGATCACATCAACCGGACTGTGTCCGGGAGGAGTGCGATGGGCCAGTTGAAGTCTCAGATCAAGCCGTTTGATATCTCGAGGTGGGAAGTCAAAGAGGCGTGGGAGGAAGTCAGGGCGAACAAGGGTGCACCCGGGGCGGATGGGCAGAGTATCGAGGACTTCGAGAAGGGCCTTAAGAACAATCTGTACAAGGTCTGGAACCGGATGTCATCGGGCTCGTACTTCCCGCCGCCGGTGTGCGCGGTAGAAATACCCAAGCCGAATGGCGGCGGCACGAGAATGCTTGGCATTCCCGCTGTCGCCGACCGCGTGGCCCAGACCGTTGTGGCCCGGCATCTGATGCGAAGGGTGGATCCGATTTTCCACCCTGACAGCTTTGGATACCGGCCCGGACGGTCCGCCTTGGACGCGGTAGAAAAGTGCCGGGAGCGCTGCTGGAAGCGGGACTGGGTGGTGGAGCTCGACATCTCCAAGTTCTTCGACAGCGTGCCCTGGGATCTGCTGGTCAAGGCGGTGGAAGCACACACCGACGCCGTTTGGGTGAAGTTGTATGTGCGGCGGTGGCTCCACGCGCCGCTTGCCATGCCCGACGGATCTCTGCTTGAACGGGAGTGCGGAACCCCGCAAGGGGCGCCGGTCTCTCCTGTGTTGGCGAACCTGTTCCTGCACTATGCGTTCGATAGCTGGATGGCGCGGGAGTTCCCGAACGTCTGGTTCGAGCGGTATGCAGATGATGCGGTCCTGCACTGCGTCACCGAGCGTCAGGCCCGGCAGGTGCTGGCCGCGCTCATGGACAGGATGGCCGAGGTCGGGCTGCACCTGCACCCGGCCAAGACCCGGATCGTGTACTGCAAAGACGGCAGACGTCGCGGCTCCTTCGAGCACACGGCGTTCACCTTCCTCGGCTACACGTTCCGAGCCAGACAGAACCGGGATCGCTACGGCAAGTCGTTTCAGTCGTTCGATCCGGCTGTCAGCAGGGATGCCCTGAAGAAGATGGGACGGGAAGTGCGGTCCTGGCGCTTGCACACGCGCTCCGATCTTTCCTTCAAGGAGCTTGCCCGCAGGATCAACCCTGTCGTGGCCGGCTGGATCAACTACTACGGCCGGTTCAGGCCGTGGGAATTGAACCCCTTCTTGATGCGCATCAATGCCTACCTGGTGCGCTGGATCCGCCAGAAGTACAAGCGGCTTGCGGCTGAACGGAGAGCCATCGCGAAGATGCAGGAGATCGCCCGACGGTACCCCCGCATGTTCGCGCATTGGCGCTGCACTGTTGCGGCCGTGATGACCTGACGAACAGAACGACAAGAGCCGTGTAACGGGAGACTGTTACGCACGGATCTGTGAGAGCCGGGAGGTGAGATTCCTCCCGGCTACTCGGCAGGCATGGTCTAGCTCGGAATGAGGGAGGCATCCGGCGTCTTGTTTCTGCTCCATGAGCGAGGGGTGCGCGATGGCGTCGGTGCTGGGGATGCTGGAGCAGCGGGAGGTGGCGGCCCGTGTGCGTGTGGAAGGGCTGCGGGAGGAAGTCGCCCGGCTGGCTGGGGCGTTGGAGGCCGCGGAGATCGAGCTGGACCGGCGGGTGATCGCGCGGGAAGAGCTGGTCGAGGCCCTGGCCGCCTCGGCTGCCGAGACCACCGCCGTGACCGGGGTCGAGGCGGAGCAGGAAACCGCGCCCTCGCCCGCGCCGGTGCCGGGCTCGATCGTGCCGCCCTGGCGGGACGGGCTGCCGGTGACGGTGCTGGCGCCGGACTACCAGCGGATCCTGGGCGTGCTCGACGAGCGGCAGCTGGCGGGCCGAGGACCGCTGAAGGCCAAAGAGATCACGGTGGAGCTGGGCCTTGGGACGGCGTCGGCGAAGGTCGAGGGGGTGCGCTCGAAGGCCAGGCGCCTGGCGGAGCGCGGGTGGCTCGTGCAGGAGACGTCGGGGATGTTCAGCGCCGGCCGGCGGCCCGTGCCCGCGCCAGACGCCGCCCCATCCGCGTGACCATCGACCACCGGATCATCGCCTCGCTGCTGGCTGGCAACGTCTCGTAGTCCCGGGCCAGTCGGCGCGAATGCATCAACCACACGGTTGGGTCGGCCGCGCGGCGAGGTGTCTGCCGAGGCAGGTCCTGTTCCGCGCGGCCTCCCGCCGAACCGGACATGATGGTTTCCCGATCATCCGGCTCTCCAGTGACTACAGCGTGAGCGATTCAGGCTGCTCGCGCAGGACACACAACACCGTTGCGGCGATCTGCATTTCGCATACCTCCCGGGTCTGGTGTGTCCGAGTCACCTGGCCCCCTTCGCCCGATGTGGACGGCTTTCCCGTCCTCCCTGGCCGGTCGTTACTCCGGCGACTACTACGGGGCCTCCGTCGCCGTAGGACTCGCGTCCCGTAGGCGATCCCACGTTCGTCTCTGCTGTACGTTCTAGCGCGAGTTAGGCGTCCCACTCATCTCCTTGAATGCCCTCGCTGGGCATCGCTCCGCACCCCGGAGGTGCACGGGGGCACGATCGAACCCCGTGCAGGGTGCAGCGCCGGTTTCAGTTGTCCTTCCGGCGGATGGGAACTTGCATCTGCTGGAGATTGGGCTTCAAACAATCCAGTCTTCGCCATATCGCGCGGGCCTCCCAGCACACCGTCTCTGACAACTGAGCCCGGTTGCTGGTTTGCTGACATGCTGTTGTCCCCTTCACCTTTCGGATCCAGGTAAGTCATCAGGCCCAGGAACCTCCTTCCGAGTTCCTCCCGGCTGAGCCGGGGATACAAACAGAGCGCCTCGTGGCGCACAACGTGCGCTCTACTACCCAGCGCCTCGGCAGCACCACGAACCCCTCTATGTCGTCGGTGCGCTTGACGACCTGAAGGGTGAGCGCGAGTTTCTGCCGGCACCAGTCGGCCAGGCCGCCGGTGTAACCGCCGTCGGCCCAGACCAGGCAGATGTCACGGTGCAGGCGGCGCAGCCGCCGCAGCAGGCCCACCGCAACATCCCGGTCCCCGACGTTCGCGGCGGTCACCGCAACGACCAGCAGCAGACCGAGGCAGTCGGTCACGATGTGCCGTTTGCGGCCGCCCACCTTCTTCCCGCCGTCCCAGCCGCGTGAGACGGACGGCACCGAGGCCGCGGCCTTCACCGACTGCGCGTCGATGATCCCGGCCGTCGGCTCCGCCTCACGGCCTTCGCGCTCACGCACCCGTCCGCGCAGCCGGTCGTGGAACTCTGTGATCAGCCCGTGCTCGCGCCAGCGGCGGAAAAAGGCGTAAACCCGGCCCCAAGCAGGGAAGTCCGCGGGCATCGCCCGCCAGGAGATCCCGCCCGCGACCAGGTAACGGATCGCGTCCAGCATCCAATGCCGCGAAGTTAAGGATTCGGTGGTGGCGTCAAGGCGTCAGGGAGGGTGATCTTGTAGGTGTTCGGCGCGGTGCGGATGAGTCGGCCGTTGCGGGCCCAGTAGCAGAGTTGCGCGGTGACGCTGCTGAGGGGGCGCCCCGAGGTGGGAAGCCCGAGATGCCTCGCGATGTCCCGGGTGTGCATGGCCTGATTGGAGTTCGCGGCCAAGAGCTGGCAGACCTGGCCCCAGCGGCCGGAGAGGGCCCGGCTCGGGTCCTGCGTGCTGGGCAGGGCTGGTGGGTGCACGGTGATCTCGATGGCGGTGATCGGGGTGCTGTCGCGTGGACGCCCGTCGCGGTTCCAGATGTTGTAGCGGGAGGTTCCGCACTTGACGATGCGGGCGGACAGTCGCATCCGGCGCCCGGGAAACAGCGCGTGCAGGACGCGGGCGCCGATGTGTCCCACCAGGTCGGAACGGCTGCTCGGCCCTGGGGCCGCGGTCGTTGCGACTAGGCTGACCACTGTGTCGCGGGCGGCTTCCAGAGCGACGGTGAAGCCGGCTCGGTCGGGATCGCAGCCGGGCATTGTCTCCACCGCGGTCACCATGACCGAGCGCAGGGCCTGGTAGAGGGTGAGTAGTCCCCACATCTCCTGGTTGAGACCCACCGGGTCCTTCGAACGGAGAACCCGGCCTTTGAGCAGGGTGTGACGGAGCGCCAGGTAGGTGATCTCGATCTCCCAGCGCTCGTGGTAGAGACGCACCAGGTGGTCGGCGGGATCGGTGCGGTGGTCGTTGAGCGTGGTCAGCAGGCGGTAGGTCCCGCCGAAGTCGCCGCCGTCAGCGGTGCGGGAGTGGATCTCGGCCTCGATCACCCGCAGCGGGAGACCACCGATCCGGGTCAGGTAGGAGCCGTCGGGCAGCAGCGCCAGCACCGGTGGTCGTCGGGCGCTGGTGGCGCGAATCAAGAACTGCGCCCCCTGAGCTGCGATGTCTGCGAGCAGTTCGTTGCTGTCAAAGGCGCGGTCCGCCAAGAGAAGCATGTCCGAGGTCAGGTGGCCGACCAGGTCGTGGGCGTAGTCGGTCTCGCCCTTGGAGGCGGGACCGAAAACCGCTGCGATCAGGCCGCGGGTGCCTGTTTCGCACAGGGTCATGAGCATCAGCCGGGGGTAGCCGGTTGGGCCGTAGCGGCGTTCGGTGCGGCCGAGCCAGGACCGGTTGCGCTCGTGGTCGGGGACGGACACGCTCCCGCAGCCGTCGAAGGCGACCGTGCGCCAGCGGCGGTAGCGCACTCCAGGCGTGGACGGCTGGGCCAGCGGGCCGGCCAGCACGTCGAACAGCCGCTTGAGCGGCGCCACCCCGACCCGCCGACGCAGATCGCGAAGTGCCTTCTCCGAGGGCTGCGGCACCCGGGCGGCCAGTCCGGCTGCGAGTTTGCCCCACACCAGCCCGGCGCCCAGATTCCCGAACAGCCCAAGCGCGAGCACGAAGTACACCCCGACGCGAGAGGGAAGGCTCCGAAGTCGTCGCTCGCGCGCCCCGGTCTCGTCCAGTACCGCATCGACCAACTCGGTTGGGATGACCTGGGTTAACTCACCGATGTGACCGGGCGCGAACACGTCACCGGTTCCGCCCGTGACAAAGTGGGCCACTGACGTTTTCTCAACGCCTTCATTTCCACGAGTTGTTGAGGACGAGGGCGGCTTGGGCGATGGCGCCGATCCGGCTGGGGCTGAGCGTG
>NZ_JBHXVG010000041.1:0-57604 GCF_042672405.1 Streptomyces sp. NPDC127197 | reverse complement strand
GCCTGCATCGCGCGGCGGAGGTCGGCGCGAGCCTGCTCGTCGGCGGCGGAACGGGGCCGGTCACCGCACCCGGCGGCGTCGATGGAGGCCACCGCGTAGCCGGACGCCGCGCAGTGCCGGGCCCGGGCCACCAGCCGGGGTTCCCCCTTGGGCAGGCCGTTGTTGTGGGCCATCAGGATCAGCGGGGCCGGTGCGGATGCGGATGCAGGCGTCCACAGGGTGCCGGGGATCTCGCCGAGGGTGAATTCGCGTGCGAGGACGCCGTCGTCGAGGCGCTGTTCAGAAGTGAATTGCATGGTCGTGCCTTTCGGGAGTGCGCTTGAACGGCGCTCCCGGACGACCTATCGTCCGACCGTGACCCCGGAGGGGAGCACCCATGTCGATACGTTCACGGGTACCACCTCCTCGTTCTCTCGCACGGCCGCCGGAAAGCTAGCAGTGGTCGCCGTGGTCCGCCAACGGGTTTTTGCGAAGGCTCCGTGGCCGGACGCCACGGAACCACTCGCCTAAAGGCAGGCTCCGGGGCCCGCCGCGAAGGCGGTCACGCTCAGCCAGCAAGATCCAACGGATTCACAGCCGCTAGCTTGACATGTACAGAGAAGCTCTGCGAAGGCACGTGCTTCACGTACGACAGAGGCGGGGCGCCCGTTACGGGCCATGGAGTTCAGGGTGTCTCGCGGCTCGTGGACGAATCCCGCCGTGTGGCCGGCGGGTTCGGCGCCGTGGTTTCCGCGGGCGCGGACGACTTCGGCACGTCCGGTGATGAGTCTCGCAGACCGCCGAGCGCCAGGACCGTCATCACCACCGCGGCCCCCGCCGCCACGCCGAAACCGCCGTGCGCACCGCTCGCGTCCACCACTCGCCCCGCGACCGCCGCGGCGCCCGCTGATCCTGCCGCGTTTGCGGAGTTGCCCCAGGTGAACGCCTGGGTGAGGACGGCACGCGGGACCGACGCCTCTGTGAGGACGGAGGCGAGGATCAGTAGGACCGGCACGGCGAGTCCGGTCAGGGCGAGGGTGGCGCCGACCGCGAGGGGCGCGTCGAGGAAGGTCAGCGGGAGGCTCGCGAGGGTGAGGCAGGCGGCGGCTGCGGCCTGGTGGCACCGGGGTGAGCCGCCGTGGCGCCATGCTCCGTAGGCCCAACCACCCACCAGATTGGTGCAGTTGAAGGCGAAGTAGAGCAGCGCTGCCGCGTCCGGCGTGCCGCGTCCGACGGCATACGCGGTGACGGACACCTGCATCGCGCCGAAGAACACCCCGAGCGCGAGGCCGAGCGCGACCTGCCGCAGGAATGCGGAGCGGAGCAGGGCGCGTCCGGCGTGCCGGCGTTCGGCGTGGCCGGTGAGGGGCGGCGCGGTGCGGCGCTGGGCGGCGAGGGCGAGACCGCCGCCGACGACGAGCGCGGCGGCGAGCAGCACCCCGGTGCCCGGGCGGCCCGCCGCACCGAGGACGCTCACCAGGGCCGGGCCGGCCAGGTAGGACACGCCGTTGGCGAGGGCCTCCAGGGCGAAGGCGGTGGGCAGCGCGGCAGCCCGTTCGCCGGACAGCAGGGCGGACCAGCGAGCGGCGGACAGGGCACCGAGCTGGGGCAGCGTTGCCCCGACGAGCACTCCGGCGACGAGGTCCGGAACGGCGCCGGCCAGCAGCAGCGCCACGGCCCCGGCATGTGCGCCCAGCGCGCAGGGAAGCACCCGCGCCTGCCCGAACCGGTCGACAAGGCGCCCGATCTGGGGCCCGGCGACGGCGTCCGCGACAGCGAACCCGCCGGTGACGAGACCCGCGGCGGCATACGACCCGGTGCGTGCGTGCACCAGCCAGACGATGCCGATCCCCGTCATGGCGATGCCCAGACGCCCGACAGCGGCGGGAAGGAAGAAGGCCGCGGCACCCGAAGTACGCAGCAGGGTACGGTAGTTCGCCGAAGCCGAAGGCACGACGCATCCCTTTCGCCGCCCGGCGGGACGCGCCACACGGGGTCGTCGCGTCCGGATGTGCCGACCCGTGGCTGCGCCTGAAGCCGTCCAGTGGTGGCGTGGAGCGGGGACGCGCACCCCACGCCAACTCCGTCACCGGGCAGATGTCATGCGGTAGTCGATGACCTCCTCGAGCGTAGAGGAACGGCGCGCAGAAACGAACAAGAGAGCAGTTGTTCCTTGAACAAGGGACAGCACGTCTCCTTCGAAGTCGTGCAGGGCGAGAAGGGGCCGCAGGCCGAGAAGGTCCATATCTTGGGCTAGGAATGCCTCTGCGTAGCCGTCCGGCCCCCGTCCGCCGGGGCCGGACGGCTGGGGTCAGGTGACGGGCCGAAGCAGGATGACGTTGCCAGGGACCGGCCGCGGGGCGGTGGCGTGTCCTCCCTTTGGGTGAGGACAGCGGCGGCGAGGGTCAGTTGGGTGACCCGCTGACGGAGTTCTTCGATCTCGGCCTGCTAATCCTTGATCGTTTGCCACTGGCGGGTGAGGGTCTCCCGCAACTTGCGTTCCGATTCAGGGATCTGGAGGGTCTCGTTCCGGACCCGTTCGTAAAAGAGGTTCTTCAGGTCCGAGTGCCGTTTCATGAGGGCCATGCGGTGGACGCCGGCCTCGGCAGCGAGGGCCTTGACGGTGAGACTGCCGTCCGAGGCGGTGGCCTTCCCGGCCAGGAGCTGGTCCATGGCCTTTCGAATGCGGGTCCGCTCGTCCTCGTGACGGGGCTGCGGGGTCATGCGATGGCCTTGGCGGATTGGGCGGTGGCGTCGTGAGTGTCTGCCGTGTCGCGGAGCCGGGCGGCATTCGCTGTGAGTCGTCGGCCGACCGGGGCGGGGGCCGAAGCTGCGAGCTGGTCGAGTTCACCCGCTCGCTCGCGCAGGAGGCGGGCGTGGGTGTCGGTGTCTCGGCCGGCACTGCCGCGAGCGAGAGGCCGGCGTGGACGGCCTCGAATGCTTCCGCCCGGTCCACCAGGCGAGTGAGGGCATCCCGTGCCCGGCAGCAGAGTCCACCCGCGACCGCCGTTGAGCAGCCGCTGCCCGAGGGTTGCTCAGCGGTCGTCAACCACACTCGGCACTCGACGCGGACTCATGGCCGTGCGAGTGCCCTGTGTGCGCGTGGACAAGGCCCGCCGGTGGCTCAGGTGTGCAGCCCGTGCAGCATCACGCCCAGGTAGCGGCGGCCGGACTCGAGCCGGGTCTCCTGGTCGTCGGCGTGGATGGTGGCGGCGTAGGCGGCCCCGCACATGAGCGGCCGCAGGTCGTCCCAGGTGACCACACCGCGCACGGTCCCCGCCGCGTGCGCGCGCTCGAGGAGTTGGCCGGCGAGGGAGTCCAGCGTGGTGGTGATCTCCGTGGTGCGGGACAGGACGTGGTCCGGCGCGGCGCGCACGATGGAGATCGACGGGTCGGTCAGCTGCGCCTCCAGGGTGGTGTTGAGGAAGTCCGTCAGGGCCTGCCAGGGGTCGTCCTCGGTCAGCGCCTGTTCGGCGCGGGCGACCAGTGCTTCCAGGCCGGGGGCAGCCACGGTCTCCATCAGGGCCTCGGGGGTCGGGAAGTGCCGGTAGACGGTGGCCACCCCCACATTGGCGAGGCGGGCGACGTCATTGAGCTGCAGCGGGGCGCCGTCGTCCACGAGCTGCCGGCCCACCTCGACGATGCGCTGCCAGTTGCGGGCAGCGTCCTTGCGCATCGGTGCAGTGGTCATACGCACAGCATAACCGGATAGGCCATCCGGTTATGTTACGGTCAAATGGATACGTTATCCGTTTCGACGTGGCACCCCTGTGTCACAAGGAGGCTCCACCGTGCCGTTCACCGTCACCGACGTGCCGGACCTGCCCGCCGGGTTCACCGACACGTTCACCAGCCACACCGTCAAGACCGGCGATCTGACCCTGCATGCCGTGGTCGGCGGCGACGGCCCGCCGCTGCTGCTGCTGCCCGCCTGGCCCCAGTTCTGGTACAACTGGCGCCTGGTCATGCCCGCCCTGGCCGAGCACTTCACCGTCGTCGCCGCCGACGTCCGCGGCACCGGCGCCAGCGACAAGCCCGCCACCGGCTACGACGCCGCCACGCTCGCCGACGACATGGCCGCCCTGATGACCCACCTGGGCCACGACCGCTTCGCCGTCGTCGGCTACGACCTCGGCCTGCTCGTCGGCTACGCCCTCGCCGCAGGCCACCGCGACCGCGTCACCCGCCTCGTCGTCGGCGAGGCCATCCTCCCCGGCTTCTCCCCGTCCCCGCCGCTGATGTCGGACCCGGCCACCAACGAGTTCCTGTGGCACTTCGCCTTCAACCGGCTGCAGGACATCAACGAACGCATGGTCGCCGGCCGCGAGGAGATCTACATCGGCCACCAGTTCGCCTCCAAGGCCGCCAGGCCCGACGCCATCCCCCAGCGCGCCGTCGACGTCTACGTCGACGTGCTGCGCGACCCGGCCGCCCTGCGCGCCAACTTCGAGTTCTACCGCCGCCTCGACGAGTCCACCCAGCAGATCCTGCGCTGGCACGACGAGGGACCGCTGAGCATCCCGGTGCTGGCGATCGGCGGCGAGCACAGCACCGGCACCGCCCCGGAGGAGGACATGCGCAAGGTCGCCACCGACGTCACCGGACTGGTCATTCCCGGCTCCGGTCACTTCCTGGCCGAAGAAGTTCCGCAGCCCCTGACAAAGGCACTGCTGGACTTCCTGCTCTGACCAGGCAGGGGCACAAGCCGACCCAGGTGACACAGCCGCGGATGGTGGCCGCAGCCGCATGTGCAGGCGGCCACCCCCCGCTCCTCCTGTGCGTCGAGCAAACCGGCAAGGGCAGACAGCCGTGCCTCTGCTTCGTCCCTCCCGGCCTGGAGGCCCCACGCAATGACCCACACGACCGCAGACCGGCCCACCCGGAGACCCACCGGAGCGATCGTCGCCGGCGGGCCGCTGCTTGACCTGCGCAGACACCGGCGAAGCCGTGGCCCTGCACCGGCGTTTTGATCCCCGTCCGATGAGCCCGGACGCTGGATTGCCCGTAGATTGGAAGTGCAGGCAGTCGCGCTCGCGGGCCACGGAGAGCGCGTGATGACAGCGGACATCGGCTTCACGGCCTTCTTCGACGCCACACCAAGCCCGTACCTGGTGCTGGACACGGACCTGGTGATCCGCTATGTCAACCCGGCATACCTGCAGAGCACCGGGCGGACCAGGGAAGACCTGACCGGGAAGCACTTCTTCGACGCCCTGCCGGAAAACCCCGCCGCCCCCGACAGCACACAACGGAACCTGAAAGCGTCGCTGCGCCGGGTACTGGACACCGGGAAGCCGGACACCCTGGTGCTGCAGCGCTACGACATCCCCGCCCCCGACCAGCCGGGCGGGTTCGAGGAGCGATGGTGGTCCGAGATCCACACCCCGCTTCCCGGGCCGGACGGCACAGTGAAGTGGATCGTCCAGCGGGCCGAGGACGTCACCGCTTTCGTCCGCTCACGCCGGGCGCGCGAGCTCACCAGCGAGTTCACCGAGCGGGAGAGCGGCATGGCAGCCGAGCTGTACGCGCGGGCCCGCGAGCTGCACCGGCTGAACGTGGAACTGCGCCAGGCCCACGCCCGCGAACGCCAGGTCGCCGTCACCCTGCAGGAAGCCATGCTCCACGCCCCCGACCTCGACCAGCACCACGACAACATCGCCGTGCGCTACCTGCCCGCGACCACCTCACTCAACGTGTGCGGCGACTGGTACGACATCGTCGACCTGCCACCCGACCGCTATTCCGCGGCGGTCGGAGACGTCGTCGGCCACGGCCTGCAGGCCGCGGCCGTCATGGGCATGCTCCGCAGCGCCCTGAGCGCAGCCATCCGCGCCATCCCCAGCCCCGCCCAGGCCCTGGAAGTCCTCGGCCTGTACGCCCGCTCCATGGAAGGCGCAACGGCCGCAACCGCGGTCAAGGTACTCATCGACACCCGCAGCAGGCTGATCATCTACAGCAACGCCGGACACCCACCACCCGTCCTGCTCCACCCGGACGGAACCTGCGAGCTGCTGGACCAGGCGACCGATCCGCCGCTCGGCGCCCGACCGCACCATGTCCCCCGCCCCCAGGCCGGCCTGTCCTACACCCGGGGGGACACCCTCGTGCTGTACACCGACGGCCTCATCGAGCGCCGCGACGAGGACATCGACGCCAGCCTGGCACGGCTGACCACAGCCCTGGCCCAGCACAGCACCCTCGCCCCCCACCAGCTGGCCGACACACTGCTGGCCCGCCTCGACGTCGCCGGTGGCGCCCCTGACGACATCGCCCTCGTCATCATCCGCCTGTAACTCTGCGCAGCCTCCCGACAGGCTCACGACGCTGCCTCCGGCGAGGATCAGGAACAGGCACTCACCTTGCGTTTCAACCACCGTGCAGGACAAAGGCGGGAGAGCTGGTCCTCCGAGGGCCGGCTCGCCTCAATCCATATACGGCGGGGCCGTCGAACATCGGCAACCTCCTGGCAGGTGAGGGCATCCCGGCCACCGCCGGGTTCGGCCTGCCGTACGAGGGGCTGCACGGCACCACGCTCTGTGTTCCCGGTCCGGTCCTGCGTTCCAGCGGCAACGACCTGCAGGTGCTGGAGACAGAACGCGCCGGCTACATCGAAGCATGCCTGACATGAAGGCTGCCTGCGCCAACGCAATCGGCTGTCATTCCAGGTGCTTTACGAGCGCAGTGCGGGGTGAACCACTGACCGGTGAAAAGACAGAAAATGAGGCATACCGGACTTGAGCGTAAGGTGGCTGCCATGGATCCGGCCGCGGCCTCCGGATCCAGCGATTTCATATGGCTGGGTTCTGTCCGCCCCTGCTGTGGATCAGCGATTGCCGCACGACCCAGCTGCTTCAGCCATTCACGCGGAAGGATCAGCCATGGGCACGGTCACCACCTCCGACGGCACGACCATCTTCTACAAGGACTGGGGTCCGCGCGACGGCCAACCGATCGTCTTCCACCACGGCTGGCCGCTCAGCGCCGACGACTGGGACAACCAGATGTTGTTCTTCCTCTCCCATGGTTATCGCGTGATAGCCCACGACCGGCGTGGGCACGGGCGTTCCAGCCAGCCCTCGACGGGCCACGAGATGGATACCTACGCCGCCGATGTCGCGGCGCTGACCGACGCGCTCGATCTGCAGGGCGCCGTGCACATCGGGCACTCGACCGGCGGCGGCGAGGTCGCGCGCTATGTCGCGCGCGCCAAGCCGGGCCGTGTCCGAAAGGCCGTGCTCGTCGGCGCGGTTCCGCCGGTCATGGTCAAGTCCGAGACCAATCCCGGCGGTTTGCCGATCGAGGTCTTCGACGAATTCCGCACCGCTCTCGCCGCCAATCGCGCGCAGTTCTACATCGACGTGCCGTCGGGTCCGTTCTACGGATTCAACCGGGACGGCGCGCAAGTGTCCCAGGGCCTGATCGACAACTGGTGGCGACAGGGAATGATGGGCGCGGCCAACGCCCACTACGAGTGCATCA
Organism: Streptomyces sp. NPDC127197; assembly: GCF_042672405.1. NCBI lineage: Bacteria > Bacillati > Actinomycetota > Actinomycetes > Kitasatosporales > Streptomycetaceae > Streptomyces > Streptomyces sp. NPDC127197. Next base: position 50,146 of record NZ_JBHXVG010000041.1, on the reverse strand, counting down.
AGGCATTCTCCGAGACCGACTTCACCGAGGACCTCAAGAAGATCGACGTCCCGGTCCTCGTCGCGCACGGCACGGACGATCAGGTCGTGCCCTACGCGGATTCAGCGCCGCTGTCGGTCAAACTCCTGAAGTACGGCACCCTGAAGTCGTACGACGGGTTCCCGCATGGCATGTTGTCGACCCATCCGGACGTCCTCAACCCCGACCTCCTGGCATTCGTGGAGTCGTAGTTCCCCGGCCGCGGGCGCGGGGCAGGCACCGCGCCCGCGGCCGGTCACGACCACGGCCGACGCGCACATGAGGGAACCGGTCCCACCGGCCGATCTGCTGCTTCCAGTCCGCCGGGACGCTGTCGTGGGTCCACCGGGCGACGCGGGAGTTGATCGGGACGAGCAGGGCGATCGGCATCACCTTGCCGAGGATCCGGGCTGCGTCGCTGCGGGCCGCGAGGCCGCCGTCGTTGGGCAGCCGGTCGAAGATCGGGTTGAGGAAGGCCGCCACCGCGAACTCCACCGTCACCATCGCGGACAGGAGGGCCGCCGAGCTGGGCGTCACCTTCGCCGCCGGCGACAGCAGCCGGTTCGGGCCGGCGCTCGCCGACTGCGCCCGCCCCGCCGCCGACGGCCGACTGCACGTCCGTATCGACCGGAGCCTACCGCTCGCGGACGCCGCCAATGCCCAGGAACTGAGCGAAGCCGGCCACCCACGCGGCAAGTTGATCCTTCACCCCTGACGCCCGGGCCCTGCTCGCTCCCCAGTCCAGCCCGACCGTTGGCCTCGTCGGGCAGTGGTGGTGACGCGCAGATTGCCGACCCGGCCGAGTACCGTTCGCGCCGGCTGACTCCGCCAGACTGCCGGCGATGACGGCCACCGGGTGGCCGTGGTCGCGCCCGACAGGGCGAGCGTCACCGACGAGGCACATCACCAACCGGGCGGCCGCGCTGTGCCCATCACACGGGTCACGGTGATCTCGATGACCACGCGCTCGGCGTTGGGGCGGGGCGGCCGGTAGCGCTCGGCGTAGCGCCGTTCGGCCTCGGCGACGGACTCCGCATCGTCCTTGACCAGCGCGGTGCCTTCCAGGGTGCACCAGCGGCGCCCCTCGACCTGGCTGACCGCGACCGTCGCGCCGGGTCCGGCCGCCCGGACGTTGCGGACCTTCTTGCTGCCGGCGCTGCTGATGATGCGTGCGATGCCGGCCTCGGGATCGAAGGTGACACCCACGGGGACGAGATGCGGACTGCCGTCCGGGCGGTGGGTGGCAAGGAAGCAGATCCGTCGTTCCTGCCAGAAACGGTCCTCCTCCGCCCCGGGCAGAGGTACGTCAGTTGTCATCGTGGTCCTTCGTCGAGCCGGTAGCCGCCAATTTTCCCCCAGCCCTGCAGCCTTCCGAGCACCGGGGTCAGGCAAGAGGGGAAGCTCAAAAGGACAGGACAAGGCACGGCAGCCTTCCCCACTCACGGCGGCCACCGGCCCAGGTAGCGGTGGCCGGACTCGAGGCGGGTCTCCTGGTCGTCGGCGGGGACGGTGGCGGCGTAGGCGGCCCCGCACATGAGCGGCCGCAGATCCTCCCAGGTGGCCACGCCGCCTACGGTGCCCATCGCGTGCGCGGACGACCACCACCCGGTCCTCCTGCACGTCGAGCGAACCGGCCAAGCAAGACAGGCAGCCATACCCCGCTTCGCCCTTTCCGGCGTGGAGGCCCCACGTAATGACCCACACGACTCAACACCAGCGCACCGCGATCGTCCCGGTCATCAAGGACCTGCCGACGCTGTTGGACACCTCGTCCGGCGACGCCACCTGGGTCTTGACCTCGGTGCTTCTGTCAGGCGCCGCGGCCACACCGATCATGGGCCGTCTCGGCGACCTGTACGGCAAGCCGCCGCATGCTGATCCTCAGCCTCACGGTGATGGTGGCCATCCAGGCCCACGACACCCTGAGCTGCGCTGACCCCACAGCTACCGTGTCCGTCTTCCTCTGCCCAGGCGCCGATCGACCAGGCAGGCCGGCCCCACCGCTGCCCAAACACCGGGAACCCGACGCCTGGCTCAAGCCGCTTGATCACCAAGTGCTGCCCAAAGCCGTCGACAAACGTTGCCCGGTCCCGTCTGCCACACCACGTGACGCCGTGCTGCGGCGCGGCTGCCAACCGGTTCCGTCCGCCCTAGCATGGAACCCAGGGCAGGAAAGAGAAGCCACCGCGTGCACCTCGTGATGCGCATGCGGTACGTCACCGGGCAGGTGCCACCCCGCGCCCTCGCCGCTTCCGTTTGAGCCGACCGTTCCCCGTGCCGAACACCGCCCGCCCGGAGGCGCGGCAATCCCGGAAGCGCATGGGCGCCACGGAAGACCGGAAGGGCAAGACCGATGCCTCCCACACATCCACCCGACTTCGAGCACGCCATCCACACCGCCAACATCTGGCTGAAAGCGGTGTCCGAGGCCCTGGGAACCGAGGACCGCCACCTCGCCCACCGGGTGCTGCGCACGTGGCTGCACACGCTCCGCGACCGGGTCACCATCGACGTGGCCGCCCACTTCGCCGCGCAGCTCCCCGACCTGCTGCGGGGCGCCTACTACGACGGCTGGGACCCCAGCGCCGTACCGATCAAGTACGACCGCGAGGGCTACGTGAACCGCTTCGTCCAGGAAGCGAAGGTCGCTGCCGAGGACGTGCCCCGGATCGTTCCCGCGGTCACCGCCGTCGTACGCGAACACGTCTCGCCCGGGCAACTGGAGGCGGCACTGGAGCAACTTCCGCACGACATCCGCGCACTCCTCCTCCAGCCGACTGCCTGACCGAGCTCTACGCACGAGCTGGGTACCGGCATGGCGACGCCCCGGCGCGGCGGGGGCCGGGACCTGACAGTCACTCAGGGCGGCAACTTCGTTACGCCGCCGTGGGGCACCTCACCGGCGTGACGCGAGGTGCCCTACAGCCTGATCGCCCCGCCGAGCAACGGCCCGGCCCGTCATCACCTCGTCGACGTTCCGCCCGAGGAAGTGGCACACGGCGCACGGCTCGCCCACGAACTCCTGCTCTCCCAGGGCCTGTAGACGCACCGTCGCGCCGGAGAAGACAGAGTCGGCCACGGTGACCGGCGCCCGCACCGGCCGGTACCGGGGTCGACGTGCCGACAAGAAACCACCGGAGTCGGCGATGACGCATGCACAAGGACGTAAACCCATCGTGGCCGGCGTCGATCCCGATCCCGGCAAACGCACGGCGCTCGCCTGGGCCGCCGACGAGGCGAACCGGCGCCGCCTGCCCCTGCTGCTGGTCCTCGCGCAGAACGTGCCGACCCCCGGGTACCGGCCGACGGGCGGGCGGCCGTCCTGGGAGGAGTGGAACGAGGCGCTGCACGCGACGGGGGATCGGGTACTGAAGGCGGCGGTCGCCTTCGTCGAGTCCCGGCATCCGCAGGTGCGGGTGACCGGGCTGCTGGCGGAGGGGCATCCGGAGTGGGTGCTGCGCGAGCAGGCGCAGAACGCCACAGAGGTCGTGCTCGGTTCCTGGCACCTGAGCGCTGTCCGGGAGCTCTTCACCTCCGCCGCCGTCGCCCTCCCGCTCATCGCCCACGCGCCCTGCCCCGTGGTGGTCGTACCGGAGCCGGAGCACAACGTCCAGCCGCAGCCGTACTTCGTGGTCGGGGTCGACGGCAGCCCTCAGTCCGCGGCCGCCGTCGACTTCGCCTTCGAGGAGGCCGCCCTGCGCGGCGCGGCCCTGCGGGCCCTGTACGTGTGGCACCCTCCACGGCTCGGAGTCCTCGACGAGGACGCGGCCGTCCAGGAATGCCACAGGCTGCTCTCGGAGACGGTTACGGTGCGTACCGCGGCCCATCCGGAGGTGGAACTGCACCACGAGGTCGTGAGAGGCCACCCGGTACAGGTCCTCACCAAGGTGTCCGAAGACGCCCTCGGCCTGGTCGTGGGCACACGCGGGCACGGCGGCTTCACCGGCATGCTGCTGGGCTCCGTCAGTCAGGGCGTACTGCACCACGCACATTGCCCGGTCATCGCCGTCCCGCATGCGCACGACCAGTAGCCCGCGGTCGGTTCTCCAGAAGGAGGGACCTCACACGGAAGGCGAAACGGCAGCAGTCGCTTCGTCAGCTGCTGCACCAGCCCACCCTCGCCGGTCAGTTGCAGACCCTCGGCGATGTCAGTCCGGCCGACGACGCACTACAGGTCCGAGACCGGCTCCTGCTCGACTTCGTCCACGGCGTCCGGGCTGAGGCACACGGCCCGATGGGGGGCGTACCAGGTCGCCGGGAAGTGGTTCGATACCGCGGACCGCACGGCCACAGAACCAGTAGGGACGCTGGAGTGGCGAGCCAGGACGGCCACAAGACGCCAGCGATAGCGAGGAGGTGCGTCCTTTGCCGGGTAGTCCCTGGTAGCGAGATGAACCCACCGGTCGTAGTTGGTCAGGTAGGGGCTGACCTCAGCCTTGCAGTGCGGGCAGCGAGGTGGCTCGTACGGAGTCACGTCATCCGGATCGGGTTCGGGCCTGGGCGTGTCTGTGGCGTCCTCCTGGAGGGCAATCTCATCGGCGTACGCCTTCCAACAGCGTTCGTAAAGCAGGGCCATGAGACTGATGCGGCCTCGCTCGCTCACCGTCGGACCGTCGTCACCGCAGCGTTGACATACGAACCCGTCGTTGCCTGCCGACCTGCTGCGGAGCGGTGTTGGCGTCTGATGCCGCACGCCATCAAGGGGCCGGGACATCCCTGGCTTGATCGCTTCTGGCGTGCTCCGCAGAGCCGTGAGGCGGGAGGAGCTGCGGCTTGTGCGTGTGGGTGCCGCACCGCCGATGCGGATCCCACGGACCGAATCTAGACTGAGCAAGGCGTGAAAAGTCCAGATTGGGGAGATATGCACCATGGCCAAGCGAGGCAACAAACGACGCGGCCGTAAGAAGAAGAAGGCCAACCACGGCAAGCGCCCCAACGCCTGAGCCGACCGAGCACGCTGCCGAGGGTCCGGCGCCCTTCTCCGGCTGCAGTCGCTACGCCCTGTACCGCGGCTTCCGCACGCTCTGACGCCGGTTCATCACGCGTAATCACAGCCGAATCGGGCTTGATGGCGGTCGCCGAGGCGATGATTCCTTACCTGACAGAGAGGGGTGGGGCAGACCGCGTTGCCACGGTCTGCCCCGTTGCCGACAGCCTTTGGGTCGGCTGTCCGGCCTTCGAGGCGGTAGCGGTCGAAGGTGTAGGTGTCACCGTCTTCGCTCTGCAGGGTCCAGCCGTCCAGGTCGACGTCGCGGCGGCTGTTGTTGGTGATCTCCACCCATTCCCTGTTCAGCGAGTGGTCGGAGCCGTCGTCGTAGCCCGGGGAGTCGTACTGCACGGCCGAGATCTCCACCTTGGTGCCATCCGGGCGGGGGTGGCCGGCGGCCGATGCCGGCAGTGCCGTGGTGCCCAGGACGGCAGCGGCCGTGAGCGCTGCGGCGGACAGACGAGGGGATGTGATGGTGCGGTGGGTGAGTGGCGGCCGGGCGGGCCGCGCGTGCACACCCTGGCCGCGGCTGCGGCAGGTGAGCCCGGCGGCCCGCATCAGCGGGGCGATGCGTCTGCGGCCGCAGGCTGTGCCTCGCGCTTGAGGACGGCGTGGATGCGGGGGCCGTGGCCCGCTTGAGGATCTCCACGTCCTCACGCAGGCGGCGGTTCTCCCGCCGCAGTTGGGCCAGTTTCTCGCGTTCGCTGCTGGTCGGACCGTCGCGCTCGCCGGCATCGACTTCGGCCTGCCTGCCCCAGTCACGCATTGCGGTCTCGCTCAGGTCGAAGTCCTTGGTGACCTGGCCGACCGGAGCGGTCACCGCGTCGGCACAGCTCGACGATCTCGGCCTTGAACTCCGGCGTGCACGGCGGATCAAGCCCACTCTCCTCCACGCACGAACACGCGGGCAGACAACGTGCATCATCCCCACGCATGTGGGGGTCGTTCCTGGGTGTGCCGTACGGCAAGCACTCCGCTCATGTCTTCCCCACATGTGGGGGCCGAGCAGCGCGACGAGCGCCTCGTACAACTCACGCTGTGCGGATCGCATCGTCTGTCTTCCCTCCGCGCCCGGTGGGCGGACGCCGAAGGATGTGTCGGGCTCGTGTGCGCCGTCAGATGGCTTCGAGCAGGTCTTCGCATGCGACTGGCAGGCCTTGCGTCGATCCGTGGAGGCGACAGCTCCGAACAACCTGTAAGGGCTTCGTTCGCCCCTCTTCATCCGTTGTACGGCCGTGCTCCCGGTCGCCTCCGGCAGGAAGGTGAATATGTCAGGCGGACGGCTCCGGACGAGGTGCGTCTTCCTCGCGGAGGGGCCACTGTCGAGCAGAGCTGAGGAGCGGTCATGAAGCGTGGAAACGACGCGGACGTGGAAAGCGACGCGCCGGTCCGGCGGACACGGTCATCGGACGATGCCCGGGTGGACGAGCTGCTCATCCGTGCCGCCGACGGCGACGAGCAGGCATTCGTCGGCGTGTACGACGCGCTGGCACCGCCGGTGATGGGACTGGTCTACCGGGTGCTGAGGAACGAGGCACAGGCGGAGGAGGTGACCCAGGACGTGATGGTGGAGGTGTGGCGTACCGCCGCCCGCTTCCGCGCGGAGCGGGGCCCCGCCCGCACCTGGGTGCTCACCCTCGCCCACCGCAGGGCGGTGGACCGGGTGCGGTCCGTCGCCGCAGGCAGGGCCCGCGAGCTGCGCACCGGGGCCCTGGAGCACGAGCGGCCCTTCGACGTGGTGGCCGAGGAGGTCGAGGTTCGCGAGGACTACCGGATCGTCTTCCGCTGCCTGTCCGAGCTGGCCGGGCACCTGCGGCTGCCCCTGGTACTGGCCTACTACGAAGGGCTGACCTACGCGGAGGTGGCCGATTCCCTGGCCACTCCCGTCGGAACCATCAAGTCGCGGATGCGTCAGGGACTGCAGCGCTTGCGTGAGTGTCTGGAGGGCGGATCATGAGCGACTCCGACGACCCTTGCAGCAAGGTCGGCGCGTACGCACTGCACGCTCTGCCTCCCGGCGAGGAAGCCGCCTTCGAGAACCACCTGGCGAGCTGCGCGGCGTGCCGGCGCGAGGCCGACGAGGGGACGCAGACCGCCGCCTGGCTGAGCGCTGCCGAGGTTCGGACTCCCTCCGCCGACCTGCGCCGCGGTGTCCTCGAACGGATCGCGACCGTACGTCAGGAGCGGTCCGTGGCCTCGCGGCGACATCGCCGACGGCAACAGGGCCTCGCGCTGGCGCTGGCGGCGTCCGTGGCGGCAGCCGCGGCTCTGGGGGGTGTCGCCTGGTGGCAGCACTCCGAGGCCGACACCGCCCGCGAGCAGGTCGCCGACGTCCGTGGCGGCAGCGAGGCGCTCGCCGATGTCCTGGCCGCCGCGGACGCCACGATCAGCACCGAACGGCTGCCGCGCGGCGCGACGGCGAGCGTGATCGCCTCCCGGGCCCAGAGCCGGACCGCGTTCGTCGCCTCGGGCCTGCCGCCCCTCCCCGACGACCGGGTCTACGAACTCTGGTACGCGTACGAGGGGCGGTACCGGCCCGCCGGCCTGCTGTCCTCCGCGGGCGGCCCTCAGGCACAGGTTCTCGAAGGGCGGCTCGGTGAGGCCACCGCCGTCTGTGTGACCGTCGAACCCGCGGGTGGCTCGCCCCAGCCGACCTCCGACCTGTTCGCCATCATCCCGGTGCCCGAGTGAGGGGGTGAGGAGGCGTCACCGTGGTCGCTCCGCCGGCGGTGCCTCAGCGACCGCGACGGCAGCCGCGTGATCCGGACCGGCCGCGACGTCGTGGATCACCCACCCCGGCACACGGCTGGGTGCGTGCGGTGACGTGCTGAGGTGGTCGAGGCGGAGGTCGCGTCCCAGTCCGGTGCCGAGACCTTTCAGGTAGGCCTCCTTCCGGGTCCATGCACGGGCGAAGGCAGCGGGACGCCGCTCCGGCGGACAGGCGGCGAGCTCGGCGGCCTCCCGGCGATGCCGCATGGCACCGACATCGTCGACGACGTCGGAAGCGGGCAGCTGCTCGATGTCCGCGCCGACCGCGGTGGCCGCGAAGGCGAGGAGGCAGAGCCCGCCGCTCCGGGAGAGGGAGAAGCAGAGGTCGGCGCCGGGCACGGCGGGCCGGCCGTGCGGGGCCCGGCACATGGGGCACGGCTGTCGCACCAGCGGCACGTTCGCGGGGCTCGACGCCGAGACAGGCGCCGAGCAGCCGCAGCCCGATGTGCGCGACCCGGTAACCGTCCCGGTCCGCCGCCGACCGGAGCGCCGCCGCTCTCGCCCTTTCGCCGCTGTCCAGCACCGATTCGGCAAGCGGGGCGACGACGTCGCGCAAGGCCTCCACCCGCGCCAGCCACAGTCGCGGCGGCCGACCGGAGCGGGGTGGTGTCAGCGGCCGGGTGCCTGGGGAGCATGGGGTCGGCCGTCTTTCGTCGCACGTCTTTCACGCAGGTGAGCGGATATCTGTTCAGCGAGGCCGGTCATTCGCCGTGCTCGGCTCGCGGGCCGCGACACCGTGGTCGGGTGGCGCCTTCGGGACGAGGGCCTCGTCACCGTAGAGGGCTTGCACCCAGTTGGTCTGGTAGACCGTGTCGAGGTAGCGCTCGCCGAGGTCCGGGGCGATCGCCACCGGCGTGAGGCTTCGGGTCTCGTGCTGGGCCAGCCAGCTCATCGCCCCGCTGACCACCGTGCCGGTCGACCCGCCGAAGAGGAAGCCCCGCTTCGCCAGGTTCCGGCAGGTACGGATGGTGTCGGCCTCCTCGACGCGCACCGCCTCGTCCACGTACGCCTCGTCGAGCAACGGCGGCCGGACGCTCATACCCAGGCCGGGGATCATACGGCGGCCTGGCGGGTCGCCGAAGATGGCGGAGCCGACGCTGTCCACGGCGACGATCCGCACCGGCCGGTTCCAGGACCGGAACCAGCGTGCGCACCCCATCAGGGTGCCGGTGGTGCCGACCCCGATGAACAGCACGTCCAGCTGCGGGAAGATGCGGGCGATGGCCGGCGCCGTCCTGAGGTAGTGCGCCTTCCAGTTGTCGGGGTTGGTGTACTGGCTCAGCCACACATAGCGGTCGTCCGCGGCGCACAGGCCGCGTACGTACTCCAGCCGCGCTCCCAGGAGGCCGCCGGTGGCGTGTTCGTGGGAGACGACGTGCACCTGGCTGCCGAGGGCTTCCATCATCTGTCGGGTGGCGAGATTGCAGCGGGAGTCCGTCACACAGATGAACCGGTAGCCCTTGCTCGCCGCGATCACGCTCAGGGCCACACCGAGATTGCCCGACGAGGACTCCACCAGGATCGAGTCCCGGGTCAGGATGCCGCTCCGCTCGGCGGACTCCACCATCTCGGTCGCGGCTTTCAGCTTGATCGAACCGGCGAAGTTGAACCCCTCGCACTTGAGGAACAGCCGGTGGCCGAACATCGGCTCCAGGTCGATGTACAGATCCTCCTCGTTGAAGGCCTGGGGAACGGATATGACGGGCACGATGGCCTCCGAGTCCGTGACCGGAACACCGGCCGGACGGCGGGTGGTGAGCCGTCCTCAGCCGTACCGGCGCAGTTCATGGAAGAAGTTGTCGATGATCCGCAGTTCGCCGGAGCGTGCCACCTCCTCGTAGACGAACTTGCCGACCGCGAGGTCGAGCACGCCGAGGCCGAACGGCGAGAACACCACCGGCCGGTCGGCCGGCACTGTCACCCGGCCGGCCATCACGTCGTCCAGCGTGCCGAGCAGGAAGTGGCGGTTGCCGGTGAGGCTTTCCGTGAGGTGCGGTGAGGTGGCGGCCCTGAGGCAGTGGTCGATGTCGTCGACGACATTGGTGGCCGACAGCAGCACCTGCGGCGCGAGGTCGCGCAGTGACACGTGCAGCACCACCGGGTTGTGGCGGAACCACGACGGCTCGTCGATGTGCGGCCGGTCGGCGACGGTGGCGAAGACGATCAGGTCGCTGTGGCGGATCAGCTCCCGCGCGCTGCCGTGCACAGTGACGCGTCCGACCGCTCCTGACTGCTCCAGGTACGTCCGGAACCCCGCCGCGCTGTCGGCGGACACGTCGTGCACACCGATGGCGTCGAAGGACCAGCCGGTGCCCTCCAGGTACGTGTGGATGTACCGGGCGATCAGACCGGCCCCGACGAACCCCAGGCGGGCGGGGCGCGGTCGTCCCCTGCTGAGCCGGTCGGCCGCCGAAGCGGCGGACGCGGCGGTCCTGGCGGCGCTGATGATCGAGCTCTCCAGGCACGCGAAGGGGTAGCCCGTGACCGGGTCGTTGAGGATGAGCACCGCCGACGCCCTGGGGATGCCCGACTCGACATTGGCGGGGAAGCTGGAGATCCACTTCAGGCCGTCCACCCGGCTCTCGCCGCCGAGCGAGGCGGGCAGGGCGATGATTCGCGACGACGGCCGGTCGGGGAAGCGCAGGAAGGAGGACGGCGGGTTGACCGTACGGCCTGCCCCGTGCAGGCGGTACGTCGCCTCGACCACCTCCACCACAGCCTTCTCACGTCCGTCGAGGACGCTCTTGACCTGGGTCCCGGGGATGACGGCGAAGGACGGTACGGCCGGTACCTCGGCCCGGGCCGCTTTCTCGGGGGCGGGACGCACCGTGATCATGCCGCTGCCCTCCCGGTCGACGCCGCGGGGTGGTCCTGACGCACCGGGTCCGCCATGGCGACCACCACGTTCCGCGGCCCTTCGTACGCGTCCCGGCTGTGCGCGGTGCGGATGTTGTCCACGAGCATCAGGTCTCCGGAGTGCCAGGCCCGGCGTACGGTGTGCGCGTCGTAGGCGTTGTTGATCTGCTCGACGACGTCCCGGAGCACGGGGTCGCCGTTGCCGTAGCGGGTGTTGAAGGGAAGGTCGTCGGGGCCGTACTCCTCGATGAGGAACTCCCGTACTTCGGGCGCCATCGTCCACTCGTTGAGAAACGCGATCTGGTTGAACCAGCAGCGCCGGCCGGAGACCGGGTGCCGCACCACGGCGCGTCGGTGCTGCCGGGTGCGCAGCGAGCCGTCCGGCTGCCAGGACCAGTCGACGGCGTTGGCACGGCAGTACGCCTCGATGGCGTCGCGGTCCTCGGTGCCGAAGGACTGGCTCAGCGTGGCACCGATCTCGTTGGTGTAGGTGCGGGTGAGCAGCCAGCCTTCCCGCTCGAACCGGTCGACGAGTTCGGCCGGCAGCGCCTGCAGCACGGCGGCCGAGTCGGCCACGGCGGTGGCACCGCCCGCGGTGGGCGGCTGAAGGCACGCGAACAGCATCAGGCCGGGGAACTCCAGCGCGTAACTGAGCTCGTGGTGCATGCACATGGGCTGGTTGGGCGGCCACGCCGACGACGAGTAGACGCCCTCCGCGTGGCGGTCGCGGGCGGCGAACGCCTCCCGCTCGGTCGCCGGACGGTCGGCCACCTGGTGGAGGACCGGCTCGACGTCGGCCGGAGTGCGCAGACCGAGGCCCCGGACCGTCACAGCGCCGTGCTCGGCGACGAGGTCGCGCAGCGTGTCGCGCCGGACGGCCACCCAGGCCGCCGCGTCCGAGGCGGCCTCGGCCTGGAGAACCGGCGGCTCGCCAGGGGCCCGAGGCGTGGTGCTCCCGGCGGGCGGAGGCGGCGCGACGGGGGCCGGGTGCTTGCGGAACAGTGCGGACAGCATGGGGTTCTCCTCGGGATGCGCGGATTCACGGCTCGGCCTGCGGGAAGGCGGCTCGGACCAGGGTCTCGGCGGCCTCCGCGGGGCGGGTGCGCAGGAAGTGGCGGCCGCCGCCGGGTACGTCCCGCACGTCGACGTGCTCGGCCAGGAAACGCCAGTCGCCGGGTGCCCGGCGGGCCATCGCCGCCTCGCCTGCCTCGCTGCCGGCTACGGCGTCACCGGGCGTGTCGGCGGCGACCAGCACGGTGACGGGGGCTGTCAGCTGCTCCGCGTCATGCGGCAGGCCGAAGGGGGACCGCACGGAAAGGAACACGCCAAGGACCGGGACCCCGTGCTGCTGCAGCATCCGGGCCGCCTCCACGGCCGGCGACGCGCCCGAGCCGTCGCCCCACAGCAGGATGCCGGGCGCGCCGAGCCGGCCGGTCTCCGCGGCGACCCGTGCCGCGTCCGGCTGCGCGGCGATGTGGACCGTCGGTCCACTGCCGTTGGCGCTGCCGCGCAGTACTTCGGCCAGCGGCAGGAATTCCGCGCCGGTCCCACCGGTGTCGGGAAAGCAGACCAGGGCGGCCCGCGCGGGGCCGTTCGAGGGCAGCAGTGGCCGAAGGACCCGCCGTGCCTCGGCGCCCGTTCCGGGCGGGCCCGATGTCCGGGTGTCGATGAGACCGGCCAGCTCGGCCAGCACCGGATGGCGGGTGAGGTCACGCAGAGAGATCAGGCGGTCGAGGGATACCGCGAGCCGGACGGCCGACAGGGAGGTGCCGCCCAGGTCGAAGAAGTTGTCGCCCCGGCCGATGCGATCGGTCGGCATGCCGAGGACTGTCGCGAACTTCTCCGCCAGCCGCTGTTCGGTCGGCGTCCTGGGTGCCTGGTAGGCGTCGCCGGACGTGTCGAGTTCCTCCGCCAGCGCCGCCAGCGCCTTCGTGTCGGTCTTGCCGTTGGCCGTGAGCGGCAGGCGCGCCACCTGGTGGAAGGAGGCCGGGACCAGGTATTCGGGAAGCAGGTCGCCGAGCCGCTCGCGGACGTCCTCGGCGGTCAGGGTCTTCCTGCTCGTGTAGAAGGCGGCCAGTTGCCTGCCGTGCCCCTCCCCCGTCACCACCACCGCGCCGTCGCGGACGCCGGGGACCCGGAGCAGCGTGTTCTCGATCTCGCCGATCTCGACGCGGAACCCGCGGATCTTCACCTGCGCGTCCCTGCGGCCGAGGTATTCGAGCTTCCCGTCGGGCAGCCAGCGGCCGAAGTCGCCTCCCCGGTAGAGCCGTTGCCCCGGACGGTACGGATCGGCCAGATAGGCGAGCCGGGTCCGCTCGGGGTCGTTGACGTACCCGCGGCCGACGCAGACACCGGAAAAGACGATGGCACCGGGGGCGCCGAGCGGGACCAGCATCAGGTTGTCGTCGACGACGTACACGCGGACGTTGTTGACGGGCCGGCCGAGCGGGACCCGGTCGGCGGTGGGCGCGCGGTCCATCACCTCGTGGTTGGTGTCGTCGGACGTCTCGGTCAGTCCGTAGGCGTTGACCAGACGGATCCCGGGCCCGGTGGTGAACCACCGCTGGGCCAGCTCACTCTTGAGCGCCTCCCCCGTGACCGACACGCACCGCAGGTCCGGCAGGTCGCGCGGGGCGCGTTCGAGGGCGGACAAGATGACGTCGAGGTACGAGGGCACGACCTGGAGTACGCCGACCCGGCCCTTGACGATCGTGTCGAGGAACCGGTCGGCGTCGAGGATCGCGTCCTGTTCGACCAGCAGGGTCCGGCCCCCGGTCAGCAGGCCTGCGAGCAGCTGCCACAGCGAGATGTCGAAGCACTGCGAGGCGGTCTGCGCCACGACCGTGCCCGCACCGATGTCCAGGTCGTCGATCTTGGCGTACAGGTGGTTGAGCAGGCCCGCGTGCTCGCACATCGCGCCCTTGGGCTCACCGGTCGAGCCGGAGGTGAAGAACACGTACGCAAGCCGGTCGGCCGGCACCTCGACCCCCGGGTCGGTTCCGTCGGTGGCCCGCTCGGTGATGTCCGGGACGAGCAGCGTACGGGTGCCGGGCAGTACGTCCAGCGCCCGGTCCAGGTGCGTGGTGGCGCCCGGCTCGGTGAGCACGAACCCGCAAGCGGCGCGGGTGAGCATGGTGGTCATGCGCCCGGGCGGGTAGTGCGGGTCGATGGGGAGGTACGCGCCGCCTGCCTTGAAGACGGCGAGCACGCCGGCCAGCCAGTTCAGGTCGCGCCCGGTCACCACCGCGACCGTGTCCTCGGGGCGCAGCCCCTGCGCCAGCAGGGCACGGGCCAGCCGGTTGGCCCGCACGTTCAGTTCCCCGTACGTCCACTGCCGGTCGCGGTGCACGGCGGCGACGGCGCCCGGATGGCTGCGCACGTGCTCTTCGAACAGTTCGTGGCAGCGCCGGTCGGGCAGATCCCGGCGCGGACCGGCGAGTCCATCGATCTGGAACCGGATCTCCTCGGCCGACAGCAGACTGCACCGGTGGTGCGGGGCGTCCGGGTCGGCGGCGATCTGTTCGAGAGCGGCGAGGTGGTATCCGGCGATCCGGGCCGCGCAGTCCGCGTCCAGCAGGTCGGTCCGGTAGCGCAGGCGCACAACACGTCGGCCGTCCTGCTCCGCCGCCGTCACCATGAGAACGGTGCCGTTCTCGCCCGCGGGCCCGCGTCCGGTCGGGTCGAACACGGCCTCGGGGCGGGGTGCGGTCCCGCCGGTGCGCGGCGGCGCGTCGGCCGACGAGCTGGTCCGGGACGGCAGCAGCCTTGATTCGGCCCGGTGGGATGCCAGCAGCAGTTGGCGCCAGGTACCGGGCCCGACGGCCAACTGGATGGGGAGGGGCGTGGTGCCCGCCGTGGACAGGTAGCCGGTGCGGACGACGGGGTCGCCGGAGAGTGTGGCGAGCACCTTGGCGTGCGCGGCCAGGAACACCGCCGTGAGCGGCACGCCCAGCTCCCGGGCCCGCCGGTGCAGGGCCGTCGTCACCGCTGCGGGGACGGGAGTGACATGCTCGGCGGTGCCGGGCACCGGGGCACGGGTCCACCGCGGTACGGCTGTGAAACCGCCCTCGGCCGGTGTGCCGCCGACGGCGGGCGCGGCGTCCCCGGCCTGCGCGGCGGCGTCGGCCGTGGGTCCCCTGCCGGACCGTGCGTCGCCGCCGTGGGTTCGGCCATCGGTCGGTGCCGTCGCCCTCGCCATCACCCTTCACCTCCGCCGCCGTCGGGTGCGGGACGAGCCGGATTCCCCGCCCAGCGAGCACGCTCGGGGACCGTCTCGCCCTTCATCAGGAAGGAGTCCGCCGCCAGCACGGCACCGTCACCGATCCGCACGCCGTAGTGCACGAACGCTCCGACGCCGAGGGTGCAGCCGGAGCCGATCACGCTGCGGTCCGACTTGAACGTGGCGTCCTCCTGCGAGTGGAGCTGGACGACGCTTCCCGCGTTGAACGTGCAGCTGTCCCCGATCGTGACCATCCCGCGTTCGGTGATGCTGAGTCCGTCGTCGAACAGCCTGGTGCCGACGCTTGCACCGAGCAGGCGCCACGCGAATCCCTTGAACGGCGTGCCGTTGAGGACCTGCACATACGTCTCGGAGGGAACTTTCCAGTACCGCTCACGCTGCCAGAAGCGGCGGTCGTAGATCGAGCAGAACAGCGGTCCCGGAGGGTGCAGTGCCGTCACGGCCCGTTCGACCAGGATGAAGTACAGGACGGTGAACGGCAGTACGAGGGCGTTGGCGAGCGCGATGGCTGCCGTACCCCACTGCGGGTAGAGGCTCGCGGCGCACGCGAAGAGCAGGGTGATGCAGAAGAAGTACAGCCATCCCGCGAACAGGAAGCACGCCATTGTGACGGCGTTGTGCCGGTTCTTGGCCGCCAGGCGGCGGCGCAGCCCGTTCCCGTTCGTCAGCTCGTCGAAGGTGCTGTCCCGCATCACCGACCGTGGGATCTCGAAGCTGGGAGACCCCAGCAGTCCCACGTCGTGCCGGACCGGGCCGTCGACGGGGACCATCACCTTGGTCGCCAGGAGGCAGTTGTCACCGGTCCTGCCGCGCGAGGGGTAGGCGACCCGGTTCCCCAGGAAGTTGTGCGCTCCGATCGCGGTCCGCGACAGACGGAAGGACGTGCTGGAGTAGTCGGCGTTCATCAGGGAGAGGCCGTCGGCGACCATGGTGCCCGTGCCGACCCTGCTCATGAAGGGGCTCTCGTGCTTGACCCGGGTGCCGAAGTTCGACCCGGTCTGCTCCACGCGGCAGAGGTCGTACCCGATCCAGCGCAGGTAGTGCACGATGCACGTGCTGTCGCCGAACAGGCGGGTGAGGAACCTGCTGTTGGTCATCAGGAGGATCGCCCGGTGCACGGCATGGTGGAAGCCGAACAGCGGGTACGTCCGGCCCGGGGTGACGAACCGGCCGAGCAGCCGCGGGACGGTGGCCATGACGGCGAGGGCGGCGGGCACGGCGCAGGCAAAGATCACGGCCGTGACCACCAGCACGTCCACGTAGAAAACCCAGCCGGCCGGGGACGTCTGCGCCTGCTCCAGCGCCGTGTTTCCCTCCAGGATGCGGGAGAGCAGCACGTCCAGACAGCCCACCGCCAGCGGCACGTACACCAGCATCGCGGTGAGCATCAGCAGGACTGCGTGGACCGCTCGCCGCAGGGTGCCGCAGCGGGCGGGCTCGACCGGCTGGAAGTCGGCGTCCGTGGGCCGGGCCGGCGACCCGTGCCAGCGCCGGCCGTCCGGGACCTCCTGACCGGTGTGCAGCGAGGACGCGTGGCCCAGCTGGGATCCGTCGCCGAGACAGGTGCCGATGTCCAGCACCGTCGCCTCACTGACGACCGCGTCCCGGCCCAGGGTGACCGGACCCGTCTCGATCACACCGTCGTGTGCGCGGTAGCAGCTGATCAGCGAGTCCTTGCGGACCACCGTGCCGTCGCCGATCGTCAGCAGGTCGGTGCAGACAGGCATACTGCGCGAGAGGAAGGTCACCCCCCTTCCGATCCGGGCACCCAGCGCCCTGAGGTAGAGCGGGTACAGCGGCGACCCGGCGAACAGCAGGACCGGACTCGACCGGACCAGCGTCTTGACCAGCCAGAAGCGGACGTAGACCAGACTCCAGACGCGAATCCGCTGCGGTTTCCACCGGCCGATCAGCAGCCACTTCACGATCACGGGCAGAGCGCACAGGACCACCAGCAGCGTGGCGCCGAACACAACGGACCGCAGGTAGGCCTGCAGCAGGCCGCTCGCGCCCGAGATCCAGTCATAGCCGCGGGCGGTGACGACGGCGAGGAGGCAGGCGTAGCCGAGGTAGCACAGCACTTGCATGACGCCGCAGAGCACGTAGTGGGGACGGCCTGTCGGTTCCGCCGGCGGCCGTGGCCGTGTGTCGGGGGCGGGAACCGGCGGCGTACCCGGAGCCGTGCCCTGAGGTGCGCCGTCCACCATCGCCGCGGCCAGCGCGCTGATGGTGGGGTACCGGTAGATGTCGCGCATCGACACCGACGGCAGATCGGGCCGCTTCCTGACACGCGCGCAGAAGTGCGCCATGACCAGGGAGTCGGCCCCCAGATCGTTGAAGAAATGACTGTCGAGAGGTACCTCGTCGAGCTTCGCGACGTCCGCGAGCAGCCGGGCGAGCGTCTCCTCCGTACCAGGGACGGCCGCGGTGCCCATCACCTCGAGCTGGTGTCCCGTCATACGCACTCCCTGGGCTGGCGGCGACCGACCGTCCTGCTTGCCAGGTATTCGTTGCCAGGGGGACGAGGTATGAACGCGCCATGCACCTTCTTGCATCGTGAGCGCCCCGTCTCGCCAGGTGACACCGGCCACGGTGGCCCGGAGCCGTCCGCCGGGAGTTCTCCCCGAGGCGGAAGGCCGTTGTGGTGCCGGGACCCGGCGCCCAGTCGGTGCAGCGGTCGCCGACTACCGTTTCACCCTGCCGCGCACAGCAAGGACGGCGAGGCCGAGCAGGGTCGGCTCACCAGAGGGGAGGCCATCTCCGTGTACGTGCCCGCCGTGATCAGGTCCTGGCCGGAGGAGCGGAAGACCACCGAGTTGATCACCACCCGCATGGACTTCTCGAACCACCCGGTCGACATCCGCTGTGCATACGGCCCATGGGGATTGGCCGGATCGGGGGTGTCTGTGGTCATGGCGATGGTGCGGCCGGTGAGAGTGCCGGTGCTCTGCGGTTTCGGGTCGTCCTGCGGGAGGCCCAGGGCCTGTGAGTGCGGCGAGCAGTTCGCTCAGCAGTTCTTCGGTGAACGACGTACCACGGTGATCGAGATCGACGCCGGGCTGCAACCCGGCGAGGTAGGCGGAGCGGTCGCCGTCGGTGAGATGGGCCAGGCAGACGGTGTACGGCTCGACGATGCGGCCACGACAGCCGACGCGCCGTCCGCCCCGGAGCCGTGCGCGCAGTACGGCCACACCTGTGTGGTCGAGTCGGCTGAGGTGGCAGTCACGTCCTGTGGGACGTGGAGGAACATGCGTCGGTTGCGGCGGACCGCCCGTGTGAGCCTTCGCGTCGCGGCGGGGCGGCCCAATGGGGGCACTCCCGCATGAACGCAGAGTCAGACGGACGAAGGGCTGGGCTGTGGAGCATCTGCGGGGCGACGTGCGCGGAGCAGACCGCTCACCGACAGGGCTCCAGGCCCTGTGAAGACGAGCAAAAGAAAGGCCCAGCAGTACAGAGCCGGGCTCTCGCCGCCGTTCTGCAACGGGAACAGTCCATCCTTCTGGTGGACGGTGAAGTAGGCGTAGGCCATGGCGCCCGAGCTCAGGAAGGCAGCGGAACGCGTACCCAGGCCGACCATGACGAGCACCCCACAGACCAGCTCGATCAGCCCGGCATACCAGTAGGGCCACTCACCCGCGTCGGTCGCCTTGCGGCCCAGCAAGCCGAACACGGTCGCCGCCCCTTGACAGGCGAAGAGAAATCCGATCACGACACGAAACAGCCCGAGGGCCAGAGGTTGGTGACTGGTCAGCTTCGAGGTGTCCACCGTTGCTCCTGAGCTCCACAGAGACAGCTGTTGGGTGACCTGGCCACTCCGGGCGCTGTGATCACCTTCAGTCGCTTATACGTGGCCACGGGCTCCCCGGTTCACCTCACCTCAGCAGTTACCGATCGGTTACCCCAGACCGAGGGGGGCGGATGACGCGGCGTGGCCGCGCATCGAGCTATGAGGCCCGGTCACCCGGAGGCCGGGGCGCCGTCGGCCGCGTCGGTGGAGCGCAGCAGGCGCAGGAACGCCTTCACGCCCGCGATGATTTCCTGGTTGTCGGTGAGGCGGTTCACCGTGGACTCGAACTCCCTGCCCAGCGCGGCGATCCTGCGGTCCGCCTCCTCGGTCCGCTCGTACGTGCTCATGGCCAGCGCGTCCACGGTGCGGCGCAGTTCGGCGAGGGCTCGGTACTGTTCCTCCGCCTTCTCTTCCAGGACCCGCGTCCCGGCCTCGGCGCGGTTCAGCCGGGCGTGCAGCTCAACGACGTCGTCTCGCGGATACGTGACGTCCTTCAGGAGGGTGCCCAGGCGCCGCCGGAGCTGGCCGAAGTAAGCGCCGGCCGGACGGAAGAAGGTGCTCAGCAGGAAGAACGCGGCGAACCAGTACCCCGTGAACTCGCCCGTCGCCCAGGTGACCGCGACGACAACCGCCGCCGTCAGGACATGACCCGCGACCGCCGCCCGGAGCATCGTGCGGACGATGTGCGCGGCCTCGGCATCCCGGGCCGGGGAGACCTCCATGCCCTTCTCACGGCTGACCGCGATCTCGGCGAGCACCGCATGCGCGCGGAAGTACAGGTTCCAGGGCAGCGTGAGCAGGAGCAGCAGCCATAGAAGGCTCAGCACGCCCGCTCCGACGGCGAACACCACCGCGGGCGGTGCCCCCGCAACGTATGCGAAGACCAGTGCTGCGGCCACCGCCACGACCGCTACCACCGCCCCCAGAAATCTGCCCATGCCCCCGCCTTTCGTACGTCGACACAGCCCATCGTCCCCGGCCCGGTTCGGGTCGACATGAGTAGGCGTACTCAGGAGCGTGCGGCGCGGCCGGGGTTCGCCGGCGAGGCGGCCATGGATGAGACAACCCGTGGTCGTCCGGCCACCATCTCGGCACCCCGGCGTCCGACGTGGACACTGCCTCTGATCGCAGAAGAACCGACGCACGCGCAAGCGGACGACCAGGCTCCGTCCGCCGACGGGCAACTCGGATATGTGTGACGCCTGTACCGACTGTGAACCCGGGTGGCGGGGTGCTCGCGCTGGGGACACCTGCCCGGCGGGCCGCCCTCTGCCCGGGTGAGGCTCCCCCACCGAGGACCCAGCGGCTCCGCCCCTGACTGCTGCGCCGCAGTTGACACGCCTGCTGGTCGGCTGGGCGGGGATGACCGTGCGGTTGCCGCGCCTTCGTATGTACGCGCGTGCCGCTCGCCGACGCCGCCCGGGGAGTGGAGTTCGCCGGCGGCCCGCCGTGGCGGGCGGACACGGGCGCAGCCCGGTGTTTGGCTTGCCGGGCCGGTCGCTCTCCGCGATCGTGCTCGACTTGCCAGGAGGGACATCATGGCGGCACCGCGCGAGTTGAACGAGGCAAAGGTCGAAGCCTTCATGGAGAAGGCGCTCGGGGACCTCAGCGGAGCGATGACGATCGGTCTGTGCCACCTGGGCGACCGGCTGGGCCTGTTCAAGGAGCTCGCCACCAGCGGCCCCGCCGGCAGCCAGGAGCTTGCGGACCGTCTGGACCTGAACGAGCGTTACGTACGCGAGTGGCTGCGTGGGCTCACCGCCGCGGGCTATCTGGAGGAACCGGAGCCCGGGCGCTTCGCCCTTCCCGCCGAACACGCCCCCGCCCTGGCCGACGAATCAGGGCCCATGTTCCTCGGTGGCGTCTACCAGATGATCCCCGCCACCCTGACACCGTACGAACGGCTGTGCGAGATGTTCCGGAGTGGAGGCGGCGTACCACAGAGCGACTACCCGGACATCCTGTGGGACGGCATGAGCCGTTTCACCGGCAGCTGGTTCGAGAGCGTGATGGTCGACGACTGGCTGAGCACCTTCCCCCACGTCGTCGAGGGGCTGGAACGGGGCATCGACGTCGCGGACGTGGGATGTGGCGCGGGCCGCGCCCTGATCGTGCTTGCCAAGGCGTTTCCCCGCTCGCGTTTCACGAGCTTCGACAACTTCCCGGGCCAGGTGGAACGTGCCCGGCAGAACGCGGAGAAGGCCGGCGTGGCCGACCGGGTGACCTTCGAGACGATGGATGTCGCTCAGGGGCTTCCCGGGCGCTACGACCTGATCACCACCTTTGACGTCATCCACGACGCGGCTGAACCGAAACAGCTTCTTTCCGCCATCAGGGCTGCGGTCAAGGACGACGGCGACTACCTGATGCTCGAGATCAACTGCCGGGACCGTCCCGAGGACAACGTGGGCCCCGTCGCAACGATGTTCTACGGGTTCAGCATGTTCTACTGCATGACCACGTCCCTCGCGAGCGGCGGAGCCGCCCTCGGAACGTGCGGTATGCCCGAGGCGGTCGTACGCAGTATGTGCGCCGAGGCAGGCTTCAGCGACGTGGCCCGCTCCACGGCGGACGACCCTTTCAACGTTCTGTACGACATCAAGCCGTAAGCCGACACGGACTTGTGTGTCAGTGCTGTGTGACAGCATCCGCCGCATGACGAGTACAGATATGGGCCGCGGCCTGGACCTGTTCCGGAAAGGCGACTTTCCCTTCTACACGCTGACCTTCGTACGGAGTCTGCCGCCCGTTGAGCTGCTCACGCGCATGGGGGTAGATCCGTCGACCCTGGCACTTCGTGATGCCATGGATCTGTCGGACGACCTGGGCGATGACCTTTTCGACGATGAGGAACCGGTCGTCACCACAGGCATCGACGGTTCCTGGACGTGGGCGTGGGAGCAGGGCGGCATGCACGGACTGGACGAGCGAATCCTGGGCGCCGTCTCCGCTGGGACCGAGGCTGTCGTGCTGCACTACAACGAGAAGCCGATGCACTGGTTCAAATACGCGGTCCGTAGCGACGTCATCGTCGACTTCCACACTCTCCAGGCGATCGAGCCGGCCGGGCAGGATCCGATGAGGCTTGAGGAGTTC
Organism: Streptomyces sp. NPDC127197; assembly: GCF_042672405.1. Taxonomy (NCBI): domain Bacteria; kingdom Bacillati; phylum Actinomycetota; class Actinomycetes; order Kitasatosporales; family Streptomycetaceae; genus Streptomyces; species Streptomyces sp. NPDC127197. Next base: position 28,393 of record NZ_JBHXVG010000041.1, on the reverse strand, counting down.
ATGAGGCCGCTGGGGCTCGTTCCTGGCCACGTCGCTCCTCTTCACAGCGTCCCGGGGCTGGTGGAGAACGCTTTTGGTATCCAGTTGGCGAAGCCCGGGGAGGTCGACGACGAGCGTTGGAGTGGCCGGCTGCGTCCCCTGACGGACTGAATGCCTCACGCGGCCGTCCTCAGGCCAGAAGCTTCCGCTGCCGGAATGCTGGTGCGGCTGGCAGGGAGCAGAAGGCCCGGAGGTAGCCCGCTGCGGCGAGTCGCTGGTCCGTGACCCGCCGGCGGGCCATGACTGGACCGCGGGGAGGCCCTGCGCCGCGCCCTCGCGCTCCTCGCGGGCGATTCGGAGGTGGCGTGGGCGGCTCGGCCGGCTCTACGGAGGAGCTGAGCATCGAGCAGCTCATCGGTCGGCGGACGGGAATCCTCCGGGCGCTGCGGGTGCCGCCCGGCACGGGACTGACCGGCAAGGTGCACCAGTCGGGTCGGGCTGAATGGGTCGACGACTACCTCGCCGGCGCCGAGATCACCCGGGAAATCGCGGTCCACGAGGAGCGGCAGCGCTCGCGGCCGACCTCCACGACAGCGTGGGCGCTGCTGTTCGCCATCGGGGCCGGCATGGCCGATCTCGCCGACGCCGCAAGCGCCGATCCCGACCCGCGGGCACGGCTGGACCGTCTCCGGCGCCAGGCGGCGGACGCCACCACCGTCCTGCGCGAGTCCCTCCGCACGCTGCGCTCCTCCCCCGCCGCCCTGGCCCTCGGCGTCGCCCTGCGCGCGGACTGCGCTCGGGCCGGAGCATGCCGAGGTCCTTGCGCATGCGGGCCTGATCCACGATGACGAAGGCATCCTTCGCGTCCGTTTGCCCTGGCCCCGGTAGGCGGCCGATGACCGATGGACGGCAATGCCGGTGAGGTGGACCATCGGCTGGTTGTCGCTGAGCAGAAGACCGATGAGCACGCAGTCCCGCAGACGACCTCGCCGACGTTGTCCTGCAACAGCGATCGAGTCGCGTGTCCCCATCAGCGGTCAAGTCGTCGCGGGGCCACGGGCGGCCAAGTCTTTTGAGCCATCGGACAGCGACAAGCTCACAGCCATACCCGGAACCCCTGGGCCCGACGATCTTACGAATGACCGTCTCGGACCCACGCTCGAAAGGCAGGACGAGCTCAGCGAATGCGGCGCTTGGCGAGGCGGCGGGCGAGACGCGGGAGGGCTGTGCCTACCAGGAGGGCGGCGAGTGGGAGGACGACATCCGCCCATGGATCCCGGAGAGGCTTGTACGTCGCGGTGCCGTCCCTGATTTCGATGAACCCGATGGGCCAGGCCCCCGCTCCACCGCCGCCTCCTCCGCCCTCGCCGGTCTTGTCCTTGCCGACTTCGCGTCCCGCGCCGCCGCCGAAGCCGAAGCCGACCTCGGCGACCGGGATGACGGTGATGCCTTCGCTGAGCACGGGCTCGCCGTAGACGGCTGTCACCGAGGCCCGGCCGCCGAGCTTGTCGGCCAGGCGTTCCAGGAGGGTGACCGAGGCGTGGGCTGCGGTCATGTCCGCCAGCGGGACGGACTGTGCCGTGTCGTCCGAGGTGGTCATCGAGTGCCTTCCGGGTAGGGGCGTTCGGCGGTGCCGAGGAGGTGGGTGCCGGCCGGTGAGGGCTTCCGGGTGGCAGGAAAGGGGAACCGGTCGACAGCGGTAACGGTGAAGCCGGCGGCGGTGATGGCCGTCTGGGTGTCACGGCCGGTGTGGCAGCCGCCCATCAGCCGGGGCCGGACGGCGGCGTCGAGCCCGCGCTGGACGCACCGCATTGCGGGCGATTCGGCCTGGACGTGTTCGAAGAACCGCAGCCGGCCGCCCGGCCGCAGAACCCGGTGGAGTTCGGCGAGAGTGGTGTGCGGATCGGCCACGGAGCAGAAGGTCATGCTGACGACCGCCGCGTCGAAGGAGGCGTCAGAGAAGGGCAGTTGCTCGGCTCGGCCGTCGTGTGTCTCCACCGGGACGGGGGCGGTGGGGCCTGTTGTTCGGCCAGAGTGCGCAGACGGGGTTCCGGTTCGACGGCGACGACCCTTTCACCTCGGGCGGGTAGTGGGGGAAGTTCAGTCCGTTGCCTGCGCCGACCTCGATGACCTCGCCGGACAGGCCGGCCGGCTTGGCGTAGAAGCGGGCGAAGGCCGGGTGCTTGATGCGCTGGGTCATGGTGACCGTCTCCCTCTGCGGCAGCATCCTGCGACGTCGCTGGGGCTACTCTCATATGCGGAGGTGCTACATAGTGAAGTCACTTCACGATATGCCGATACGACCTTCTTCCGCCAGAGTCTCACTGGACCGGCTCTTCGAGCTGGCCGAGGTGCTGGGCGCCATGATGCAGCGCGGGGTGGCCGAGCACGGCCTGACCACGGCACGCGCCGGTGTGCTGTGGGCCCTGTTCCACGAGGGGCCGATGACTCAGCGGAAGCTGGCCGGTCGGCGGGGGGTCACGCCCCGCAACGTCACCGGGCTTCTGGACGCGCTGCAGGAGGACGGACTGGTGGTCCGTGAGGCCCACCCGACCGACCGGCGCGCGACCCTCGTCTCCCTCACGGACAGGGGGCGCGAGGTCACCACCGGGCTCCGCGGGGGACGCGACGACCTGGCCGCCGTACTGTTCGCGGACATGCCTCCGGGGCAGCTCGATGACTTCACCGTCTCCCTGGCTCAGGTGATCGAGCGGCTCAAGGCCGTTGATCCCACCCGGCAGAGGTGATGGCCTGGGCAAGTCCGCGCGGCTCGTCGGCCGGAGGTGGCCGATGCCGTCGTGCACCGGCCCATGGCGCCGGTCGGCGGTCTCGGATCCCGGACTGGCGCTCAGGCATCTGCGTGGCTGAGTCCGTCACCCCGTGCGGGTGGCGGGATCCTCCGAGCGGGTCGCCCGCATCGCCGTGAGGTCGCGCTGCTGCCTCAAACGGGCACGTGAAGATCTCGCGCTGGCTGCTCGTCGTGTTGTTGGCACCCCTGCTTGCCCTGACGACCACACTCGCAAACGCCCAGGGTGTCTGGCTGGCACCGCCCCGGCTGTCGACCCCTGCCAACGGCCTGGCATCGGCGACCGCGCCCTGCCCCAAGAACACACGCGGGCTGACGAGAACCTGCGTCCATGCCCTCGGCGGCGCGGGCAGTACCGCGTTCAACGCCCTGACCACAGTGGAAGCATTCACTGTTGCGGACGGACCCCGGCTGTAGCAGAACCGGCGCGGGCCAGCCGTCCCCGCTTCGAGCCGGAACAACCGCTGCCGACGCTGATCAGCGGCGACATCGCCCTCACCTCGACCCCGCCGAAGGACGGGTCGGCGCCGGGCGCAGGTCGTCCGGCGCCGGCCTGAAGGAAGCTGGCTCCGCCTGCTCGACCAGCCCGAGTTCGTCCCACTCACCCGCTGAATCCCCTCCCCTCCGAGAGTTCGCGAAAGCGGAGGCTGTCGAGGAGATCTTGAGGGGCCGCTCCAGCAGGGCCCGTGCGGAGTCCGCGCAGCGCATCGCGGCGCTGATCCAGTGGTTGCCGGCCCTGCCGGTCGTGTTGGCGGTCTGGTTGTTGATCAGCGGGACGGCGAGCTGGGCGACCCGGGCGGCGTGGACCGCCGCGAGGGCGAACAGCGAGCGCAGGGCGGCGAGTTGGTCATGTCGCTGGCGGCCGTGCAGTGTCTTGATGTAGGCGAGGGCGTCGTCGCAGGTCACTTCCCGCAGATGGTCGCCGCTACGCGACGACGGTGTCCATCACGCGATGAGCGGAATCGCCCGGATGCACAACCTCATGCTCGCCGGATGGGCGACGGGCGACGTGGCCGCCACCCGTTGCCGACTGGACCAGAGATCGCTCACGGGACAGCTTTGGGCAGCCCAATTTCTCGCCGGTCACGAGCGCGGCGATGAGTTTTCCCGGCCCGGAGGGTCTCACCCCCGTTATCGGCAACACAGGAGGAACACGTGGCTCAGCTACTGAGAGTCCAGAACTTCAACGTCTCGAGTGACGGGATCGGTGCCGGCGAGGACCAGAGCTTCGAGAGTCCGTTCGGCCACGCCGCCCCCGAGAGGCTGTTCGCCTGGGCCGGCGCCACGGCGAGCTGGCCCATGCGCACCGACCCCGGGGGGAGCCGGGGCCTCGACGACTACTTCACGCGGGATTACGCACGCAACATCGGCGCCGAGATCATGGGCCGCAACAAGTTCGGGCCCCAGCGCGGGCCCTGGCACGACCATGAGTGGCGCGGCTGGTGGGGTGACGAGCCCCCGTTCCGCACTCCGGTCTTCGTCATGACCCACCACAAGCGTCCTTCGTTCACGCTCTCCGACACCACGTTCCACTTCGTCGACGGCGACCCGGCCACGGTCCTCGAGCAGGCGCGGGAGGCGGCGCAGGGCAAGGACGTCAGACTCGGCGGCGGGGTGACCACGATCCGGCAGTTCCTGGCCGCCGACCTCGTCGACACCATGCATGTGGCGGTCTCGCCGGTGAAGCTCGGCTCCGGACTACGGCTCTGGGAGTCACCCGATGAGCTGCTCGACCGGTTCCACCTGGATGTCGTGCCCAGCCCGAGCGGCGTGACGCACCACCTGTTCTGGCGAAAGTGACACGAGGGCCCGCTCAGGCGTGTCAGCACGGCCGGTGCGGGAGCTTCTTTGCCGTGCTCCCTGGCCTGAGGTCCAGGGAGCAGGTCAACACTTGCGCTCGGCCCGCCTCCCCGCCTCTCTTCGGCTGCTGCAGGCTTGACCGGCTCGGCGGAAAGAACTGGTGCGAGCGGCAGTGCGCGCACCCCGGCGAGAGGGCTGTCCAAGTCACAGGGCAGGATCCCCGAACTGCTCGAGCAGAACGTCGACAGGTGTGTGGCCCGTGATGGCGGATGCGCCGTCGTGAGCGCTCTGTTCCGCCCAGATGACCTTGCCCCGGGGTGTGTACCGCGTTCCCCAGTGCTGTGCGAACTGCGCCACGAGGAACAGCCCCCGCCCGCCTTCGTCCATGGTCGTCGCCCGCCGCAGGCGCGGCGAGGTGCTGCTGCCGTCCGACACTTCGCAGATCAGACAGTGCCCGTACAGAAGCCGCACCCTGACGGGCGGCGATCCGTACCGGATCGCGTTCGTGAGCAACTCGCTGACGATCAGCTCCGTGGTGAATCCGATGTCCTCCAGACCCCACTCCCGCAACTTCTCCGTGCAGTGTGCCCGCACCGAGGGCACCACCGCAGGGTCCGACGGCACGTCCCACTGGGCCACGCACGAGGGCGGGAACAGCCGGGTACGTGCCACGAGCAGCGCGATGTCGTCGGAGGAATGCGCCGGCTTCAACGCATCGATCACCGCCTGACACGTCTCCTCCGCAGTACGCCCCGCGGCCCCGTCCAACGCCCGACGCAGCGTATCCAGCCCGACGTCCGGGTCGCGGGTGCGGTCCTCCACCAAGCCGTTGGTGTACAGGACCAGTTGTGAACCCTCGGGCAGGTACAACTCGGCGGTTTCGAAGGGGTGGCCTCCCAGCCCGAGCGGGACCGATGCCGGCGCGTCGGAAAAGGTGACGGTCCCGTCCGGACTCACCACCACCGGGTCGGGGTGTCCTGCACGGGCCATCGTGCATTCCCCCGCTGTCGGGTCGTAGATCGCGTACAGACATGTCGCACCCGTCACGCCCTCACCGTCGTGTCCCTCCGTGGCATTGCCGGTGCTCTCCTCGTTGTCCATGCGTACGACGAGGTCGTCCAGGTGCCCGAGCACCTCCTCCACGGGGAGGTCGAGCGTGGAGAAGTTGTGCACCGCGGTGCGCAGTCGTCCCATCGTCGCCGCGGCGTGCAGCCCGTGACCGACGACGTCGCCCATCACCAGCGCCACTCGTGCGCCCGGCAGCGGGATGACGTCGAACCAGTCACCACCCACCCCCGCCTCCGCCGGCAGATATCGCCAGGCCACCTCCAGCGCGTCCTGGTCCGGCTGCCCCCGTGGCAGCAGACTGCGCTGCAGCGTTACCGCCATCGCGTGTTCCCGGGTGAACCTCCGGGCGTTGTCGAGGGCCACCGCGGCTCGCGCGGCCAGCTCCTCCGCGAAGGACACGTCCTCCGGCTCGAACGGCGGGGAGTCACCCGCCCGGTAGAAGTTCGCCACGCCCAACGGCACTCCCCGCGCCCGCAGCGGCACGGTGACCAGCGCGTGCAACCCGCGCTCCAGAGCCTCTCGGGCGCGATCCGGATCCTGCGCCTGCCAACCGTGAGCCTGCCGCAGATCCGCCTCCAGTACGCCCCGCCCCTCCGGCAGCGTCCGCATCTGTGGGGTCCCCGGCAGGTACGTGATCACTTCGCCGACACGAAACACCGGCATCATCCGGTGCTCGCCGCTGGTCGCCACCCGCCGAAGATGCCGCCATCCCTCGGCCGTCGGCTCTGATCCCTGCAACACCGAATCCAGCAGATCCACCGTGACGACATCTGCGAACTGCGGCGCGGCCACTTCGGCCAGCTCCTGGGCCGTACGCGTTACATCCAGCGTCGTCCCGATCCGCACCCCGGCCCCGTACAGCAGCTTCAGTCGCTCCCGCGCCACCTCGGCCCGCCCCGAGACTGCAGCCAGCTCGGTTGTGTCCCGCAACGTCACCACGCTGCCGTCCTGGACAGCGTGCGGGAACGTGAGCCGCTTGTTCACCGCCAGCAAGCGGTCCTCCGCGAGATGCACCTCATCGGTCACCACCTCGGGCGACATGATCAGGCGCCCGAGGTGCTCCGGCAGCCCCAGCTCCCGCACATGGCGCCCCTGCGCCGCCGCCGGAAGGCCCAGCAGTCGTTGCGCCTCGTCGTTGGCCAGCACCAGTCGACCGTCGGCGTCAGTGATCAGCACCCCTTCCCGCACAGCGTGCAGGACGGCGTCGTGGTGTTCGTACATCTGCGCCAGTTCCGCCGGCGCCAGACCGTGCGTCTGCCGCCGCAGCCGCCGGGACACAAGGGTCGTACCGGTCGTGGCCAGCACGAGCGCCGCCGCGCCGGCACCGAGAATGATCGGCAGCTGTGGCATCCACAGTCTCGCCACGTTCTTGACCGTGATCCCTGCGGAGACCAAGCCGACGACCGTGCCGCGGGAGTCGGTCACCGGCACCACAGCCTGCACGGCCGTGCCCTTGCCTGCGGGTAGCGGCGGGCCGCCGGCCTGCTCGATGACGGTGCGCCCTTCCAGCGCCGGTTCGAAGGTGCCGACGAACTTCTTCCCGATCTCCTCCGGGTAGGGGTACGTATAACGAATTCCCTCTGTGCTCACGGCAACGATGAAATCCACGCCCGCTCGCTTCCGTGCCGCTTCGGCTCGCGGCTGCAGCACCGCGGTCGGGTCCCGGCTGCGGAACGCCTGGACAACATCGGGGGCACTCGCGAACGCCTGGGCCGCGACGACCGACTCCCTGCGCCCCTGCTGCAGAGCGTCGTTTGCCGCCTGCAGCAGCAGGGCGGCCACCGCAGTCACGACCAACAGCACCACGATCGCGACCTGGAGAAGGAACACCTGCCCGGCTGCGCTGTGCGGGTTCAGCAGAGAAGCGCGACGGTCGTGCGAACGTCCGGTGGGCGGATGACGCGGCGGAGTCAGGTATCGCCTGATCGATGCCCGCATATACCTTTCATATCACCGCCGTGCGGGCCGGGACCGACGCAACCGACACCGTTTGCGGGCCTTGGCCCTGCCGGACATGCCGGAGCAGAACCGCGCCCGTGCCACTGGGCACCGGGCCCAGATCTCCCGACGATCAGGAGTAGGACCGCCGGGGGATGCCCAGGCTCGGCGGCGAGTCCCCGCACGGCTTCCAGCCACCTACGTGGAGCGCTCCGGAGCCCCTGTGGGCCGGCACCGGACGGCGAGCGCGGCGATGTCGTCGTCGAGTCTTCCGCCGCTGTAGTGGAGCAGGTCCCGGTGAAGCCGGTCCAGCAGCTCACGGGGCGGCGCCGAGCTGTGCTGCCGCATCCAGTCCGACAGTGGGAAGAACTCGCCGGTGCGGTCCCTGGTCTCCGAGACCCCGTCGGTGTAGAGCAGCATTTGGTCACCCGGGACGAAGGCGATGGTGTCGACGCAGTAGTCGTCTCCGACGAGCGCTGCGAGATTGAGGGGGGCCGAGGAGACGGTCGGCTCGAGGACGTGCACCTCCCCGCGCTGCACCAGCAGCGGTGGCGGGTGCCCGCAGTTGAGAACTCTGATGTGCCCGCCGCCGTACGGGATCTCGGCGATCAGAGCGGTGGCGAAGTGCTCCGGCTGATCGTGGGCGGGGGTCGCCATGCTGTAGCGGGCGATGCTGGCCTCCAGGCGACGGATGATGCCCTTCAGTTCGGGCTGGTCGTACGCGTTCTCCCTGAAGCAGTTGATCACCACCGAGGCCGCCCCGACCGCCGACAGGCCTTTGCCGCGCACGTCGCCGATGAGCAGCCGAACCCCGTACGGTGTGTCGACCGCCTCATAGAAGTCGCCTCCGATCCGGGCCTGCTCCTGGGCTGCCAGATACAGTGACTCGATTTCGACGTCGTGGATCCGGCGCTGCAGCGGGCGCAGCAGCACTTTCTGGGCTGCGTCCGCGACGAGCCGGAGTTGGAAGAGTGTCTCCTCTCGTTGGAGTCGGAGATGGCTTGCATACGCGGCCGCCAAGGTGACGGCAACGATCGCAGCAGCCGTGTACGGCGTCCCCAGATCGGAGTAGACAAAGCTGAGCCCGATCATGACCAGTAGGCAGAACGCCCCCAGCAGGACCGTCGGGAGTACGGGCCACATCGCGGCGGCGAGGGCGGGTGCCGCGGGCAGCAGACGACTGAAGGCGATCTCCCTCGGGGTGGAGACGGCCAGGCCGCTGATGACGACGGTAACAATCACCGGTGACATCAGTACTGCTTTCCCCTGGCCACCGCGGGGTGGGTGGCGGCGCCGAAGCCGTCCCGACCTGATCACAAAATGCATCTTATCGGGATGAAATGCGCATCGGCTGTGATACAACAGGCCTCATGCGCGGCGGTCAGCCGCCTTGAACTGTCCCCAACGCGCCCAGGCGACGGCCCACGAGCCGCAACCGCTCTTCGCGCCGGGCGGCAACCGAGGGCTGGGACCGGTTGCGCCTCCAGCGCCGTCAGGACGCCGGAGCCACGGCCTGGCAGGCACGGCACAGGCACACCGACGTCACTGCGGCCCCGTGCGTGTCGCACTCCTCCGGCAGCCGAGGCTCCATGCACGGAGCCGCACCCACCATGCACTCCACGTCACCAGCAGAGCCACCAGCCGGACATGGAAGCCGAGGTCGATTTCGGTGATGTGGTGGCGCCGGTCCTGCGCGGCGACAGCTGATGCCGTCACTTGCCGGTGTGCCCGGTCGCCGATGTCCGTAGGTTCTCGATGGCGTTGTCCAGCGCCGCCTCGAGGTGGGTCGTGTCACCCGTGGACATCATGATCGCCACGCCTCCCTGGATTCCGGCCAGCAACGCCGCGGCCGCCCGATCCACATCGAAGGCCGGCGACACCTGGCCGCCCGCCTGAAGGGCACGCATACCGCGGGCGAGTTGCTCCTGCCACTGGCGCATCAGCTCCGTCACGATGGCCCGCGAACCAGGGCGGGACCGCCCGACCTGCAGGAACAGGGCCCCAGGGGGCATTGATCCCCCTGCCGTTCATAGCGTTGCACCACGGCGTCACGCCACCGGTACCAGGACTCCCACGAGTCGAGACTCCCCAGGTGCGGCTGCTGATCCGCCAGGACGCGATCCGCCTCGAACTGGGCCACCGCCAGCAGCAGTTCGTCCTTGCCGTCGGGGAAGTAGTGGAAGAGCTGACTCTTGCTCGTGCCGGTACGGCCGCGGATGTCGTCGAGCGCCGCGAAGACGACGCCTTGCTCTCGCAGCACCTCGGCCGCGCCCTCGACGATGCGGGCCCGAGTGGCCCGGCCCTTGGCGGTCGGCGCGTCCGGCGTCATGCCCCCTACGTCAGTGGACTGGCGAGTCCACTTTACAGACCGAGACCCGACCGACTCGCGCATTTCGGGACTTGCTGGTCCATTTTTGGCGACGCACAGTGGGTCCCGCGGCTCGGGCACGGGCCGCCGTCCGAAGCCGGTCGGCTGGCCCGACCGCGCAGTGCCAGACAAGGGATCACACATGGGTGAAAGACTGCGGAACAAGTCGGCGCTGGTCACGGGGTCGACCAGCAATATCGGGCAGGCGATCGCCGAGGCGTTCGCCGCCGAGGGGGCGCACGTCATCGTGTCCGGGCGCAACCGGGAACGAGGCGCGAAGGTGGTCGAGGGCATCCGGGCGTCCGGTGGGCGGGCCGACTTCCTGGTGGCGGACCTCGACGGCAGCGCGCAAGCCTCCCAGAACCTCGCCGAACGGGCCCGCGAGACCTTGAGCGGACGGATCGACATCCTGGTGAACAACGCCGGCATCTACCCGGCCGCCGTGACCACCACGACCGACGAGGAGACGTTCGACCAGGTCTACGCGGTGAACGTGAAGGCACCCTTCTTCCTGACCGCTGCCGTCGTCCCCGCCATGACCGAGTCCGGTGGCGGGGTGATCATCAACCTCGGCTCCTGGATCGCACGCCTCGGCGTCCCGGTCGGCGCGCTCTACAGCTCCACCAAGGGAGCCGTGGAGACGCTCACCCGGGCATGGGCCGCCGAGTTCGGGCCCATGGGCGTGCGAGTGAACGCCATCTCGCCGGGTGTGATCCTGCCCGCGGCGCCGGAGGGAAGCGAACCCCATCCGGGCCAGGTCATGATGAACGGGACCCCGGCCGGCGGCGTCGGCACCCCGGACGCCGTCGCACACGCGGCCGTCTGGCTGGCCAGTGACGAGTCCGCCTTCGTACACGGAACCGTGGTGGACGTCGACGGCGGCCGCACGGGCGCCGCGGTCATCGCCGCGTAGCGCTCACCACCGCGGCCGGGCATACAGGGCGCAGCCGAGTGCCTGTCCGCGGTCGGAGGCGGCGGGCGGGCCGAAGGAGCCGGTGACCCCGTTCGGGCCCTCCCCCGGTACCCGTCGCCGCCGCACGGATGCCGCACCGAGGAGGGGATCGACAACGGCGGCTTGAACGATAAAGTCGACCGACTTGGGGCACCGGGGGCCCGAGGACGCGGCTGACCGTCCGTCCCCCGTGCACGGTTCACCGTTCGGCCGAGACCATCCAGGGAGTGAGCGTGGCACTCGACTCCGGGCGCGGGCGCCCTGCCGCGGGAGGCTCCGCCACGATCTCGGATGTCGCTCAGGCGGCCGGGGTCTCCCGCCAGACGGTGTCCAACGTGCTCAACGCACCGTTCCTGAAAACTGAGCGGGAGTGAGTCCTGTTGCCAGGACCCATGCTCAGCCGAACGTCCCGAACGGTGTTGGGCGTTCTGGTCGACCGCGTTCGCGCCGCGTCCGGCGCCGACGGATCGTGTCCGTGGTCCGGGGAGGCGGGGGCGGTTTCCCTCACGCCCCGGGGTGCCCGGTCGGGCCTGGGCGGTCCGATGCCCGCACGATCGCTCCGGTGGGTGCGGGGCGGTGCCGTCCTCCCCCAGTGCCTTAAGGGCCTGGGAGGTACCCCCAGCCGGATCGGGTGCCCCAGGGCGCGCCTGCCGATCGCCACGGCGGCAGCGTCGTGGCGAGTGGTCTTCCTGGTCTTCCTGGTCTTGGTGGTGAGCGGCTTCTGCCAGTGCCGGGCGCCCCGCTTTGAGGTGTAGGCCGGGTCGACGGCGACGATGGTGATGCCGAGTTCGGCCGCCATGGACGCGAGCCGGGCCCGCAGCCGGGAGGTGGGCATGCCGGAGATGAGCTTGCGGAAGCGTTTGCGGCGGCCGTGCCTCTCGCGGGTCTTCTCCGCTTGGAAGTCGAGGTCTTCGATCGCGATCGCGAGGCCGTGGCGCTTGGCCCAGTGCAGCAGGCGGATCAGGGCATGGCGGACTTGCGCATCGCGGTGGTCGGCGGTGCCGGACAGGTCGTAGCCGAACCGGAGTGGTTCGCCAGTGGGGTTGCCGTGTTCGTCCAGGCGCCAGGCAGCGAGGTGGTCCGCATTGGTGTCCACGCCGATCAGGCCGTTCGCGCGGGCCGCGTCCACCGACACGGTCCTGACCGGCGGGAGCGTCCACGACGCGGTCAGGTACCAGCGGCCCCGCTCCACGTCTTCGTGGATGCGGTAGGCAACGGCCCGGTTGGCGGTGATCCGGTCGCGCCACTGCTCGCCCCGGTGCGGAAAACTCGCGCGGGCGTTGAGCACGTAACGGCCGTGCGGCGCGTTTGCCAGGTGCGCCAGCGGGGCCGGGAGCTTGAGGGAGGCTTCGCCGCCGTCGGTGACGCGGAGGGTCTCGTTGCCGTACCGCTTGCCGGACTCGCCGTCCGCGGCAAGGAACCGGCGCCCGGCCGCCCACCGGGCGTGCCACTCGGCCTCGGTGAGCCGGGCAGCCTGCAGGTGGTGGCGGGTGTTCAGCAGCCGTTTGCCGCCGCGCACCACGCGCACGACGCCGGCCTCACGGTCCGCCCGCGCCGCCCGGTGCCGGTCTTCGAGCAGGCGCAGGCGGCGGGACTTGGCGAACCACTCCTGCCTGCTGCGGTAGCCGCCCGGCACCTGCTTGGTGCCCTTCGCGCCCACGGGCAGGGACAGGCGGTGCTCGATCGTCTCGATCCCGGCTTCCAGGCTCTGGATGTGTGCGAGCTGGCCGCGCCGGGCGAGCATGCGGCGGAACTGCACCTCCCGGATGAGATCACCGTGCTGGACGAGGTTGCCCTCGAATATCCGCCCGCAGAGGGCTCCCACGAGGCAAGCCTGCGGGTGATCGGACGGCATCCGGGCGAACTGCCGCCCGGCGCCACCCTGTTTCCGGCAGAGTGCGGGGAACGCGTGCACTGACCGCTTCTCCGCCGGTCAGGTGCAGGCCCTCGCTCCGGGCTCGGTCAACCCGCATCACGACGAGCTGCTCGTCCGACGCGGCCGACGGCATCGCACCACCGGCCGGCTCCTCCACGGACTCAGACGCGGATACATCCACCTCGGCACAGTGACCGCCGCCGCGCTCCTCATCTGGCTCCGGTCGTGAGCGAAGATGTCGCGGCTACGCCCGGGTGCCGGTGTGCAAGACGGCGAACACCCCCCGGGCGCGGGAGCCATCCGGCATCTGCCAGGAGCCGCTGACGTGGCCGGTCGCTCCCCGTGGAGGAGCAAACAGGCCGTCCGGGGCGGGCTGCAGGACCCGGTGCACGCGGAGGGTCGTGCCGTGCGGCGTAGTCAGTCCGGTGCCTTCTTGATCGTCGGTGGCGGTGACGTCCGTGGAGGTGGAGCCTTCACCGGTGTAGGAGACGATGACCTCCCGGTCGGGGACGTCGCTGATGTTCTGGTCCTGGGCCTGCGCCCGCCCCTCGATCAGGGCCAGCAACTGGGCGACCAGCACGGGGTCGTGGCAGCCGTCGTAGGCCCAGCGCTGCCCCAGCACGCCGTGTTCCATGGTGCCGACGAGGGCGTGTTCCGCCCCGTCGAGCGGGGCGCCGCGATAGGTGAGCGGCACCAGGTAGGTGATCGGGTGAGGGCCGGAGGCGTCGGTGACCACGATGAACTCGATGCCGACCTCGCCTTGCGGGTCGTCCAGCCGGAAGCCGCCGGCCTTCGCCAACTTCGGTTCGCCCGCGCCACCGCGGTACCACGGGCGGGAGGGCAGCCAGGAGGTGAGCAGTTCCAGCTTGGTCGGCTTGAGGACGGTGTGGTGGATGACGGCCATGCCAGAGGATCTCTTCCCTTGAGCAAATACGAACCCTCACACCTTCGCATCTGCGCGGCGCTGATAGAGCGGTTTTCCAGCCGACAAGATCCAGGAGACAGGCCCTGAGGCCAGAGGCCGCGTCAGCCGCTGACTGACATCCTCTGACACACCCCACCCGCCACACTGACAACGGGCTGACACCGGCTGAAAGGAGGCAGCGCTCCGGGCTGACAGCCGCGCCGGACTGGCGGGACCACTTGTCCAGCCTCGGGACTACGGGCCAGACAGCCACCCCGGACAGCGGACGGGACAGCACCGGACAACTCGCAGCAGTGTCCGGTCCGCAGCGGGACATGTCCCCCGTGTGTCTGTCCGCGGCCGGGCACCGGCCAGCGTGGCCGGCGGGCATCTCCCGCCCCCACCGTCGTGGCTCCGGCCGGGGCTTGGTCATGACGACCGGCCGAACGTGCGGCGTTCCAGTTCGTTCAGGCGAGCGAGCGACGCCTGACATGTTCCAGTCCCGCGTGGGCGGACTCGACCTGCTCAGCGAACCGCTGCTGGTCGGCCTGTTGCTGCTCCCGACTCTTGCCGCGTGGGCTGGTGGTCCACATAGCCGCTTCGGTTTCTCCGGGGCGGCGACGCCGCGCGCCACGGCGGCACGACGCCGTCCAACTCGGTCAGCAGATCAGCGTCCGTCCTGCCATTCCGCTGGGGGCGAGCGTCCACGTCGGCCCGCCCGCGCACTGCGGGGACGCCGCCAGCGACGCCTGCCGTCTCGTCGACAGCGACGCGGCCCGCAGGGCCATGGCCGTTCCGGGCAAACCGCTCCGAGGTTTCCCGTCCTCTGCGGTCGCCCCCAGGGTGTTCTCGCGCTCGCCCGCATATGTGAAGAAGGTGGACCTGCTGCCCGGCAGCCAGATCGTGGCGGTCTGTACGCGAGGCAGGCACCGGCAGGCGATCGCCGTCCCTCGAGCGCCGGGCACGCCCGGAGCGCTTCCGGAGGCCGGGGCGCCAGTAACGACGCCCCACAGCATCGATGAGCGGGAATCGCCAACGACCCGGGCTTCTTGGCCTGCTTCCCATCAAGGAATCTGCACCAGCTGGTCCGGAGGAATTCCCTGATGGTTCATTTGATGACGGGCTGATCGTTTCTGCGCCAAATCTACTCACCGGTTGGCCGAGAGGAGTTGGCCCGAGGGATCCTTACCGTCCCCTGCCAGGGGCCCTAGGGTCCCGGTGACCAGTCGGCGGCGCTCAACCAGACATCGTTCGCCCTTCTTTGACGAAGGAGTACCTGTGGAACGTCGCAACTTTCTGCGCGGTGCAGTGATCGGCACCTCGGCCGCCGTCTTCGGCGGCACCCTCATGCACGGTGCCGCCTACGCGGCCCCGGCCCAGAACGGCCCCAGCCCGTACGGTGGCCTGCTGGCCGCCGACGCCAACGGGATCATGCTGCCCAGCGGCTTCACCAGCAGAGTCATCGCCCGCTCCAGCCAGACCGTCCCCGGCACCTCCTACACCTGGCACGGCGCCCCCGACGGCGGCGCATGCTTCGCCGACGGCACGGGCTGGATCTACGTCTCCAACTCCGAGCTCGGCACCGGTGGCGGCGCGGGCGCCGTCAAGTTCAACTCCTCGGGCACCATCACGGGCGCCTACCGCATCCTGTCCAACACCCGGAACAACTGCGCGGGCGGCGCCACCCCGTGGAACACCTGGCTCTCCTGCGAGGAAGTGAGCCGCGGCTACGTCTACGAGACCGACCCGTGGGGCGTGAAGGCCGCTGTCCGGCGCGACGCGATGGGCCGCTTCAAGCACGAGGCGGCCGCCGCCGACCCGGTGCGCAAGGTGATCTACCTGACCGAGGACGAGTCGGACGGCTGCCTCTACCGGTTCATCCCCACCACCTGGGGCGACCTGTCCTCCGGCACACTCCAGGTACTGAAGGCCGGCACCGGCACCTCCGGCTCCTTCACCTGGACGAACGTGCCCGACCCGGACGGCTCCCCCACCTACACCCGGGACCAGGTCGCCGGTGCCAAGATCTTCAACGGTGGCGAGGGCTGCCACTATGCGAGCGACACCGTCTGGTTCACCACCAAGGGCGACAACCGCGTCTGGCAGCTCAACCTGCTCAACAGCACCTACGAACTGGCCTACGACGACAACCTGGTCACCAACGGCACCGCACCGCTGACCGGCGTCGACAACGTCACCGGCAGCTCCTCGGGCGACCTGTTCGTCGCCGAGGACGGCGGCAACATGGAGATCTGCATCATCACCCCCGACGACATCGTCGCCCCCTTCCTGCGGATCACCGGCCAGTCCAGCTCGGAGATCTGCGGCCCGGCCTTCTCCCCCGACGGCAGGCGGCTGTACTTCTCCAGCCAGCGCGGTACGTCCGGCAGCTCGTCCGGTGGCATCACCTACGAGGTCACCGGGCCGTTCCGCACCACCGCCTGATCGCAATCCCGTAACCACTCACCCAGCAGGTCGCCCACTCGCCTGCCTGCGGCGCCCGGAGGAACACCGGGCGCCGTCGGGTCAGTAAGCGGGAAGGCCCAACCGGCCGGGCTGGTGGCTCTACGGCCGGGGCCGGACCGACCAGCTCGGACCGGACGGCCCGGTCCCCTCCGCTGGACGGACGCGAACCACGCGGGACGAATTGCCCAAGGAAACGGAACTCCCGCGCACGCGCGATCCGGATCTGCGGTCTGCACGGTCGGCTAGGTTGCCAGGTACTTCCTGAGCACATCAGCCTCGCGTCGGAGTTGACGTGCAGCGTCGTGCCGGCCGTATGTGTCGTATCGATCGGCTTCGTTGGCGCGGTCTCCGATCTGCGCCTGCAGGAGAGCGCGAACCTCACCGACGGACAGGACGCGGCGTTCTGCTTCTGTGGAGCCGGCCCCGCTCCGGGCACCGGCGACGTGTTCGCTCGCGGCGTGTGCTGCTCGGTCGGGTGCCGCTACAGCTTCGGCGTTGTCGATGACGGCGAGGGCGGTGCGCAGCGCGGCGACGGCATCGGGCCGGCGTGCCTTCATCGCGGCGACGAGATCCGTACGAAGCATCGAGCGCAGAACCCGGGCGTCTTCGGTCGGCTGGGCCTCGGGACTGCTGTTCATTCCCGGCCGTGCGTCGGACAGGAACCGCTGGACCGGCTCGAGGTATCCGGTGGGGATGTGGCCGGTGTCGGGCAGCAGGGTGACCACCGCGTCAGGGACCAGGTGGTGCACTCGGCGGGTGGTGTCGTGGGAGTCCAGCATCCGGTCCCGCGCTCCCGCGACGACCAGTAACGGCACATCGAGACGGCGCAGTTGATCGTCGGTGAAGACCGGCAGCCGGTCACGCCGCGGTGTGTAGCTCCTGTGGATGAGCAGCAGGTAGTCATCGAAGGCGCGCCGGGTGGCCGCCTGCGGGCCGGACGCCGGTGGGCGGCCGGGTCCGAGCACGAACCGGACAGCCGCACGCCGGCCCGCCTGCCGAAGGGCATGAGAAACAGCGACGCTATGAGCGCGCCGTATTTCTGGCGCCCTATGCCACCGGGTACGAGCAAGGCGAGCCGCGTGACCCGCTGCAGTCGGCGCAGGGCATAGTCGAGCGCCATCCACGCGCCCAGCGATGCCCCGACCAGCGCGGCCTGCGTGATGCCGAGCCTGTCCAGCACGTCATCGAGCCACTCGGCGTAGGCGTCGGAGGTCAGGGGCGGCCGGGCGGGCGCGCGCGACAGTCAGGGTGTTCCAGTCCTGTTCGCCCCTGACGAGCCGTCCGCCGGTGCGGAGCACGCGCCGGACTTCGGGGAGCCTGTCGGCGCTTCGGGCGTTCAGCGCCGGCGCGGGATGGCCAACGTCCTTATGAGCTGGGCGAGTTCCTCCTGGAAGAGCTTCTCCGGGCTGGTGGTCTGGGTGTGCATGTGGCCGTAGACCTCCAGTGAGACGAGGCCGTGCAGGTGCCCCCAGACCCGCAGGGCGAGGGCGACGGCTGCGGGCGGCAAGTCGGGGAAGGCGGGGCGCACCTTGTCGAGGAGCCCGGGGTCGAAGTCGGACCAGTCGAAGGCGCTGTCCTGGTAGAGGTGCTGGGCGTGGGGCCATGCGGCTGCCGCGAGTGCGGTGAGTCCGGTGCAGACCCGGCGTGCGGCATCCGGGGCGGGGCCTCCTTCGGGAGCCTGGTAGCCGGGGACGGGGTCGCCGTAGATGAGCCGGAAGCCCTGGGGGTTCACCAGGGCCCAGGTCCGGAAGGCGTTGGCCCATGCCTCGATCCGGGCGGCGGGATCCGTGGCGGGGGTGGTTTCCCAGGCAGTGTCCACGGTGTCGGCCAAGGCGGTGTACACGTCGTTGATGAGCGTGGTGACCAGGTCGTCCCGGGTCGGGAAGTAACCGTAGATGGCGTTGGCGGTCATGCCCATCTCGCGGGCGATGGCCCGCAGCGTGATGGCGTCCGGCCCGCCCGATGCCATCAAGGCCAGTGCCACGTTCTTGATCTCGGCCGTGGTCTCGGCCCGAAGCCGCTCGCGCCTTCCCCTGCTGCCCGTGACTGTCACAACAGACACTCTACAGCGTCTAGTTAGCCCTGTACTGAAAGTTCACGGCGTATAGTTTCTACACGGCGTCACCTCCGTGGCGTCCCACGTCTGCATGCACAGGGGAGAACCATGCACATCGGAGTCATCGGAGCCACGGGAACCATCGGCAGCCGGATCGTCATCGAGGCCCTCGACCGCGGCCACCAAGTCAGGGCGTTCAGCCGTGACGCCGCTCAGGCGCAGCGCGAGGAGCGTCGGGACAACATCACGTGGGCGAGCGTCGATGTTCTGGACCCTAAGAGCATCGCCGGCGTCCTGCCCGGCCTCGACGTCCTGATCAGTGGGTTCCAGCCGGGCAATGCCGCCAAGGACTTCGCGGACACCGTGCGGCGCTCGATCGCCGACCCGACCGGCTACGCGACGGCGGCGCGGGCCCTGCTGAAGGCTTTGGAGAGCCACCCGCGGACCCGGCTCATCGTGATCGGCGGCGCCGGCAGTCTGGAGATCGAACCGGGAGTGGTGCGCGCCGACTCCGACGAGCTGCTGCACGCCGCCCTCGACCAGCTCGGACTGCCCCGCGAATACGCCGCAGCGGTGCGCGGCCACCGGGACGCCCTCGACGTCTTGCGGACCTCGAACCGGCTGTGGACCTACTTCAGCCCTGCGGAGGAGATCGCCCCCGGCGAGCGCACTGGGCGTTTCAGGGTCGGCGGTGACCAGCCCGTTCTGGACGCTGATGGCCGCAGCCGCATCTCGGTGGAGGATGCGGCTGTGGCCCTGATCGACGAAGCGGAGCTGCCTCGTTTCGTCCAGCGTCGCTTCACCATCGGCTACTGAAAGCCACAGCCCAGATCCCCGTGGGGGAACTCGTGAACTCCCCCACGGGCAAGGGTGACGTCTGCCTGTGCCAACCCGGTTGGTCGGCTTTTCCAGGATGGTGTCCCACCGTGTCCGTTCGGGCGACCATCAGCCTCTGCAGCGAACCGGGTGGTGGCCTCGTCGGGGGTTCGGGTTGCCGCCGCAGGCCAGGACGTGCGGATCGGCCACCGATCGCGTGAGTGCAGTCAGGCCATAGTGGCCAGGGAGCTCAGCGCGCTTCCGTCAGGTTGCCGGCGATCGCCGAGAGCAGGGTTTTGCTGCAGGCGGCGGAGTCGTCCGCAGCCCAGCAGACGTAGCCGTCGGGACGGAAGAGCAGGGCGGCAGCGCCCACACCGTCGGTGCAGGTGGCACGGACGAGGTCGACTCGTTCCGGGAGTCGGAGATCGGCCGGGACGACTCCGGCCGGATCGAGCAGTACGGCGTGCCCCGAGCCGAACAGCGCCGACAGCCGGGTGGGACCGGCTGGGGTGACCAGGTCGATGCCTGGGATCCGCTGTCCGGTGAGCGGATGCTCGCCTGGCAGCTCGTAGCGCAGCGACAGGCCGGACAGCAGTCCTGCGAGGTGACGGTTGGTGTCGGGCAGGCGCATCAGGTCGATGAAGATGTCGCGCAGGGCGGCCACGTCCTCGCTCGGGTGCGGGTCGGCCAGGACCCGCTGTGCCGATGTGTGCTGCAGCACCTGGGCGCCGACCGGATGCCGTTCCGTGTGGTAGCTGTCCAGGAGGCCGCTCGGCGCCCGGTCCTGGACGGCCGCCGCCAGTTTCCAGCCGAGGTTGAACGCGTCCTGGATGCCGAGGTTCAGGCCCTGGCCGCCCAGCGGCGGGTGGATGTGTGCGGCGTCCCCGGCGAACAGGACGCGGCCCGTGCGGTAGTGCTCCAGTTGTCGCGTGGCGTCGGAGAACCGCGAAGAGTTGTCCACCGCGCCCAGGGTGGTCTCCTCGCCGTACACCGCCTGCAGCGCGGCGGTGATCTCCTCGTGGGTGACGGGGGTGTCGCGGTCGGTGTCCGCTCGGTCCGCGCGCCCGAAAGTGAACCGGTACCGGTCACCGCCGAGCGGGGCCAGCATGGCCCAGTAGCCGCCACCCTGACGGGTCAGGGTGCTCATGTGCCCCAGCTGCTGCGGCACCAGCGACGAAACGGCGGACAGACGGACGTCCGCCAGCACCGCCTGATGGGTCCCGGGCCTGCCGGGGAACGGGAGCCCGAGCAGTTTGCGCACCGTACTGTGGCCGCCGTCGCACGCCGCCAGATAGCGCGCCCGCACCCGCAGGCCGTCCGCTGTCACGGTCACACCGTCGTTGTCCGACTCGACTGCTGAGACCGCAGTGCCGCGCAGAACCCGCGCGCCGTCGGCGGTCGCCCGCTCCTCGAGTACCTCCTCGATCCCCCACTGGGCAATCGCGATCGGAAAAGGGTGCCTGGTCTGCCACGGGGTGCAGTCCAAGGGCACCGGCAGGGCCGCGAAGTGCCCGCCTACCGGTTCAGTCGGCACGGCCCGCTGCAGCAACGGCTCCAACAGCCCGCGCATCTGAAGCAGTTCGGCGGTGCGGGGCTGGATCGCGCCGCCCTTCACCTGCTCGATGCGCTGGGGCAGCTTCTCCACCACCAAGGTCTCGACCCCGGCCAGAGCCAGTTCGCACGCCAGCATCAGCCCGGCCGGGCCGGCGCCCACGACGACGACCTCGGCCTCGATCTCCGTCAACACCTTCGCTCCGTCTCATTTCTCACCTGGGAGTAAATATATACCAGGTGCAGAAATAACCTCGGGGTAACTTCTTGCTACCGTGGGTATCGTGGACGGCAAGCCAGGACTACGGGAACTCAAGAAGCAGCGGACCCGCGCAGCGATCTCCGAGGCGGCGATCACGCTGTTCCTCGAACACGGCTTCAACCAGGTCTCGGTGGCCCAGGTGGCCGAGGCTGCAGAAGTATCCAAACGCACACTCTTCGCGTACTTCCCGACCAAGGAAGACCTCGTGGTGCATCGCCTCGCCGACCACGAGACCGAGGCCGCCCGGGTGGTGCGGGCCCGCCTGCCTGGCAC
The DNA here is from genome assembly GCF_042672405.1 of Streptomyces sp. NPDC127197. Classification (NCBI taxonomy): domain Bacteria; kingdom Bacillati; phylum Actinomycetota; class Actinomycetes; order Kitasatosporales; family Streptomycetaceae; genus Streptomyces; species Streptomyces sp. NPDC127197. The sequence goes on along the minus strand of NZ_JBHXVG010000041.1, from coordinate 7,278 downwards.
CGCCCCGCTGACCGCACTGCGCGAGCACTTCCTCACCGGGTTGCGCGAGCGGGACCCGATCACCGGGCTCAACGACCATCCCCAGGTGCGCAGGGTCCACCGGATGATCCTCGACGCGCCCTCGCTGGTGGCCCGGATGGAAGGGTTCAAGACCGGCGCCGAACGCGCACTCGCCCATGCATTGCAGGAAACGGCAGACACTCCGGAACTCACCGCGCGGCTTGCTGCCGTCCAAATCGTCGCGGTGCAGTGGGCGCTGGCACAGGACAACGCCGAACGCCTGGCGTACGGGGAACCCGCCGACGAGCGCTATGCGGGTGCCGTGGAAGACGCCAAGCACGCGTTCACGCTGCTGGAGAACGGACTGCATCACCTGATTCCGCGGCAGTGAAGTAGAGCCCTGCTAGCAGCGAGCGCCGATATCGCGGACGCGATCCCCTGCGGCCTGCGGACCAGCATCAACGGCCCGGCCACCACCCCCGTGCAGGCTCGGGCTGTCAGCCCGCTCCGCACTCTCCGCCGATCACCTCGGCGTCAGCCCCAGCACTTTCAGGACAACTCGGCAAAACCACCACCGGCTTCAGGGGGTTGCCCTGCTCCACAGGCTGCGAGGTGGCCGTCAGCCTGCCGCCTTCCCAGGAGAGCTCCGGAGGCCGGCTGTCTGATTACGGAGGGTTTGAGAACAGTTCCGCGAGGAGCCGGGTGCCGTCGTCGCGCTGTCCCGGCGGTTGGGAGCTGGTCTGCGGCTTGGCGCCGGAACGCTGTCGCCGTAGCGCCGGGCGCGGACGGGCTCCTGGCTGCGTGTGCCGGTGCCGGCCGACTCCCCGGACCGCTCAGGTGCGGGATCGCTCCTGACGCACCCGCCGCACGAGGTCGGCCGCGGCCTGCGGCCACTCGGGGTGGTCGAACGCGAATCCCGCTTCGAGCAGCCGACCCGGCACCACCCGCCGGCTCTTGAGCAGGAGCTCGGTGTCGGAGCGCAGCACGAAGGCGCCGATCTCGGCCATCCACTTCGCCGCCGGCAGGCCCACAGGGATACCCCAGGCCCTGCGCAGCGCGCCCATGAACTCCCGCTGCGGCAGGGGGCTGGGAGCCGCGAGATTGACCGGTCCAGCGACATCCTCCCGGTCGATCAGAAACTCCACCGCACGGACGAAGTCCCGATCGTGAATCCAGGACACGTACTGCGCGCCGCCCGCGACCGCCCCGCCGAGGCCGAGGCGCGCCAGCCACAGCAGGTAGTCGAAGACGCCACCACGATCGGGGCTCATGACCATCGCCGAGCGCAGGGCCACCCTGCGGGTATGCGGCGTCCTGGCCTGCTCCTGCTCCCATTTCTTCGCGATCTCGACGCTGAAGGCCCAGTAGCCGGGAACTCCGGGTTCGGTGCCACCGATCACCCCGGTCGCCTCGTCGTGGGGCTCGTTGAAGCGGTGGGCGTAGATGGTGGCGGTGCTCATCTGCAGCCAGACCCGGGGAGGCCGCCGGGCAGCCGCGATCGCCTCGCCCACAACACGCGCGGAATCCACGCGCGAGTCCATCATCTCGCGGAGGTTCTCCTCGGTGTAGCGACAGCTCACGCTGCGGCCGGCCAGATTGATCACGACGTCACTGCCGTCGATCGTCTCCGTCCAGGGGCCGAGCGTTCTGCCGTCCCACCGGACGTCACGGTCCTGCACCGGCCGTCTGGTCAGAACCACGACCTCGTGACCCTCGGTGGTCAGGGCACGGTTCAGGATGCCGCCCACCTGACCGGTTCCCCCCGCCAGAACTACCTTCACCCGGGCCCTCCCTCACACTGTGCACCGAGACCACGGCCTGCTCGCAGCGGCCTCCCCCGGCATGACCGTACCGGTGGGCCGGCCGGCCACGTTTCGCTGCCCGCACTGGAATTGAGCAATCAGCGGGGTCGACGGCTGTGGCCGTGGCATCTTGGGCGAGTGATGCGCAGAGACGAACAGGAGTGGCTGGCGACTCAGCGTCCGTCGCGCGTGCGTGAGGTCCAGGCAGGTCGCCTCGCCTGGACCGAGGTCGACCTCATCGACATCGAGGGCGGGTTCGCGCATCCGTTGCGTGACGGGCTGGAAGTCTTCGGCGTCCAGGTGAACTATCTCCGGGTCGGCCAGCCCCGCCATCTGGTGGCGGCACTGGACGGCAGCCGACCGATCGCACCGTATGTGATCGTGTCCTGCCACGGCGACGAGGGACGCATCCTGATGGACGATGTCGCCGAGGAACTGGCCAGATTCCAGCCGTTCAACGGTGCCGTCGGCCCGGACCGAGTACGCGAACATTTCCACCTGCCGGGCAGCGTCACCCTCGTCACCGGTTGCGACACCGGGGAGCCGGCACTCGCCGACGCCTTCCTCGACGCCGGCGCCGACATGTATATCGCCCCGCGTGGCGCCCCGTTCGGCTATGCGAGCGTATTCGCCCCGTTGTTCTTCTTCTACGAACTCACCGAGCAGCGCACCCCCATGGAGGCCGTCGAACGCCTTCGCGCGCACGATGGCGAACTTGCCATGTGGCAGCTCTATCGGCGCTGACCCGCAAGCCCGCGCCTGTCCGGCCGGGATGCTGCGGGGAGCTCATGGCAGGGTGAGATGCGAGTCCGGACGGCGCATCGTGTCCACGTGGAGCGTCAGGGTCGGCGTGCCCAGAACAGGGCATGCCCGCCGTCGCCCTCCGGGATGAACTCCTCACGCTCGACTGTCAGGCCGGCCTCGTCGATCCACTGACGGTTGGTGGCGGCGTCCGCGTGACTCCACCACATCGGGGCGCCGCCGCCGAGCCAGTTCTCCTCGGTTCCGGTCCACGCGCCGTGTCCCGTGGTGGCCACGAACCAGCCTCCCGGGCGCAGCCACCCGGCGATCCTCCGCAACAGAGGCGGCTGCTCGGACAGCGGAATGTGTATCAGGGCGAAGAAAGAGACGACCGCGTCGAAGGACGCGGCATCGAAGACTGCCGCCGTGGCATCGGCGTGGATGAACTCCGCCTGAGGAACTTGTTCCCGGGCCCGGCGGATCTGCACCTCGCTGATGTCGATGCCGGTGACCCGGTATCCGGCGGCAGCCAAAGTACGTGCGACCGGCACCCCGCTTCCGCAGCCCAGGTCCAGCACCGTGCCACCGGCCGGGATCCGCCGGCACAGGTCATCAAGCAGTGACTGGTACTCCGTCTCGGCACCGTACGCCTCGTCGTAGCGCAGGGACACGGCGTCGTACCCGCGCGGACAACGTCTTTGGGATCCGTGATGTCCACGCCGAGACGCTAGCCAGTGGTCGCGTGCCACGGCGAACGGATATCCCGGCATGTTCGTTGAACGACGAAGGAAGCAGACGTTGAACGTCAAGCTCAGGGGCGCCACCACGTCAGGCCTGGAGCGCTCCCTTCCGCTGCAGTGAGGGTGGTCAGCCCGTCCGGACCAGGAAGCGCTGATCGTCCGCGCCCGTACAGGGCTCCTCGATCGCCTCGGCCCCCTCGACGGTGTCGTCGTCGACCAGGCCGAGGCAGCGGCTGCTGTTGGCCGGGCGGATCCGGAATCCCTCGGTCTTATCAGCGCTGACGGGTTCCAGGCGGAACAGGGTGGCGTGGGCACAGTCGTTCCGAGGCTCGAGCATTCCCTTGACTTGACCAGTGCTCATGACCGTCAGGCACCCCTTGCCCTCCTGAGGGTGGTGCCACTGGATTCGGTACAGACTCTCGCCGGCCGGTTCTAGGTAGGTGCGCGGCACGGTGATCTGGGCGCAGGGAAGCTGGACCGCGACGGCGTGGTCGTAGGCGCCGTCGCGGTCGCGTCCGTCGGTCAGGCAGAGGTCGGGCGTACGGGCGGGGCGGATGGTGACCCAGCCGCCGGCGGGAGATCCCTGGGTGTCGGAGTTGTCGGGGATCAACCCCCAGGCCAGTACGGCGAGCAGTGGGACGATGAGTGTGGACGCGAGCGCGACTGTGCGGCCCTTGAACCGGCGTGGCTGAATACCCGCGACTTCTGCGTTCTGCGGTTGAGGCCGGCGCTCGAGGTGCGGCGGCCGGTCCTCGTCCGACTGACCACTCGTGCTGCCCGCGGGTGCCGTTGCGGGCACGTCGGGGGTGCGTGCGGCAATCTGGTCCCTGGCGTCCAGCCAGAGATCGACCCGCTGTCCCTCCCCGCAGGCGCGCACGAACGCGGCCAGCATCTCCGGCCGTGGCAGGTTCGTCCGTCGCAGGACGTCGGAGAGCGTGCTGCGCGCGAGCACGTCGCCGTTCCGGGCTGCCCGCTCCTCCAGTTCGCGATAGGTCAGCCCAGAACGCTCCTTGAGCTGCCGCATCGATGTGATGAAGCCGACAGCGTCCTGCGCCTCGTACGGCGACGTCTCCCCCTGGTTCTCCATGGGGGTCAGTGTGCTGGGGACATGACATACGAGGCAACGGCCGATTCCGCCGTGTTCTCTCTTGGCGAGCGCGATCCGACCACCCTTCAGCTCGGGCACGGACTTGTAGATCGTGTTCCTACTGACGCCGAGAAGCTTCGCGATGGACGTGCCGGTGTTCTCCGGGCGGGTGAGCAGGTCCTGGGCGTGACGCACCTGTTCCTCGGTCATGGCGGCGGGCGGCCGAGGCGGGCACCGCGGGCGCGGGCGGCGTCCAGACCCTCGTTGGTGCCCTGCACGATGAGCTCGCGGATGAACTCCGCGAGCGCGGCGAAGACGTGGAAGACCAGGCGCCCGCCGGGCGTGGTGGTGTCGAGCGCCTCGTGCAGCGAGGTGCAGCCGATGCCGCGCTTGCGCAGGCCGGAAACGATCGCGATGAGGTCCTGGATGGAGCGGCCGAGCCGGTCAAGTGAGGGGACGACGAAGGTGTCGCCTTCGCGGAGGTAGTCGAGGGCCTTCCAGAGTTCCTCGCGCTCGGCGTTCTTGCCGGACTTCTTGTCCGCGAAGATCCGGACGCAGCCCGCTTCGGTGAGGGCGTGGATCTGCCGGTCGAGCAACTGGCCCTTCGTCGATACGCGGGCGTACCCGACGAGCACGCCCCGCATGACGGGGGACGGGGGCGAGGAGATCGGCGGTGTCGTCCTGCGGTGGCTGCACCCGCGTGATCGTACAGAAAACGGTGGGGTCCAAGTTCTTGAGCAAGCCGACTTTTTGACACTGTTTCTCGCGCATGATCCGGCGCCGATCCGGCTACGGACCGCCGCTTGCTGGTCTTGTTCAGGAATCGGTCGATAGATGAACGCCGGAAGTCTTGGGCGTGCTGGGTGTTCAGGACGTCGGGGGTTCGATGTGCTGTGACTCCAAGGGCCGGATCGCGAGCGGCAGAGATAGAGAGTGCACGACGTGGAGGCGGGAGACCGCTCGGGTGAGCGCCACGTACAAGCGGTTCATGCCGCGGGGCTCGGCTTGGACGATGGCTGAGGGCTCGACCACCACGACGTGGTCGTACTCCAGTCCCTTGGCGGTGGAGGCCGGCACCACGGTGACGCGGGCTCCAAGAATGTCTGGTCCGGATGCCGGGATCCCGGCCGTGATGAGAGCGCGGTGGAGCTCTTGTGCTTCGGTGTCGGCTGCGATGACACCGATGGAGCCCGCGTGCTCCAGCGCTGTGTTCACGGCCGCGACTGTCGCGGCGGTCGTGTCGTGGGTCGCCTCGATGCTCGCCTCTCCGTCGCGGCGCAAGGATCGGGCGGGTGGTACGTCCGCGTCGAGGTGGTTCAGAAGGCGGTTGGCGAGTTCGGCGACGGCGCCAGGGACGCGGAATCCTGTGGTGAGTGGGGTGACGATGGCGTCTGGCTTCCCCAGGTGGGTGAGGAACTGGGGCCAGTCGCGTGCGGCCCAGGGGGTGGTGCCTTGGGCGAGGTCCCCGAGGAACAGCGGGCCCTCGGGCAGTTCCCGAAGTTCCTTGGCCTGGCTGCGCAACTGGTAGCCGAGTACTTCGGCGTCGGCGCCGGATGCGGAGGCGTCCTCACCGACGACTACCTGCTCTTGCGCGCCGTCGATCATGGCCTTCAGCGCCGCTCGGCATGAGTCGTGGTAGGCGCGTTCCCGGGTCAGGGCATCACTGAGTACGGAGTCGAAGCGTGGCATCCCCCCACGATAATGCAACCGAGTAACGTTTTTTACCTGGTTGCGGCGTGAGGTCAGGCAAGGTGAGGCAGTCCAGCCTCGAGTTGCGCGAATGCTGACCGGGCTACTGCCACGGCCTCGGGATAGAGCGCGTCCGCGCTGCGGCCTGCGGTGATTTGGCGCCAGTTCTCCTGCGCGAGGACGCGCTGGACGGCAACAATCTGCCCGGCGGCCAGACGCGCCTGGACGCCACCGTCGGTTTCGCTGCCAAGGACGTCGGCAAGAGCAGCTTCGTCCCGTTCCACATGAGAGTGCAGGCGCGCCATCAGTGACGGCGTCCCGTACAGCAGCCGGTGGAAGGCGAGCACCTCGGCGTCATCGTTCAGGCCGGTCACCGGATCGCGCCGGGCGAGCCCGTCCAGGAAGTGGCACCGCAGCGCCTCCAGCGGAGAGCACCCGGCCGGGCGCCGTGCGACCACCCTGCCGGCCTCCCGCTCGTGGTCGGCCAGCCGATGCAGAACCAGGTCCTCCTTGGCCGGGAAGTACCGGAAGAGCGTCGGCTTGGAGATGTCGACAGCTGCCGCGACATCAGCGACGGTCACCTGCTCATAGCCCTTCTCCAGGAAGAGCCCGATGGCCGTATCCGACAACCGCTGATACATCTGCCGCTTCTTGCGCTCACGCAGCCCGCCCACGTCGCCCATGCCAGGAAGCGTACGCAGTGACCAGCCGTACGTTGTCATGCCTTCTCAGCTTCGCCCTGCTCACGTTCGGGATGCCGTGCCGTCCTCGGCGTCTGCTGACGCGCGGGGGCTGGGTACGGTGACCGCGGCGAGCTTCAAGCGGGCGCCCATGTCAAGGTTGACCTCCTCGTACGAACGCACGTGGAACCAGAACAGCGGGGTCAGGGCACGCCGGTCGGCGGGCGTGAGGAGGTCGGCCCACTCCGGCTTGCGGAGGATGTCCTGGAGCATCAGGGTGTTCACGAAGACCAGGGCGGACTGCAGAATCCGCAGGCACAGGACGAACATCTCCTGCTCGTCGCGCCGGTTCGAGGCGACTCCCCGCCCTTGCCGTACACGATCACGGAGTTGGCGCCGCTGGAGGACTCCATCATGTTCAGGCCCTCCTCGATCTCCAGCATGGCCGCGTAGGTGGGGTGGGAGGCGTTGCGGGTGAAGCGGCGCAGGATCGCCTCGGTCGACGCGGTCCGCGTACGGATCGCGGTCGCATACTTGAT
>NZ_JBHXVG010000040.1:0-58070 GCF_042672405.1 Streptomyces sp. NPDC127197 | reverse complement strand
CTTGTCGAAGCACTCCCAGGCGCTGCATACAGCCCAGACGTCTCGCTCGACCCCTGCCAGGACTGACAACTGCCAATCCACAGTGCCTATTAGGCTTACTCCTCCCGCGCCAACCGTGCCCACCTGCGCAGACGCAACATCAAGGCGGTGATCCCGGAGAAGGCCGACCAGGCCGCCAACCGCAAGAAGAAGGGACACTCCGGCGGCCGCCCGGTCAGCCACGACGCCACGCTCTACAAAGATCGCAACACCGTCGAGCGAGCCATCAACAAGTTCAAGGAGTGGCGGGGGCTGGCCACCCGCTACGACAAGACACCCGAGAGCTACGCCGCCGGGCTCCACCTGCGCGGATCCATCCTCTGGTTACGCAGCCTGCCAGCCCTCCCGTGATCCCAACTCAGAACAGGCCCTAGCTGACCCGGCCCGGATCGTCCACCGTGGCGGCGGGGAGGGCAGCTGCCGGGCGTTGCCAGCCGCGGGAGCCGCGGGCGCGCAGCCATGCCGTGGTCTCCTCGGCGGGCATCGCCGCGGCGACGAGCCATCCCTGTACGGCGTCGCAGCGCAGGTCGCGCAGCCGCTCCCAGGTCTCGTCGTCCTCGACCCCCTCGGCGACCACGAGCAGCCCCAGGGAATGCGCGAGATCGACGGTGCACCGCACGATCTCCGCGTCCTCCGCGTCGACCGCCAGCCGGGCCACGAACGAGCGGTCGATCTTCAGCTCGCTCACCGGCAGCCGTTTGAGGTGGACGAGGGAGGAGTAGCCCGTGCCGAAGTCGTCCAGGGACATCTTCACGCCGTGTCCGGTGAGCCCGGCGAGGGTGTCGGCGGCGCGCTGCGGGTCCTCCAGCAGGACGTGCTCGGTTATCTCCAGTTGGAGCGCTCCCGCCGGTACGCCGTGCCGGGCGAGGCGGGCGGCGACCGAGCCCGCGAAGCCGGGGGTGTGGACGTCGCGTGGGGAGACGTTCACCGCGACCGGCACGAACAGCCCCTGCGCCCGCCACTTGGCCACCTGTCCGAGCGCCGTCTCCAGCACGTACTCCGTCAGATGCGGCATCAGCCCCGACGACTCGGCGATCGCGATGAACTCGTCCGGCGGCACCTTCCCGCGCTCCGGATGCACCCACCGGACCAGGGCCTCGAGCCCGGCCACCTGTCCGTCGAAGCGGACCTTGGGCTGGTAGTGCAGCTCGACCTCGTGCGCGTCCAGCGCGCGGCGCAGGTCGGCGAGGAGGCCGAGGCGGTCCGGGGTGTTCGAGTCCCGCTTGGACTCGTAGACCTCGACACCCGTACGGTCCCGTTTCGCCTGGTACATCGCCACGTCCGCGCGGCGCAGCAGGCCTTCGGCGTCGAGTGCGTGGTCGGGGAAGACGGCGACCCCGGCGCTGGCCTCCAGCACGAGGGTGAGGCCGTCGAGGTCGAGCGGGGAGCTGAGCGCGGCGACGAGGCCGCGGGCGATGCGGGTGGCGGACGTCGTGGAGTCGGCGACCGGTAGTAAGACGGCGAACTCGTCACCGCCGAGCCGCGCGGCCTCCGCCCCGCGTGGCAGGGCCAGTCGCAGCCGGTCGGCGGTCTGCAGCAGCAGCCGGTCCCCGGCCAGATGCCCGAGGGTGTCATTGACCGATCGGAAGCGGTCAAGGTCGATCAGCATCAGGGCGGCGCGGGCGTCGATGCGCTCGGCGTCGTCCAGTGCGGTCCAGATGCGCTCCAGGAGCCACTGCCGGTTGGGCAACCCGGTGAGCGGATCGCGCAGTTGCTCCTCCGCCCGGGCGCGGGCCATCCACAGCGTGGAGTCGAGCGCGATGAGCGGAATGGCGAACAGCGGCAGCAGGATCGGCTTGGCGACGGCGACCACACAGACCAGCGGTGCGATGCCGAGCAGGGCGACCGCGACCAGGCCCTGTCTGACCAGGGCGGTGCGGGCGATGGTGGGCAGTCCGCCGGTGCGGGGCGCGTGCAGGTACCACAGCAGCGTGCGGGAGACCGCGAGGTAGGCGGTCGCGACCAGGACCACCTCGGGGGCGGTGTAGAGGGTCCAGGTGTCGGGGTTCCACGGGTTCTCGACGGACGGTACGCGTCCGAAGGCGGCCAGCACGACGGCGCCGGCACTGATGCCGAGGATGTCCACCGCGCCGTGCAGGACGCCCTGCCGCCAGCGGTGGCGCCGGGCTATGCCGACCAGCACGACGACGGTCAGACTGACCATCCCCGCCGGCACCCAGCCGTACAGCAGCAGCACGGCCAGGGTGAGGGCGGCGCCGGAGCCGGTGCCGCCCCACCAGCGGGCGCGGCCGAGCGCGACCAGGTGGCCGACGATGACGCCGGTCAGCACGGCCAGCGACCAGCCGGCCGTGCCGGACGGGAAGAGCGCGTGATGGCCGGTGAACGCCCGCAGGAATCCGGCGCCGAGCGCGAAACCGGCCGCCGCGACGACGGCCGCGGGCAGCGCCGGCCAGGACAGGTGGGGGTGCCGCTCGGCGTCGGCGCCGGGCAGTCCGGCGGTGCGGGCGGCGGCGTACCCATCCGCCGCGGTGGGCCGGTCGGCGACGCGGTCCGACGCCTGCGCGTCCGCACGCAAAGCCGTCCGGAATCCCTCTCGCCAGACGCCGGCCACCCGGCGCAGCCGTGAGTATGGGGCGGCGCTCTCGGTCGGTTCCATTCCCGTCCCTCTCACAGCCGGCGGTGCCCACGCCCCGCGGCCCGATGCCCGACATCCCTCAACGGCACCGCGGGCACGGCAGGTGCACACCTCAACAGTAGGCCGCAGAAGGCTTCCACGGGCAGCGGTCGTCGACGGTTGCCCGAATGCGCCCTGCCCGCCCGTATGCATCTGGTATGCGCCGATCGGGTGTTCTTCAACCGCTACTCGGTGGCGGGGAGCGCGACCTCCGACGCCGCCTCAGGCCCTTGTTCCAGCAGGACGTTGAAGCCGTCCTCGTTCAGAACCGGCACCTTGAGCTGCATCGCCTTGTCGTATTTCGATCCGGGGTTGTCACCCACAACGACGAACGAGGTCTTCTTCGAAACCGAACCGGTCACCTTGGCTCCCCGGCTCTGCAGCGCCTCCTTTGCGCCGTCCCGCGTGAAGTGCTCCAGCGTGCCGGTGACGACGACGGTGAGACCCTCGAGCGGACGGGGCCCCTCCTCCTCGCCGGTGCTCTCCTCCTCCATACGGACACCGGCGGCCCGCCACTTGCGGATGATCTCCTGGTGCCACTCCTCGGCGAACCACTCCTTCAGCGAGGCGGCGATGATCGGGCCGACCCCCTCGGTGTTCGCCAGCTCCTTCTCGCTCGCCTGCTCGATACGGTCGATCGACCGGAACCCGCGGGCCAGCGCCTCGGCGGCGACCGGACCGACATGACGGATCGACAGGCCGGTGATGATGCGGGCGAGCGGGCGCTGCTTGGCGGCGGCGATGTTCTCCAGCATGGCGAGGGCGTTCTTCTTGGGTTCGCCCTGCTGGTTGGCGAAAACGGTGGCGATCTTCTCCTCGCCGGTCTTCGGGTCGCGCTTGGGCAGGCCACTGTCCTGGTCGAGGACGTACGCCTTGATGGGCAGCAGTTCCTCGACGGTGAGGCCGAAAAGGTCGCCCTCGTCCTTCAGCGGCGGTTCCTCGGGCTCCAGCGGCTTGGTGAGGGCGGCCGCGGCGACATAGCCGAAGTGCTCGATGTCCAGCGCCTTGCGGCCCGCCAGATAGAACAGGCGCTCACGCAACTGTGCAGGGCACGTACGGGAGTTCGGGCAGCGCAGGTCGACGTCGCCCTCCTTCATCGGCCTGAGCGCCGTACCGCACTCGGGGCACTCGGACGGCATCACGAACTCGCGCTCGGTGCCGTCGCGCAGGTCGACGACCGGGCCGAGGATCTCCGGAATGACGTCACCGGCCTTGCGCAGCACCACCGTGTCGCCGATGAGGACGCCCTTGGCCTTGACCACGTCCTGGTTGTGCAGGGTGGCGAACTCGACCTCCGAGCCGGCCACCGTCACCGGCTCGACCTGGGCGTACGGCGTGACCCGGCCGGTGCGGCCCACGCCCACGCGGATGTTGACGAGCTTGGTGTTGACCTCCTCCGGCGCGTACTTGTACGCGATCGCCCAGCGCGGGGCGCGCGAGGTGGAGCCGAGGCGGCCCTGGAGGGAGATCTCGTCCAGCTTGACGACCACACCGTCGATCTCGTGCTCGACCGAGTGGCGGTTCTCGCCGTAGTACGCGATGAACTCCCGTACGCCGTCGAGGTCGTCGACCACCTTGTTGTGCCGCGAGGTGGGCAGGCCCCATTCCTTGAGCAGGTCGTAGGCCTGGGAGAGGCGGGTCATGCCGTCGAAGCCCTCCAGGGCGCCGATGCCGTGGACGACCATGTGCAGCGGGCGGGTGGCGGTGACGCGGGGGTCCTTCTGACGCAGGGAACCGGCCGCCGCGTTGCGCGGGTTGGCGAAGGGCTTGTCGCCGGCCGCCACCAGGCGGGCGTTGAGCTCCTCGAACTTCTCCATCGGGAAGTAGACCTCGCCGCGGATCTCCACGAGGTCCGGGACGCGCTCCCCCTTCAGCCGGTCCGGGATCTCCGCGATCGTCCGGACATTGGGCGTGATGTCCTCGCCGGTGCGACCGTCGCCACGGGTCGCCGCGCGGGTGAGGCGGCCGTGTTCGTAGGTGAGGTTGACGGCGAGGCCGTCGACCTTGAGCTCGCACAGGAAGTGGTACTCCTGGCTGCCGAGTTCTCTGGCGATGCGCTCGGCCCAGGCGGCGAGGTCCTCGTCGTTGAAGGTGTTGTCGAGGGAGAGCATGCGCTGGCGGTGCTGGACCGCCGTGAACTCCGTCTCGTACGACCCGGCGACCTTCTGGGTCGGCGAGTCCGGGGTGCGCAGCTCCGGATACTGCTCCTCCAGCTCCTCCAGGGTGCGCAGGAGCTGGTCGAACTCCGCGTCGCTGATGACGGGGGCGTCCTTCACGTAGTACCGGAAGCGGTGCTCCTCGACCTGCTCGGCGAGCTGCGCATGCCGCTCCCGTGCCTCGGCGGGTACCGCTGTGGACTCCGCTTGCTTGTCGCCGGCCACCGTGTTGTCCTCCCGTTACTCAGGGTTGTCCGCGAGGGATCTCGCCGCCCGGACGCAGTGCGCGAGGGCCTGGCGCGCGTACTCCGGGGAAGCGCCCGCGAGACCGCACGTCGGCGTGACCGTGACTGCCGTCGCCAGCAGACCCGGTTGCAGCCCCAGCCTGCGCCAGAGCGTCCGAACACCCATGACGCTACCGGCAGGGTCTGACAATCGGCTGTCCGTGCTGGGCACGACGCCTGCGAACAGCCGGGTACCCCCTTCCACGGCTTCGCCGATCGCCTCGTCGTCACGTTCGGTGAGGAGTGAGAGGTCGAAGGAGACGGCCTTCGCTCCGGCTCGGCGCAGCAGGGCGAACGGGACGTCCGGTGCGCAGGAGTGGATCAAGACCGGACCGCCGTCGTGTACGCCGATGACGTCCCGGAGCGTGGCCTCGACGATCTGCCGGTCGACGGCCCGGTGGGTGCGGTAGCCGCTGGCGGTCTTCACCCGGCCGCGCAGGACGGCGGTCAGGGACGGCTCGTCCAGCTGGAGGACGAGCCGGGCGCCGGGTACGCGCCGCTGTACCTCCGCGAGGTGGAGCCGGAGTCCCTCGGTGAGGGAGGCGGCGAGGTCGCGACAGGCGCCGAGGTCGGAGAGGGCGGCCTCGCCGTTCCTCAGCTCCAGTGCGGCCGCGAGGGTCCACGGGCCGACGGCCTGCACCTTCAACGGGCCCTCGTAGCCCTGCGTGAACTCCTCCAGCGCGTCCAGGTCCTCGCCGAGCCACGACCAGGCGCGCTTGGTGTCCCGCCCCGGCCGGTCCCCGATCCGCCAACCGCTGGGCTCCACGCGCGCGTACAGCTCGACGAGCATCCCGGCGGTCCGCCCGATCATGTCGGCGCCGGGCCCCCGGGCGGGCAGTTCGGGCAGGAACGGGAAGTCCTCGAAGGATCCGGTGACGGTCTTGGCGGCCTCGCGCGCGTCCCCGCCGGGCATGGAGCCGACGCCCGTGGCCGCGCCGAAGCTGAAGTTTTCGTTCACGGGGTGAAGCCTACGTATGGCGTTGGGGCCGGTGTGCGGCTGCGGGCCTCGGTTTCTCGCCCCGCCGCCCCTACCCGTCCCGTCCCTGGGGGCTGCACCCCCAGACTCCCCTTCGGCCTGAACGGCCTCGTCCTCAAGCGCCGGACGGGCTGACTTGTGTCCGCCGGCGCCTCACCATGCCGTTACCACCCCGGCCGCACCGTCAGATCATTGACCTCCGCATCCCTCGGCAGGTCCAGCGCCATCACGATCGTCGTCGCCACCGACTCGGGGTCGATCCACCTCGAGGGGTCGTAGTCCTTGCCCTCCTGCTGGTGGACCTTGGCCTGCATGGGGCTCGCCGTACGGCCCGGGTAGACGGAGGTGACCCGGACGCCGTTCGCGTGCTCCTCGTGACGCAGGGAGTCGGCCAGCGCCTTGAGGCCGTGCTTCGAGGCCGCGTACGCGGACCAGCCGGCGTGGGCGTTGAGGCCGGCGCCGGAGTTGACGAACAGCACATGGCCGCGGGCGGCGCGCAGTTGGGGCAGGAAGAGGCGGGTGAGTTCGGCGGGGGCGAGGAGGTTGACGTTGAGCTGGTGGCGCCAGGTCTTCGGGGTCAGGTCGCCGACCGGGCCCAGGTCGACCACACCGGCGATGTGGAGCAGGGAGTCCACCCGGTCGGGCAGCGTCTGGTGGGAGAGCGCCCAGCTCAGCCTGTCGGGCTCGGACAGGTCACCTACGAGGGTCCTCGCCCCCGGGAACTCGGCGGCCAGTTCCTTCGCACGGCCGGCGTCACGCGCGTGCAGCACGATCTCGTCCCCGCGCGCGTGCAGCCGGCGGGCCACGGCCGCTCCGATGCCGGAGCCCGCCCCGGTGATCACATGTGTAGCCATGCCGCCATGCTCGCATCACTCGCGCGTCGCTCCACGCCCCGGCCCGCCGCGAGGTACACCGGCGCGCCCGCACCTTGCCCGGGGCCACCGTACCCGGGAAGAACCGGGCGCCGGCGAACGCTTTCTCGGGTATGACCCAAGGACACACGATCACCATCGAGCAGGGCACGCAGCGGGTACGGGCCGTCCACGACGGGCAGGTACTGGCGGAGAGCGACCGGCCGCTGATCCTGCGGGAGACGGGCTCTCCCGTGCGGTACTACCTGCCGCCGGAGGACGTCCGGCTCGATCTGCTCACGCCCTCCGAGACCCACACCTACTGCCCGTTCAAGGGCACCGCTTCCTACTGGTCGCTGCCGGGGGCGGCCGACCTCGTCTGGGCCTACCCGGACCCGAAGCCGGGCGTGGCCGAGATCAAGGACCACCTCTGCTTCTACGACGTAGAAGAAGTGTCGTAACCGATGAGTTCCATGCCCCGTGGCAGTCTCCACAGGCATGGACAAGAACACCATCTCGCGCGACGGCACCCCCATCGTGTACCAGCGCATCGGACAGGGCCCGGTAGTCGTCCTGGTCAGCGGGGCGATGTCGGCGGGCGCCACGGTGGCACCGCTGGCCGGGCCCCTGTCGGACCGCTTCGGCGTCGTCGTGTACGACCGCCGGGGCCGCGGCGAGAGCGGCGACACGACGCCGTACACGGTGGAGCGTGAGATCGAGGACCTGGCGGCGCTGATCGAGGCCGAGGGCGGCGACGCGGCGCTGTACGGCATCTCGTCGGGCGGCGCGCTGGCGCTTCATGCGGCGGCGAGCGGGCTGCCGGTGCGTCAGGTGGCCGTGTACGAGGTGCCGTTCGCCATGGACGAGGTCGCGGCGAATGGGCGCGCCGAGTACAGCGAACGGCTCACCGAGGCGCTCGCGCAGGGGCGGCGCGGCGACGCCGTCGAACTGTTCCTGAGGCTGACCGGCCTGGCCGAGGAGATGATCCAGGGCGCGCGCCAGTCCCCCCTGTGGTCCGGCATGGAGACCATTGCGCCGAGCCTGGCGTACGACGACGCCGTCATGGGCGACGGCCGGGTCCCCCGGGACCGGCTGGCCGCCATTACCGCGCCCGTCCTGGCCCTCGCGGGCGGGGCGAGCCCCGGCTGGATGAGACAGGCGGCCCGAGCGGTCGCGGACGCCGCTCCCCAGGGCGCGTACCGCGTCCTCGAGGGCCAGACGCACATGGTGGATCCGCAGGTCCTGGCGCCGGTGCTGGCGGAGTTCTTCAGCGAGTGAGTGCGGCCCAGGCTGCGGCTCAGGCCACGCCCGCCGTCGCCCGCACCGTCGACGCGATCGTCGCCGACCCCACCACGCGCGTGCCGTCGTACAGCACGATCGCCTGGCCCGGGGCCACGCCCCGCACCGGCTCCGTGAAGTGCACCCGCAGCTCGCCGTCGACCGGTTCGGCGGTCACCTCGGTCTCGCCGCCGTGGGCGCGCAGCTGGGCGGTGTAGGTGCCGGGGCCGGTCGGGGCCACACCGCACCACCGGGGCTTGATGGCGGTGAGGGCGCTGACGTCCAGGGCGGACGCGGGGCCGACCGTCACCGTGTTGGTCACCGGGGAGATGTCGAGGACGTAGCGCGGCTTGCCGTCGGGGGCGGGGGTGCCGATGCGCAGGCCCTTGCGCTGGCCGATGGTGAAGCCGTACGCCCCCTCGTGGGTGCCCACGCGGGTGCCGGACTCGTCGACGATGTCGCCCTCGGCCTTGCCGAGGCGACGGGCGAGGAAGCCCTGGGTGTCGCCGTCGGCGATGAAGCAGATGTCGTGCGAGTCGGGCTTCCTGGCGACGGCGAGGCCGCGGCGCTCGGCCTCCGCGCGGATCTCGTCCTTGGTGGTGACCGTGTCGCCGAGCGGGAACATCGCGTGGGCGAGCTGCTGGTCGTCGAGCACACCGAGGACGTACGACTGGTCCTTCGCCATGTCGGAGGCGCGGTGCAGCTCGCGGGAGCCGTCCTCGCGGACGATCACCTTCGCGTAGTGACCGGTGCACACCGCGTCGAAGCCGAGGGCGAGCGCCTTGTCCAGCAGCGCGGCGAACTTGATCTTCTCGTTGCAGCGCAGGCAGGGGTTCGGCGTGCGGCCCGCCTCGTACTCGGCGACGAAGTCCTCGACGACGTCCTCGCGGAAGCGGTCGGCGAGGTCCCAGACGTAGAACGGGATGCCGATGACGTCCGCGGCGCGGCGGGCGTCGCGGGAGTCCTCGATCGTGCAACAGCCCCGCGCGCCGGTGCGGAAGGACTGCGGGTTCGCGGAGAGCGCGAGGTGGACGCCGGTCACGTCGTGGCCCGCCTCGGCCGCGCGGGCGGCGGCGACGGCGGAGTCGACGCCACCGGACATGGCGGCGAGGACGCGGAGGGGGCGGGGGCTCTGCGGGGTGTCAGTCATAACGCTTCCAGGGTACGGGGGCGCGGGAACCGGAGCCCGCGAGTATCCGTTCTCGCTCACATGGAAGAGAAGAAGGGCGGCTCCGGCCGGCGAATCGGGCGACGGTCACTGATCCTCGGTGGGGCCGCGGCCGCGGTCGGCACCGGAGCCGTACTGGCGCGCGACGAGCTGCCGCGGCTGTGGTGGCAGGTGCCCGGGGTGGAGAAGCCGCGGGTGGCGGGCGCCGTCGACTACCGGGGTGCGCGCTGGGTGGCGGCCTCGTCGGCCAACTGGCGGCGGGCGGACCGGCCGGACGACTACACGATCGACATGGTGATCATCCATGTCACCCAGGGCAGCTTCGACAGCGCGGTGAAGGTCTTCCAGGACCCGGGCCACGGCGCCGCGTCCCACTACATCGTCCGCAAGGACGGCCACGTCACGCAGATGATCCGCGAGCTGGACGTCGCCTACCACGCGGGCAACCGGGACTACAACGAACGCAGCGTCGGCATCGAGCACGAGGGCTTCGTCGACCGCCCTCAGGACCTCACGGACGCGATGTACGCCGCGTCCGCCCGTCTGACGGCGCAGATATGCCGGCGCTACGCCATACCCGTCGACCGCGAGCACATCATCGGCCACGTGGAGGTGCCGGGGACGGACCACACGGATCCCGGGGAGCACTGGGACTGGGACCGGTACATGAAGCTCGTACAGCAGGCGGGTACGACCGCGACACCCGCCTAGGCCGCTAGGTCAGCCCCGCCGCGCGGGCCCGTTCCACCGCCGGGCCGATGGCCTTGGCGACCGCCTCGACGTCGGCCGGTGTGGAGGTGTGGCCGAGGGAGAAGCGGAGGGTGCCGCGGGCCAGGTCCGGGTCGGTGCCGGTGGCGAGCAGGACGTGGCTGGGCTGGGCGACGCCCGCGGTGCAGGCGGAGCCGGTGGAGCACTCGATGCCCTGGGCGTCCAGGAGCAGCAGCAGGGAGTCGCCCTCGCAGCCGGGGAAGGTGAAGTGGGCGTTGGCCGGGAGGCGGTCCACCGGGTCCCCACCCAGGATCGCGTCCGGCACCGCCGTACGGACCGCGTCGATCAGGTCGTCGCGCAGGGCACCGATCTCGCGGGCGAAGCGTTCGCGGTGTTCGGCGGCGTGCTTGCCGGCGACCGCGAAGGAGGCGATCGCGGGGACGTCGAGGGTGCCGGAGCGGACGTGGCGTTCCTGGCCGCCGCCGTGCAGGACGGGTACGGGGGTGTACTCCCGGCCGAGGATGAGCGCGCCGATGCCGTACGGGCCGCCGATCTTGTGGCCGGAAACGGTCATCGCGGCGAGCCCGGAGGCGGCGAAGTCGACCGGCAGCTGGCCGACGGCCTGGACCGCGTCGGCGTGCAGCGGTACGCCGAACTCGGCGGCCACCGCGGCGAGTTCGGCCACCGGCAGGACGGTGCCGATCTCGTTGTTGGCCCACATGACGGTGGCCAGGGCGACATCGTCGGCGTTGCGGGCGATCGATTCGCGGAGGGCCTCGGGGTGGACGCGGCCGTAGGAGTCGACGGGGAGGTACTCGACGATGGCGCCCTCGTGTTCGCCGAGCCAGTGGACGGCGTCGAGGACGGCGTGATGTTCCACGGGACTGGCCAGGACCCGGGTGCGGGCCGGGTCGGCGTCGCGGCGGGCCCAGTACAGGCCCTTGACGGCGAGGTTGTCGGCCTCCGTTCCACCGGAGGTGAAGACGATCTCGCTGGGGCGGGCGCCGAGGGCTTCCGCGAGGGTCTCGCGGGCTTCCTCGACGGTTCGCCGCGCGGCACGGCCGGATGCGTGGAGGGAGGAGGCGTTGCCCGTGATGCCGAGGTGGGCGGTCAGCGCCTCTGCCGCCTCCGGGAGCATCGGGGTGGTCGCGGCGTGGTCGAGATAAGCCATGGTGAGGCCGATTCTACGGCCCCGTCTCGGTCGGCCCGGAGCTGCCCACGGCCAGTTCGTGGACCAGTTCCGGCCGTCACGGCCCCGGGCTCAGAAGCTCCACGAGATCGTGTTGTCCGCCTGCATGAACGCGGCGAGTACGACGAGGTCGGCGACGCCCAGCCCGAGGCCCAGCCAGGCCCGGCCCCGGCGGTTGGTGCCCCGCGCGAGTGCCACGGCGGCCAGGCCGATGGCGATCGGGCCGAGGAAGATGTTCAGGACGAGCAGGCCCAGGAGGCCGAGGATGAAGGACGCGACGGCCATGCCGTCGGTGTCACGGATTCCGGTGCGGCGCGTGGCCGGCGCGGTGAGGTGCATGGTGGTCAGCTCCCGACGAGCGGATCGGTCGGATGGACGGTGGTCAGTTCGTCCGGGCGGCGCGGCGGCGGCCGTGGCGCTCGCGGAGCGCGAAGATGCCGAGCCAGCCGGCGATCACGATGGCCGCGACGACGGTGAAGGTGAGCGGTGCGTGGGCGACGGTGCCCATGACCAGGCCGAGCAGCAGGAGTGCGGCGACGAGGAACAGCATGGGTTGGATCCCCCTCCGGATGCCCTCGGGCGGCTTCCGCCCGAAGACTCGGTGAACGATTGTAGTTACAGTTGTTCACTGACTTCCCAGTCTAGCGCGCCCCATGACTTTTAAATTCCAGAGAACAGTTGTTAACTGCATGGCATGAGTCACACCCTCGGCCTGCGGCAGGCACAGAAGCAGAAGACCCGACAGGCGCTGCTGGAGGCGGCGTTGGAACTGCTGGAGGGTCAGAGCCTGAGCAGTCTGGGCCTGCGCGAGGTCACCCGTGCCGTCGGGGTCGCCCCGACCGCCTTCTACCGGCACTTCCGCTCCACCGAGGACCTCGGCGTGGCGCTGGTGGAGGAGGCACTGGGCAGTCTGCACCCGATGGTCAGCACGATCGTGTCAACGGCGGGCGACAGCGAGGAACGCATCATGCGCGCCGTGGAGTTGATCGCCCGTCATGTGGACGCGTACCCCTCCCACGTCCGTTTCATCGCCCGTGAGCAGCACGGCGGGGTCCGGCCGGTGCGGGAGGCCATCCGGAACGAACTGGCCCGGTTCACCGAGGAGGTGAAGGCGGCGCTGGTCACCGACCCCATGGCCGAGGGCTGGAGCGACGACGATCTGCTGATGCTCGCGGGCCTGTACGTCGACCAGATGCTCATCGCGGCCTCGCTCTTCCTCGAGGCCCTGGAGGGTCCCGAGGAGGAACGGCAGCGCGTCACCCGGCTCGCCGCCCGTCGGCTGCGGCTGATCAGCATCGGCCGCGCACACTGGCTGGACTGACGGACAGGGCTCCGCGGACGCGGTCAGCCGAGCCGGACCCGCGCCAGCTGTCGGGACTGGGCGACCAGCCGGTCCGCGCTGTCCCACACCTCGGCGTCCTCCTCGAGGAAACCGCCGGCGAGGTTGCGGGTGGTGATGGACACCCGGAGGGGGCCCGGCGCCGGGCGGCACCGTATGTGCACGGTCAGTTCGACCGTCGGCACCCAGCCGGAGATACCGAGTTCGAAGGCGGTGGGCGGCAGGGCGTCCACCGCCAGAAGCAGCGAGAAGGGGTCGGCGTCCCGGCCGTCCTTCAGGCCGAACCAGGCCCGCATCTCGCCCTTGCCCGACGGCGAGCCGAGGGCCCACCCCAGGGTCGAGGGGTCGAGCTTGAGCATCAGGCGGTCGGTGATGGCCGAACTGCCCGGGACGGGGGCGGGTCCGTCCTCGGGTCCGAAGCACTGGTCCATCGGCGGGACGGCGGGCGGCTTCGCGGTCGTACGGACGTCGTCGGGGAGCGTGTCGAGGTCGCCGTACGAGGCGAGGACACGGATCCGTTCGACCTCGCCACCCTGCTCGTCGTACTGGAAGAGGGACGCCTGGCCCGTCGACAGGGTCCGGCCGGTGCGCACGACGTCCGTGCGGACGACCGCGGGTCCCGGCCGGGAGGCGGTCAGGTAGTGCGCGGAGATGGTGAACGGGTCCGGGTGCGGCAGGGCGTCGGCGAGGGCCCGGCCCAGGACGGCCAGCAGATAGCCCCCGTTGACGGCGTTGATGATCGTCCAGCTGGCCGAGAGGTCGATGTCGTAGACGCCCTCCGCACGGCGGGTGACAGCGGTGTCTCGGTCGAACTCGCTGTTGCCGATGGTCGCCTGGGATGCCTGAGCCATGCCGGTACGGTACAACAGAAAATTACTAAGCGGTAGCTTTTGAGGGTTCCTCCTCGCGTACCGTCGATCGCCGGTTCCACGCGCGCGGCGCCCGCCAGTGGAACCGCATCGCCAGCAGCCGCAGCACGAAGGCCACCGCGGCCGCGATTCCGCTGGTCAGCGGGGTCAGGGCGTCGAAGCGGATACAGAACGCCACCATCGTGGCGCCGACGATCGCGGGGACGGCGTACAGATCGCGGTCCCAGCGCAGCAGTGACGGCACCTCGTTGGCGAGGACGTCCCGCAGCACACCGCCCCCGACGGCGGTGGCGAGGCCGAGGGCCGCGGAGGCATGCAGGCCGAGTCCGTACTCGTACGCCTTCGTCGTGCCCGCGACGCAGAACAGGCCGAGGCCGGCCGCGTCGAAGACGTTCACGCCGGTCTGGATGCGCTCCACCTGCGGGTGCAGGAAGACGACGAGGAGCGCGGCGAACAGCGGGGTGACGAAGTACCCCAGATCCGTGAACGCGGCCGGCGGTACGGCCCCGATGACCAGGTCCCGGAACAGCCCGCCGCCCAGCGCGGTGACCTCGGCGAGGACGGCGATGCCGAAGACGTCGAAGTTCTTGCGGACGGCCAGCAGCGCGCCGGAGATGGCGAAGACGAAGATGCCGATCAGGTCGAGCGTGTGCTGGACGGAAGGGCTGAACAGTTGCTGGAGCACCCGAACATTCTGACGCGCGACGGGGCGTGCACCTGCCGAAGCAAGGTGCACGCCCCGTCACACGGCTACTTGTCCGACGCCTTCGGGTTCTCGTCGGTGCCGTCGGAGGTCACGGTCTCCTCCGAGGGCTCCGAGTCCGAGTCCGAACCCGACGAGTCCGCGGCGTCCGAATCCGACGAGCCCGCCGACTCCGAGCCCGCCGCATCCGAATCCGACGGGTCCGCCGCGGCCGAGTCCGCCGACTCCCCGGAATCCGACCCCGCCGACTCCGCAGCCACCGCCTTCGCCACGGCCGCGCTCGTCTCCGCCGACTCCGCGAGCACCTCGTCCGCCACCAGCTCCGCCGCCTCCTTGGCCGCGGTGAGCAGCACCGTGTCCTGCGGGGCCTGGTCCTCGAAGTTCTCCGGGTGGTGGCAGGCCACCTGCTGGCCGGGGCGCAGCTCGAGCAGCGGCGGCTCGGTGGTCTTGCAGATCTCCGTCGCCTTCCAGCACCGGGTGTGGAAGCGGCAGCCGCTCGGCGGGGAGATCGGCGAGGGCACGTCGCCCTTGAGCAGGATGCGCTCGCTCTTGGCCGACTTGCGGGAGGGGTCCGGGATCGGCACCGCCGACAGCAGGGCCTTGGTGTACGGGTGCATCGGCGACCGGTACAGCTTGTCCCGGTCGGCGAGCTCGACGATCTTGCCGAGGTACATCACCGCGATCCGGTCGGAGACGTGCCGGACGACCGACAGGTCGTGCGCGATGATCACGTACGTCAGGCCCAGTTCCTGCTGGAGGTCGTCCAGCAGGTTCACGACCTGCGCCTGGATCGACACGTCCAGCGCGGAGACCGGCTCGTCGGCCACGACCAGCTTCGGGTTCAGGGCCAGCGCGCGGGCGATGCCGATGCGCTGGCGCTGGCCGCCGGAGAACTCGTGCGGATAGCGGTTGTAGTGCTCGGGGTTGAGACCGACCACCGACAGCAGCCGCTGCACTTCCTTCTTGATGCCGCCCTCGGGCGTGACGCCCTGCAGCCGGAAGGGGGCGCCGACGATCGTGCCGATGGTGTGGCGCGGGTTCAGCGACGAGTACGGGTCCTGGAAGATCATCTGCACATCGCGGCGCAGCGGACGCATCCCGCCGACGCCGAGATGCGTGATGTCCTTGCCCCCGAACTCGACCGTGCCGGCCGTCGGTTCGAGGAGCCGGGTGATCAGGCGGCCCATCGTCGACTTGCCGCAGCCGGACTCGCCCACGACGCCGAGGGTTTCACCGGAGCGCACCTCGAAGTCGAGGCCGTCCACCGCACGGACCGCGCCGACCTGCCGCTTGAGCAGGCCCTTGCGGATCGGGAAGTGCTTCTGCAGCCCGGTCACCTTCAGCAGGGTCTCGCCGGGGGCGGCATCCGCGGTCAGCGTGGCACCGTCGCTCTGCGCAGGGCTACTCACTGCTTTTTCCTCGCTCACAGCTTCGGCGCAATCTCTTCGATCCAGATCCGCTCCCGCTGCTCCGGGGACATGTGGCAGGCGGCCCAGTGCCGGCTGCCGACCTCGGTCAGCTCGGGGCGGACCGTGCGGGTGACGTCGTCCTTCGGGATGTCCGCGTACGGGCAGCGCGGGTTGAAGGCGCAGCCGGACGGGAGGTTGATCAGGGAGGGCGGGGAGCCCTTGACCGGGACGAGGCGCTCCTGCTGGTCACGGTCCAGGCGCGGCATCGAGCCGAGCAGGCCCCAGGTGTAGGGGTGGCGGGGCTCGTAGAACACCTTCTCGGCGGGGCCGCGCTCCACGCAGCGGCCGCCGTACATCACCAGCAGGTCGTCGGCCAGTTCGGCGACCACGCCCAGGTCGTGGGTGATGATGATGACGGCGGAGCCGAACTCCTTCTGCAGATCGCGGATCAGGTCGAGGATCTGCGCCTGGACGGTCACGTCAAGGGCGGTGGTCGGCTCGTCCGCGATGAGCAGTTCGGGGTTGTTGACCAGCGACATCGCGATCATCGCGCGCTGCCGCATACCGCCCGAGAACTCGTGGGGGTAGTTGTCGACCCGCTTGTCGGGCTGCGGGATGCCGACCCGGTCGAGCATCTCCACCGCGCGCCGCTTGGCGGTCTTCTTGTCGACGTCGTGGTGGATGCGGTACGCCTCCACGATCTGCTGGCCGATCGTGTAGTACGGGTGCAGCGCGGACAGCGGATCCTGGAAGATCATCGCCATCTCGCGGCCGCGCATCCGGCGCACCTGGTCGGCGGGGGCGGACAGCAGCTCGGTGCCGTTCAGCCAGATCTCGCCGGAGATCTGCGCCTTGCGCTTGCCGTACTGGCCGGCGGTGTGCAGGCCCATGATGCCGAGCGAGGTCACCGACTTGCCGGAGCCCGACTCGCCCACGATGCCGAGGGTCTTGCCCTTCTCCAGCTGGAAGCTGAGCCCGTCGACGGACTTGACCAGGCCGTCGTCGGTCGGGAAGTGCACCTTCAGGTCGCGCACTTCGAGGAAGGCGGTCGGGGCGGCAGCGGTGGTGGGCTCGCCCACGGCCGCTCCGGTCTTGCTGAGTTCGGTCATGCGAGCCTCACTCGGGGGTCGATCACGGCGTACAGGATGTCCACCACGAGGTTGGCCAGGAGCACCGCGAGGGAGGTGATCAGGGTGACGCCCAGGATGATGGGCAGGTCCTGGGTCTTGATGGCGTTGAGCACCGCCTGGCCGAGGCCGGGCAGGCTGAACGTGGTCTCGGTCAGGATCGCGCCGCCGATGAGGGCGCCGAGGTCCATGCCGAGCATGGTCAGGATCGGCGTCATCGTCGAGCGCATCGCGTGCTTGCCGATGACCACCTGTTCCCGCAGGCCCTTGGCGCGTGCGGTGCGGATGTAGTCCTCGCCGAGGATCTCCAGCATGGTGGCGCGGGTGATCCGGGCGTACATCGCCGC
This sequence comes from Streptomyces sp. NPDC127197, assembly GCF_042672405.1. Classification (NCBI taxonomy): domain Bacteria; kingdom Bacillati; phylum Actinomycetota; class Actinomycetes; order Kitasatosporales; family Streptomycetaceae; genus Streptomyces; species Streptomyces sp. NPDC127197. Next base: position 40,992 of record NZ_JBHXVG010000040.1, on the reverse strand, counting down.
GTACAGGAACGCGAGGGTGACCCACGGCAGGATCATGCCGCCCAGCCAGCCGGAGAAGCTCTCCTCCAGCGGCACGTACTGCCCGTCGATCCAGCCGAGTCCGTAGCTGAAGATCGCCAGGCTCAGCAGACCGGTGAAGTAGATGGGCAGGGAGACGCCGCCCAGTGCGACGACCATCGCGCCGCGGTCCCACAGGGTGCCGCGCTTGAGGGCGGAGAGCACACCGGCGGCGACACCGAAGACCAGCCACAGCAGCGCGGCACCGAGCGCCAGACCCAGGGTCACCGGGAAGCGGTCGGTGAGCACCGGCCAGATGGCCTGCTCGCTGCGGAAGGAGTAGCCGAAGCACGGCGCGGAGCAGTGCGTGACGTCACCGCCGGCCGCGTAGGTGCGGCCCGCGAAGATGCCCTTGAAGAACTCCCAGACCTGAACGTAGATCGGTTCGCCCAGACCCAGCTTCGTCCGCACGGCCTCGACGGCAGCGGGGTCGGCCTGCTTGCCCACGAAGCTCGTGGCGATGTCGACGCCCACCCACTTGGGGACGAGGAAGAAGATGCTGAAGACCACCACCATGATGACCACCAGCATCACTGCGGCGGCGAACAGCCGCCTGATGAGGTAAGTGAGCACAGCTCTCGGCCCGCCGCGGACCGCGGGCCACCGGAGGTCGTCCGATGGCCCGCGGTCACGCCACGCCGGCCTTCACCTGCCTTTCGTGCCGTACGGCGGGTGTGCCGGGTTTACTTCGGGTTCTTCAGGCCGAGGTTGACGAAGTCGTACATGCCGCTGTAGCCGTCGGACGTGTAGACGTTCGCCAGGTCGCTCGAGCGCCAGTTGATGAACTTCTCGAAGACGAAGGGCAGGTAGTAGCCGCCCTCCATCACCTTGTGGTTGATCTCCGTGGCGATCTTGGCCTTCTCGGCGTCGTCCAGCTCGTTGACGTAGTCGTCGAACAGGCCGTCGATCGCCTTGTCCTTGATCAGGGCGTAGTTGTTGTTGCCGCTCTCAAGGATGTAGCTGCTGTCCCACAGCGGCAGACCGAAGCCCTGGACGGTCGGGAAGTCGGGGCCCCAGCCCATGATGATGATGCCGAACTTCTTCTTCTCGACGTTGGAGGGGCTGCCGATGATGCCGCTGGTCTGCGAGCCGTCGTACTGCTCGATCTCGGCCTGGATGCCGACCTTCTTCAGCGAGGCCTGGAGGGACTCGGCGGTGGCCACCTCGACCGGCTTGTTGTTGCGGACCGCGATGGTGGTCTTGAAGCCGTTCGGCTGACCGCAGGCCTTCAGCTCTTCCTTGGCCTTGGCGACGTTGCCGCTCTTGTTGGCGGTGGCGAGCTCGAACGGGTCGTACTTCTGGCCCTCGGAGCCCGGGACGGACGGCGGCAGCATGTTGGTGCCGATGTCACCACCGGCGATGGGGCCGCCGCGCGCGGTCTGCAGGGAGACGTGGTCGGCGCCGTAGATCACGGCCTTGCGGCAGTGCTCGTTGTCGAACGGCTTCACGCTCTGCGGGAAGACCGCGTAACGGATGTAGCCGGACACCGGGTTGTCCAGGTTGGCCTTGTGCTCCTTCAGGGCGGTGGTGCGGCCCTGCGGCGACATGCCGGTCTGGTTGATGTCCAGGTGGTAGTCGCCGTTGATCAGGCGCTGGTCCATGTCATTGGCGTTGGAGAAGAAGTTGACCGTGATCGCGTCCGGGTAGGCCTTGCGGATCGGGTCGGAGGACTGCTTCCAGTTCTCGTTGCGGACCAGCTTCAGGGACTTGCCGGGCTCGTACGACTCGAACTTGTACGGGCCGGAGGAGAACGGGTGCAGGCCGTACTTGGACTTGGTGTCCTTGTCCTGGCGCACCGGCGAGGCGGAGACCAGGGCCAGCATCTCCTCGAAGTCCGAGTTGGCCTTCGGCAGCTTGAAGATAATGGTCTTGTCGTCGGGCGTCTCGATGGCCTTCAGACCGAGCTTGTCCTTGGACTTGTCCTTGTACGGGCCCTGGTACTCGCCCTTGGGGTCGAGGACGTCCTTCAGGTACACCGGACCGCCGGCCAGCACGTCCTGCGCCCAGACGCGCTCGATGCCGTACTTGACGTCCTTGGAGGTGATCGGCTTGCCGTCCTCCCACGTCACGTCGTCACGCAGGGTGTACTTGTAGGTCTTGCCGTCGTCGGAGACCTCGGCGAGCCCGGTGGCGAGGTCGGGCGCCAGCTCGGCGCCGGCCTTGCCCGGCTCGGCCTTGTTCGTGACGAGCTGGCGGGCGTAGTAGCGGGAGAAGTTCCACATGAAGCCGTAGTAGCCGCGCGTGGTGTCCCACGAGTCGGCGTCCTGGGCACCCGCGAACTTCAGCGTGCCGCCCTTCTTGGCCAGGTCGGCCTGGGCGACCTTGTTGTTGGCGGCGTCGAAACCGGCCGCGCCGTCCTTCGAGCCACCGTCGCCGTCGCCGTTGCCGCCGCCGCACGCCGCCGTGGTCAGCAGCGCGGCGACCACGGCGGCAGCGGCCATGGCCTGCTTGCGCCGCCCTGAGGTGCGTTGGGTAGTCACGATCTCGGATCCTCCGGATTAGATGAGAGACCCCGTGCTTTGGGCCACGGGTCGCTTGGGGTACGGCAGTTCAGCGGGAGCCCTTCGGGTCCAGCGCGTCACGCACGCCGTCGCCGAAGAGGTTGAAGGCAAGAACGGTGAGGAAGATCGCCACGCCGGGGACCACCATGTACATGGGGTCCGAGTCGTAGTAGTCGATCGCGTTCGAGAGCATCTGCCCCCACGAGGCCGTGGGCGGCTTGACGCCCACGCCCAGGAAGCTGAGTGCCGCCTCGGTGAGGATGTTGGTGGGGATCATCATCGTCGTGTAGACGATGATCGGTGCGACCAGGTTGGGCAGCAGCTCCTTGAAGAGGATGTACAGCCGCCCGGCGCCCAGCGACCGGGCCGCCTCGACGTACTCGCGCTCACGCAGCGAGAGCGTCTGGCCGCGCACCACGCGTCCGATGTAGGGCCAGCCGAAGAAGCCGATGACCAGGATCATCACGAACAGACGCACGCCCGTGCCGGTCAGCCCCAGCATCTCGTTCGGCATGACGGAGACCAGCGCGATGATGAACAGCAGCTGCGGGAAGGCCAGCAGTCCGTCCATCACCCGGCTGATGACGGAGTCGACCCAGCCGCCGAAGAAGCCGGCGAGGATGCCCAGCACGGTGCCGAGGACGACGGCGACAACGGCGGAGAGGAAGCCGACGAGCAGCGAGATCTGGGCGCCGTAGACGATCCGGGCGAAGATGTCGCGGCCGCTGACCGGCTCGACGCCGAGCAGGTGCTCGCCGCTGATGCCGCCGAAGGAGCCGATGGGGGTGCCGAAGAGCGGGTCGATCAGGTCCTCGTGGTGGGCCTCGGGGTCCTGCCCGACCAGTCCGGTGATGACCGGCGCCAGCACGGCGACCAGAATGAGGAGAAGCACCACGATGCCGCCCGTGAGGGCCAGTTTGTCGCGTTTGAGGCGCTCCCAGGCGATCCGCCCCAAGGAACGGCCCTGTACGGCCTTCGCGTCGCCGCTGACCAGCGCCGCTTCCTCGGCCGCACTCGGGGCCGCTTCCGCGGTCGGCTCGTGCAATGGTGCCGTCATCTGGCAGGGACCCCTCTCAACCGGCGGTAACCGGCCCGCACTTGCCGCTGTAGCGGCGTGATCAGTCCGTCGTACACAGGGGCGCCCTCCGGACGAAGACGCGGAAGAACACCCCTGGAGCGGGAGTCTTCAACGCTTTGGCGATCTGTTGCCAGACTTGACGGTGAATGGATGCGTAACCGTGATGCTGTCCTGGGGTTTCCGTTATCCGGACAGTGGTTAACGGGGGTCGGACGGGGACCAAGTGGAGCGATTGGGACAAGAGGCGCCTTTCTACCCTTGTCTACGCGCGAAGAAGAAGCCCTGGTACGGACCGCGGGAGCGCCAGGGGCTGGTTCCGGTCAGTACCGTCCCTGGGCCGGCGGAAAGCCGTACCCGGCCGCCGGCGCCTGGGCCGGGGCGGCGGCGTGTGCCTCACGGTCGTAGAAGGGTCGGGCGTTGGCGCGCAGCCACATCGCCACCGGGTCGTACTCGTCGGACATCGCGACGGTCGACACCGGAAGCCCGTCCGGGACCGCGCCGATGGACTGCTGCATCATCGTGCGCACCGAGTCGACCGCGGGCGGCGAGGTGTCGTACACATCCAGCCCGATGGCGAGATACGGCGCCCCGAGCGAGGGCTGCACCCAGGCGCGGCGCAACGAGCGGACGGCCGGGGTGCGGTGGGCGTTCTGCGACAAAAGGGCATAGAACTGCGGGATCTGGATGCCGGGTTCGGACAGCCGCAGCGGGCCCGCCGGCTGTCGGTCCAGTCCGGTGGCGATCCGGCGCAGGTCGAGCCAGGGGATGCCGACGCCGCCACCGGGGGCGTGCGGGTTCAGCCAGAGGCCGTAGTGGTCGGGGTAGAGGGTGCGGGCGACGTCGACTCCGTCGACGACCTCGTAACTGCGGTTCCAGCCGCTGGCGGAGAGTTCCTGGGCGGAGGTGACGCAGGGGGCGTAGCCGTAGCCGTCGACCTCCATGTTCCCGTACTGGGCGTCGGGGCTGCCGGCCTGGCCGTGCCACAGCAGCATCCAGACCTGGCCGGAGTTGGGGGTCGCGAGGGCGCGCAGGAGTGCCTCGTAGGCGTCGTAACGCCCCGGCGTCACCTGGCGCAGCATGTGCTCGACCTGGTCGGCCGCGGCGGTGCCGCTCGCGCTCACTTTTTACCGCCCCTTCGTGCAACGCCGTCGTTTGCGCACTAGCTTAAGGCCGCCTACCAGCTCGGGGCTTGGTGTCGTCTTGCGGCTGCGGGTTGTTCGTGGTTGATCGCGCCCACGGTGGGGGTCCCCCCGCTCGAGCGAAGCCGAGAGTGGGGGAGGAGCCGCATATCGATACAGCCCCGCGCCCCTGAGTCGGCTGCCCCCAGGGACGTTTACAGGCCCCGTTGGTAGAAGGGGCGCACCTGCTCGCGCAGCCAGGTGACCACCGGGTCCTGCGCCACGTCCATGAGGACCAGGTTGACCGGCCACTTCACCGGGACCTTGCCCAACGCCCGGCCCAGCGCGTCCAAGGGAGCTGCCCGCAGATCGCCCTCCCACTGGGAGAGTTCGACTCCCACGAACATCACCGGGTCCGCCGTTTCGATCGCCGCCAGGCAGCGACGGGCCGTCAGGACCACGCCGATGCCCTCGAACTCCGCAGACGCCGCCGCGAGGAAGTCGACCGGGTCGTCCTGCCAGTCGGGTTCGAAGAGGCGGACTCGGCCGCCGCTCGTGAGCCCGTCGAGCGGGGTGCGCCCGGCCCGGCACAGTTCGGCCACGGCGGGCGGCGGCAGCGGGATGCCGACCACGCCGCCCGGGTTGACGACGATGCCCGCCTGCGGGGGCAGGCCGCGGGCGAACTCCACGGCCGGGGCCACGGTGTACGACATGTGGGAGCCGACGACCTGCCGGAACTGTTCCTCGGAGCTGAAGACCGGCACGTAGGCCTGACCCTCGATGTCCAGCGTGGGCAGGTCGAGCGGGCCGCTGTGCGGGCCGCCGCCGTTCGGCAGCGGCACCCACACGAAGCTGCGGCCCAGCACCTCGACGATCCGGCCGCCGGCCGAGGGCACACCGAGGGAGGCCGACAGCACCTCCTCCAGCTCGTTGCCGGGCCATCCGCCGTGCGGATGGGGGTGCGCCTGCGCCGGGAAACCCCCGGAAAGGTCCGGGGGGAAGTCCGCCGGGAAGTCGTCCATCTGCCTACCGCCTGCTCCGTACCTCTACTGCGGCTGAAAGGCTAACGCCCCTCACGGGGCGGGTCCCCTCAGCCCACGAAGCCGATGCGGCGCAGGGTGTCCGCCGCCTCCCGGTCGAGGAGGACCGCGCCGCCGCAGCCGTGCGGCAGATCACCGCGTTCCGTGCGGCGCACCAGGCGGCCGGCGGCCCGGCGATGGCGCAGGAACGCGTACCGCGAGACCCCGCGGCCGCGCTCGCGCTGGCCGTCCAGGGCCTGCTCCGGGGTGACGTCGAGCAGCAGCATGTGCAGGGTGCCGCCGCGGCGGCGGGCCTCGCGGGCCAGCCAGGCGCGCACCCAGGCCTGCGTACCGCAGTCGTGCACGACGACGCCCTCGCCGGTGCGCAGGGTGCGGCGCAGTCCGGCGTAGTGGGCGAGACGGACGAGGGGCCGGTAGACCGCGTACGGCAGCCAGGCGGGCATGCGGCCGTCCCAGCGGTCGCGGGTGTCCTGGGAGTCGACGCGCAGTCCGCGCACCGCCCTGCGCATCAGGGTCGACTTGCCGCTGCCGGGCAGGCCCGTGACCACGACGAGGTCGCGGGGCCCGAAGAGCAGCGCATGCGGGCTGCGGCCCTCCCGCTCGCGCAGGTCGCGGACGACGGGTGACGGCAGCGAAGCGCACGCCTCCCTGGCCGGGGCGGTCGGCTGCTTGGGCAGCGCGAGACCCGAGGTGGTGGCGTACGCCGTGGTCCTGTTCACCGTGATCGTCCTCCCCTGGGGCGGTTCACGAGTTCCCATCCCCGTCGAGTGTAAAGAGAAGGTAATGCTCGGTGCCTCCTGTTTCCGTCCCCTTCCTGCAACAGCGCTGCTACAGCATGCCCCGCCCGGCTGTGCGGAATCTGTGCGGCCGCTGTTCGCGGGCCCCGGTAAAGGCCCGGCAAGGTGACCCTGCCGCACCCGGCCGATGCATGCAATGATGGCCGCGCCAACTGCATACCGGCCGTTTGAATCCGCGCGGGAGAGTCCCCGGCAGCACTGCCGTCGGGGCGCCGAAGGAGCAAGTCCCTCCCTTGAATCTCTCAGGCCCCGTTACCGCGCGGGCGAGGCACATCTGAAAAGCGGGCCCTGCGTGCAGTGGCCCCACCCAAGGTGCAAGCCAGGACCGACACATGGTCATGGCGAACCTCTCAGGTTCCGATGACAGATGGGGAGGAACGACCTTCCCGTCATGCCCTTGGAGACCGACCGATGAGCAGTACCGCACTCCGCCGCACCGCGCTCGATGCCCTGCATCGCTCGCTCGGCGCGACGATGACCGACTTCGCCGGCTGGGACATGCCCCTGCGCTACGGCTCCGAGCGCGACGAACACCTCGCCGTGCGTAACCGGGCCGGCCTCTTCGACCTCTCCCACATGGGCGAGATCACCGTGACCGGCCCGCAGGCCGCCGCCCTGCTGGACTACGCGCTGGTCGGGAACATCGGCGGCGTCAAGGTCGGCCGCGCCCGCTACACCATGATCTGCCGGGCGGACGGCGGCATCCTCGACGACCTGATCGTCTACCGGCTCGCCGAGGCCGAGTACATGATCGTGGCGAACGCCTCGAACGCCCAGGTGGTGCTCGACGCGCTCACCGAGCGGGCCGACGGGTTCGACGCCGACGTCCGCGACGACCGGGACGCCTACGCCCTGATCGCCGTCCAGGGCCCGGAGTCCCCCGGCATCCTGAAGTCGCTCACCGACGCCGACCTCGACGGCCTGAAGTACTACGCCGGCCTGCCCGGCACCGTCGCCGGCGTCCCCGCCCTGATCGCCCGCACCGGCTACACCGGCGAGGACGGCTTCGAGCTGTTCGTGAAGCCGGAGCACGCCGTCGCGCTGTGGCAGGCGCTGACCGAGGCCGGCCAGGGCGTCGGCCTGGTCCCGTGCGGGCTGTCCTGCCGGGACACGCTGCGCCTGGAGGCGGGCATGCCGCTGTACGGGCACGAGCTGTCGACCTCGCTGACGCCCTTCGACGCCGGGCTCGGCCGGGTCGTGAAGTTCGACAAGGAGGGCGACTTCGTGGGACGCGAGGCCCTTGCCGAGGCCGCCGAGCGTGCCGCATCCGAGCCGCCGCGCGTCCTGGTCGGCCTGATCGCCGAGGGCCGCCGGGTGCCGCGCGCCGGGTACGCCGTGGTCGCCGGCGGAGCCGTGATCGGCGAGATCACCTCCGGTGCCCCCTCCCCCACGCTGGGCAGGCCGATCGCGATGGCGTACGTCGACGCCGCGCACGCGGCGCCGGGCACGCCCGGGGTCGGCGTGGACATCCGGGGCAGCCACGAGCCGTACGAGGTCGTGGCGCTGCCCTTCTACAAGCGCCAGAAGTAGACACCGGGCCGCGGGTCCGGCGTGACCCCGCGCACATTTCCCCTGCTCACCCGCAATTCCAGCAGTCCCCCATTCACCAGCACTCCCCCGCGTACAGGAGAATTCAGGCCATGAGCAACCCCCAGCAGCTGCGCTACAGCAAGGAGCACGAGTGGCTGTCGGCCGTCGAGGACGGCGTCGCGACGGTCGGCATCACCGAGTTCGCGGCCAACGCGCTCGGCGATGTCGTCTACGCCCAGCTCCCCGAGGTGGGCTCCACGGTGGCCGCGGGCGAGACCTGCGGCGAGCTGGAGTCGACCAAGTCGGTCAGCGACCTGTACTCCCCGGTCTCCGGCGAGGTCACCGAGATCAACGAGGACGTGGTGAACGACCCGTCCCTGGTGAACTCCGCCCCCTTCGAGGGCGGCTGGCTGTTCAAGGTGCGCGTCGCCGAGGAGCCGGCCGACCTGCTCTCCGCCGACGAGTACGCCGCCCACACCGCCGGCTGAGGAGTCGTAGCCGTATGTCCGTACTGAACACTCCGCTGCACGAGCTCGACCCGGCGGTGGCCGCCGCCGTCGACGCCGAGCTGCACCGTCAGCAGTCCACCCTCGAGATGATCGCCTCCGAGAACTTCGCGCCGGCCGCGGTCATGGAGGCGCAGGGCTCGGTCCTGACCAACAAGTACGCCGAGGGCTACCCGGGCCGCCGCTACTACGGCGGCTGCGAGCACGTCGACGTGGTCGAGCAGATCGCGATCGACCGCATCAAGGAGCTGTTCGGCGCCGAGCACGCCAACGTGCAGCCGCACTCGGGCGCGCAGGCCAACGCGGCCGCGATGTTCGCGCTGCTCAAGCCCGGCGACACGATCATGGGTCTGAACCTCGCGCACGGCGGTCACCTGACCCACGGCATGAAGATCAACTTCTCCGGCAAGCTGTACAACGTGGTGCCCTACCACGTCGACGACTCCGGTGTGGTCGACATGGCCGAGGTCGAGCGCCTCGCCAAGGAGCACAAGCCGAAGCTGATCGTCGCCGGCTGGTCGGCCTACCCGCGCCGGCTGGACTTCGCCGCGTTCCGCCGGATCGCGGACGAGGTCGGCGCGTACCTCATGGTCGACATGGCGCACTTCGCCGGGCTGGTCGCGGCCGGACTGCACCCGAACCCGGTGCCGCACGCCCACGTGGTCACGACCACGACCCACAAGACGCTGGGCGGCCCGCGCGGCGGTGTGATCCTGTCCGTCCAGGACCTCGCCAAGAAGATCAACTCGGCGGTGTTCCCGGGGCAGCAGGGCGGCCCGCTGGAGCATGTGATCGCGGCGAAGGCGGTGGCGTTCAAGGTCGCCGCCTCCGAGGAGTTCAAGGAGCGGCAGATGCGGACGCTGGAGGGCGCCCGCATCCTGGCCGAGCGCCTGGTGAAGGACGACGTGAAGGCCGTGGGCGTGGATGTGCTCTCCGGCGGTACGGACGTCCACCTGGTCCTCGTCGACCTGCGCAAGTCCGAGCTCGACGGTCAGCAGGCCGAGGACCGGCTCCACGAGGTCGGCATCACGGTCAACCGCAACGCCGTCCCGAACGACCCGCGCCCGCCGATGGTGACGTCCGGCCTGCGCATCGGTACGCCCGCGCTGGCCACCCGCGGCTTCACGACCGAGGACTTCGCCGAGGTCGCGGACGTCATCGCCGAGGCGCTGAAGCCGTCCTACGAAGCGGCGTCGCTGAAGGCCCGGGTCGCCGCCCTCGCGGAGAAGCACCCGCTGTACCCCGGCCTGACGAAGTAACCCGCTTCCCGGGGCACCGCGCACACTGGGAGGTGAGCGCGGTGCCCCGCCCCTTGTTCCACCCCTGTCCTGAGGAGTCACCGTGGCCATCTCGGTCTTCGACCTGTTCTCGATCGGCATCGGCCCGTCCAGCTCCCACACCGTGGGCCCCATGCGCGCGGCCCGCATGTTCGCCCGCCGGCTGCGCAACGAGGACCTGCTGGACTCGGTCGCTTCTGTGCGCGCCGAGCTGTACGGCTCCCTCGGCGCGACCGGACACGGACACGGCACGCCCAAGGCGGTGCTTCTCGGCCTGGAGGGCGCCTCGCCGCGGACCGTCGACGTCGAGACCGCCGACCAGCGGGTGGAGGACATCAGGTCCGCGGGCCGGATCCGCCTCCTCGGCGAGCACGAGATCGCCTTCGCCTACGACGACGACCTGGTCCTGCACCGCCGTAAAACCCTCCCCTACCACGCCAACGGCATGACCCTGTGGGCCCACGACGCCACCGGCGCCGAACTCCTCTCCAAGACGTACTACTCGGTGGGCGGCGGATTCGTCGTCGACGAGGACGCGGTGGGCGCGGACCGGATCAAACTCGACGACACCGTCCTGAAGTACCCCTTCCGCACGGGCGACGAACTGCTGCGCCTGACCAAGGAGACGGGCCTGTCCATCTCGTCCCTGATGCTGGAGAACGAGCGCGCCTGGCGGTCCGAGGAGGAGATCCGCGAGGGCCTGCTGGAGATCTGGCGGGTGATGCAGGCGTGCGTGTCGCGCGGCATGTCCCGTGAGGGCATCCTGCCGGGCGGGCTGAAGGTACGCCGCCGTGCCGCCGTCTCCGCCCGCCAACTCCGGGCGGAGGGCGAGCCGTTGGCGCACGCCATGGAGTGGATCACGCTCTACGCGATGGCCGTGAACGAGGAGAACGCGGCCGGCGGCCGGGTCGTCACCGCCCCCACCAACGGCGCGGCGGGCATCATCCCCGCGGTCCTGCACTACTACATCAACTTCGTGCCGGGCGCCGACGAGGACGGCGTGGTCCGCTTCCTGCTCGCCGCGGGCGCCATCGGCATGCTCTTCAAGGAGAACGCCTCCATCTCCGGCGCCGAGGTCGGCTGCCAGGGCGAGGTCGGCTCCGCCTGCTCCATGGCGGCGGGCGCGCTCGCCGAGGTGCTCGGCGGCAGCCCCGAACAGGTCGAGAACGCCGCCGAGATCGGCATGGAACACAACCTCGGCCTCACCTGCGACCCCGTCGGCGGCCTGGTCCAGATCCCCTGCATCGAACGCAACGGCATGGCCGCGGTGAAGGCCGTCACGGCGGCGCGCATGGCGATGCGCGGGGACGGCTCGCACAAGGTGTCGTTGGACAAGGTCATCAAGACGATGAAGGAGACCGGCGCGGACATGTCGGTCAAGTACAAGGAGACGGCCCGGGGCGGGCTGGCGGTGAACATCATCGAGTGCTGAGGAGACCGTCGGTCACTCTTCCCGCCACAGGGCACTGGTTTCGCTGGTCGCCTTGATCAGTTGCGGCGCGGAGTGCGGGGCGGGCCACATCTGGATCAGGTACTCCTCCATGGGGGCGTCAGGTTCGCGTGGGTCACCGTCGTCGCGGTGCCGTCCGTGGACACGGAGCCGGTAGTCGCCCGGGCCGGGCAGGTGCAGCTGCCGTGCGGGGTCGTCGCCCCCGCCCGTGGTGCCGAAGTCGAGCAGGCTGCCGTGCCAGGCGACGGACACCTCCCCCACGTCCTGCCAGTCCTCCGGCTCCGGTGGCGGGGCGCCGTCCCACAGCTGCGCGGTGACCATGACGGTGCCGAGTTCCTGCCCGCACAGGACGCGCGCCGCACCCCCGTCCGGGGCCGCGGCGACCAGACCGGTGTCCGCCCAGTCGGGCTCGAACTCCACCGCCAGGTCCTCGTCGACCAGGTCGACCGTGGAAGCGTCCACGTGCACGCTGCTGCCGGCGGTCTGTACCAACTGAGCCATGCAGTCCTCTCTTCACGACGGATCACGACGGAGCGGGGCCACACCCATGGTGGGCCTGGCCCCGCTCGTCTGCGACCGGTTCAGGTCATCTGCGAACGCCGGTCGCGTGGTCTCCCTGGAACGCCCGGGTTCTTCAGTCGCTGCCGCAGCCGACCGGACCCCTCACCGACGGCGGCGCCGGGGCGGTCGCGGATTCCTTGCCCGTCACCTCCACGTAGAACGCGTCGTTCTCCAGCGTCCGCAGGCTGTTGAGGAACGACCTGCGCAGCGACCCCTCACGGGAGTTGTCCTGCCGGTCGAGGAAGTGGCACGAGTAGTCCGGGTTCCGCGAGGCGCCCTCGTACGTCTGGGCGAAGGGGTACTCGTCGCAGGACAGGTCGGGACGGTTGGGCGGGCGAGGCACGTCAGGGCCGCACGCCACGTTCCGGTTGGCGGTCTGCAGCGCCTGGTCGAAGGTCCGGTGCAGCGGATACCGGGAACCGGGCACGCCCCAGGGCTGGTTCAGGTTCCGCTGCGCCCAGTCGATGTGCCAGGCGACGGCGTCCACACGGGGGTTGCGGACGGACACCTGCCAGATCGGCGGCACATCGGGGTAGACACATCCGCCGAATCGGACGGGGGTGACGCGGGGCGTGTTGTCGCAGCGGGGGCGGAACACCTCGCCGATGTAGGCGGAGCCCTCGTCGAAGCCGGGTGCGTCCAGGGTCGCGTACGGGATGATGCTGTCGTTGACCAGCTGACGGCCGGGCGACGACATGGTGAAGTCATACGTCCGTGTTGTGCCTGGGGTCAGCAACTGCGGCCCGGACTCGTCGATGTCGCAGTAGTTGCAGTCGTAGCCGACCCGGCCGGTGACCGCGTACGCCGCGGGCGTGGACGGGTCGGTCAGGCGCAGTTCGACCCTCTGCCGCCACTGGTAACGGTTGCGCGGATCCAGCTCCGCGGTGGCCTTGCTGTAGAGGTTCGCGGTGCCGGCCGGCTGCTCGTTGATCGTGAAGATCACCGGGATGCGGTAGTACGAACACGACGTGACGCGGTCGTGATTGGCCTGACCGAGCGAACAGTCGACCGCCGCGGTGCCGACGTCGCTGCTGGTGGTCTCGCTCTTGAAAACCCTGATCTTCTCCGGCTTGCCGAGCTCGACGGCCCGCACGTCGGCGTCGGAGTTCTTCGGCTCGGGGGTGGCGGCTCCTGCCGGAGCGGTGGCCCCCAGTGGTATCAGCAGGGCCGCGCCGACGACGGCGATGATCGCGCGTGCCCTGCCGGATAATCTCTCGCCCATGCGGGTGTGTCCTCCTGTTGGGTCATAGGGACGGCAGCTCAGCCGCAGGACCCGGAAATCCAGCGATGGGAACGGAGTTTGTAGGTACCGGCGAGATTGCCGCCGTGCTGCTGACGGGTGCAGCCCTTCCGGTTCTGGTAGTTGGCGCCGCTGTAGTAGGCCACGCCGGTCGCACTGGAGGTGCCGGCGTTGAAAACCGACTTGACGTTATGGGTCGCCGACCAGGAACAGCGGATGGATCCGGTCTGCCAGTCGGGGTCCGCGACGTCCCACTGGCACTTGGAGCCGGTGAAGTTCGCACCGGTCCAGAAGCACACGTACCCGCTGGGGCAGACCGCCGCAGCGCGGGCGAGCCCGTCCTTGCTCACGGGCGGTGCGGCCTCACTCGCCTGGGCGCCGGTCGGAGCGGCCAGGGCAGTTGCGACGGCCACGGCAACGCCCACGGTCACGGCCCGAGTTCGCGAATTCAATTTTCTCAATTTCATCCACTCCTTTCGGTCTGAACACCGTGCACTCAGAACGCGAAAGTAGAGCTGGAGCGGGTCCGCCCCCAAGGGAGAAATGCGCCACAGTGTGTGAACTGCTCATGCGTTCGACATTCGATGTCTATACGCATTCCGTTCAAACCAAAGAAAGTTGACAGCGCAAATGAGAAGGAGACGGCGCGGGGCGAGGCCGGCGGTGAACATCATCGAGTGCTGACGTTCGGATCTCAATCAAACGGGGCATCATCAACTCCCGTCCCCCCACTCAGACTTCGGGAGCCCCCGCATGCTGCGCGGCATCGACGTCAGCTCGTACCAGTCCTCCGCCTACGACACCGACGGGCTCTCCTTCGTCTTCATCAAGGCGACGGAGGGCCGTTCGTACGTCAACCCGAAACTGTCCGCCCAGACCAAGCGCGGCCGTGACGCCGGGCTCGTCGTCGGCTTCTACCACTTCCTCTGGCCGGGCAACCTCACCGCCCAGGCCGAGTACTTCGTCGGCAAGGCCCCGGACAGACCGGGCGACATCCTCGCCGTCGACTGGGAGACGACCGGCGACGGCACGCATGCGAGCAACGCGGAGAAGGACCGCTTCATCAAGAAGGTGAAGGAGCTGCGGCCGGACAACAGGGTGATCCTCTACTGCAATCGGCACTACTGGTTGAACGTCGACGACACCTCCTACGCCGGAGACGGCCTCTGGATCGCCGACTACGTCACGGCGGGCAAGCCCCGCATCAAGGCCAAGTGGCGCTTCCACCAGTACACGGACGATCCGATCGACAAGAACGTGGCCGACTTCGCGAGCAGGGCCGCGCTCCGGGCCTGGGCCGAGGGCGCCTGACGACCGCGCCGGCCTTCCCTCGACCAGGCCCTGAAACACCCGGGCGCGAAGGCCCTACGCGCGGAACTCCGGCTTCCGAACCGAGGAGGCCGCCGCCAGTGCCTCGGTGACCTCCGCGACGCCGGCCCGCAGACCGTACACCGGGGTGTCGGGCTGCTGGCGCCAGGACTCGTCGATTCCGCCCGCGTCGACCGTGTCGAAGCCGAGCTCGTCGATCAGGGCCCGCACCTTCCGCTTCGCCGCCTCGTCGTCGCCGGCCACCGGGAGGGCCATGCGGTCGGGGGCGCCGGCGGGGCGCGGGCGCTCCAGGATGTCCTGGGCGAAGGTGCCGTTGAAGGCCTTGATCACGGGGTGGCCGATCTGGCGCTCGGTCCAGCGGCTCTCGGTGAGGCCCTCGTCCTCGATCGCGGCGATCCTCCCGTCGCGCTCCTTGGGGTAGTAGTTGCCGGTGTCGATGACCGCGACGCCCTCGGCCGCCTCGTCCAGCAGGCCGGACGGCAGGTCCGGGACCGCCTTCACCGGGATCGTGATCACCACGATCCCGGCGCCCCGTGCCGCCTCCTCGACCCTGACCGGCGTGGCGCCGGTCTCTTCGGCCAGTTCCTTCAGGGTGTGCGGGCCGCGCGAATTGGCGACGGAGACGTCATGGCCGAGGGCGGTGAGCCGACGGGTCAGGTTGCCGCCGATGTTGCCGGCGCCGATGATGCCGATCTTCATGACAGGACCTTCCGAGGTGGATACTCGTTGTGACGGGCACAAACCCCGGGCCGAACCCGGCTATTCCGGCGGGTACGGCAGACGTGCGTCCGACGCCGGACATGACGAAGGGGCGCCCGTCGCCGACCGGCCGGGCGCCCCTTGCGCGCGCGTCACTTGTTCAGGTACGTCCAGAACTCGTCGAACGACATGCGCTTGTCGCCGTCGAGGTCACGGCTGGCGATGACGGCCTCGGCGATCCCCTGGGTGACGTTCCAGTCGCCCTCCTGCGTCAGAGCGGTCCTGAACTCGGCCGCGGTGATCACACCGTCACCGTCCGAGTCGATCCGCTCGAACTGCTTGCGCGCTTCCTCGATGTCCGCCACCGATTCGCCCCTCGTCTCATGCTGTGTCCGTCGTGCTGACGAAGGTCAGATTAACGGTCCGGGTGAGCGCGCAACGCGGCGACCACCCAGGAGAACTCCTCCTCGTGCGCAGGCCGGCGTTCGAGGCCGTTCACGACGGCCGAGAGCTCGCGGTACCGGGCGACCCGCACGTTCGAGGCCGCCGTCAGGCGCTCGAGCACGGCGGCCCGATCGGCGTTGCCGAGCAGGCCGCGCAGGATGTCGTCGGCCTCCGGGGCGTCCGGGGCGACGCCCTTGCGCAGCGCCTCCCCGGCGAGCTGCACCAGGCGGCTCATGAACCACAAGGACGTGCCCGCCGGGATCTCCGGTCCGCGGTCGGCCGCGTTGAACTCGACCATCCTGCGCATCAGTGCCCGGAAGTCCGGGTCCTGGATCAACTCGGCGAGCTCCACCCATGCGTCCACCTGCTCGGGCGTCGGGTCGTCGGGCAGCTCCGCCGCCGCGAACCGCAGCCGGGTGCGGATGTCGGGGTCGGCCGTGTCGAGGCCGTCGAAGATCTCCGCCATGAAGTCCTCGACGATCCGTCTCCGCTCGGCGGCCGACAGCCGTGCCAGCTTGTTCATCAGGGTCATCTCCTCTGCGGTCGAGCCGCGTCGCGCCACGGTCGACAGCACCGCACGGGTCACCTTGAGCGAGCTGATCTGCGCGTCCAGCGCCGCCACGTGCGCGGCGGCGACCTCCGCCACGGTCCGCTCGCCGGCCAGCACCTTGCGGACGTCGTCCAGGCCGAGACCCAGCTCACGCAGGGTGCGGACCAGTTCGAGGCGGGCGACGGACCCGGCGTCGTACAGCCGGTAGCCGCCCGCGGAACGGGTCACCGGGGGCAGGGCGCCCTCGTCGGACCAGTAGCGGATGGTGCGGACCGTCAGCCCGGTCGCCCGGGCCAGCTCGCCGATGGTGAAAAGTGCGGTGCCGTTGTCGATCACGTCTGCGAGTCTGGGCCTTCCAGTGGGTGGAGACTCAAGGAGCGGGGGCGCGTTCGTGGCGGAGACTCTGCGGGGCATTCTGGACGCGGCGGCGCGGGGCGTCTTCCCGCCCGCGGACGGCGGCACGACGATCGTGCCCCAGCCCTCTCACCGGGACGCCGGTGTCCTCGCCTTCACGGCGCACTCCGTCGTCTTCACGGACGAGGACCCGGACTGGGTGCGGGCCACGCTGGCCGCCGTCGGCTGCGACCCGCTCGCCGCGACCATGAACGCATGGTTCCATGCGGCCTTCATGGAGCGTACGGGGCGTGGGACGGACACCATCGACGTGATGACGGTGGGTTCACCGCTCCCGGGCGGACCGTCCCTCGCCCTGACGGAGATCGCCGACCCCGGGCATCCCCGAGTGGTCAGTTCCCGCAGGCGGCGTGACGACGTGCGGGTGTGGGCGGCGGACGGCGGCGTGCTCGTCCTGGGGCGGGGGATCGCGGGGCGGCTGGAGGTCGCGGTGGAGGTGGCGGAGGCGGTACGCCATCGAGGGCTGGGGCGTCGGCTGGCGGTGGCGGCTCGGCAGCTGTCCGGGGGCGAGCCCGTGTGGGCCCAGGTGTCGGCGGGCAACGCCCGTAGCCTGCGGGCGTTCCAGGCGGCCGGTTACCGTCCGGTGGGGTCGGAAGCGCTGTTCCTCACGCGTTGACGCGGCTGCGCTCTCAGCGGTCCACCACCCGCATCTCGAACCATGTCGTCTTTCCCCGGGGCAGCAGGTCGACGCCCCAGCGGTCGGACAGCTTGTCGACCAGGTCGAGCCCGCGGCCGCTGACGTCCATCTCCTGGACCGGCATCAGACAGGGCAGCCCCCGGGACGGGTCGCGGACCTCGATGCGGATCCAGCCGGGCCGGCGGCGCATACGGAGGCCGAAGACCCGGGCGCCGGTGTGCCGTACGGCGTTGCCGACGAGCTCCGAGACCAGTAAGACGGCGTCCTCGGTCACCTTCGGTGGCAGGCCCCAGTGGCGCAGGACCACCACCTGGGCGAGTCGGCGCGCGGTGGCCGCGGACTCCGGGCGGGACGGGAGCGGAACCTCCGCCTTTGTCGGGTTGCCGAACAACTCGAGCGCCTTGAGCGCCCGTTCGTCCTCGACCGCGGGCGACCAGCGCGCCACGGTCGCACGGCCGCGTCCCTGCGGCTGTTCGATGCCCTCGAGCCCCGCCATGCCCCCATCATGGCCGCCCGGCACGGCCTCCGGGGCCGTTCCTGAGGAATACGCCCCCCGGAATACCTCATTCCGGGCGATCCGTTCGGCATATGCCGCTGGCAGTTCGGAGCCGCTCGCAGCCCCTCCGACCTGCGGAGAAGGGTCGGTTGACGGCAAAGGACCGGCTCCCTCGAGAAGGCAGGCTTAAGGTTGCCTTAAGGCTTCCATAAACCGCCCCATCGAGGGACCCGGATCAGACACCGCGTCAATTGCAAGTGCTTCAGCGGCGTTGCCCCGGCGAGTCCGGGAGGAACTCAGAGGAACTTCGCCTTGCCCGGCCCCTCCTCCACGAAGCTGCGCATCCCGCGCTCCCGGTCCTCCGTCGCGAACAGCCCGGCGAACCAGTTCCGCTCGACGGCGAGTCCGGTCTCGATGTCGGTCTCCAGGCCCGTGTCGACCGACTCCTTCGCCGCGCGCAGCGCGAGCGCCGGACCCTGCGCCAGCTTCGCCGCCCACGCGTGCGCCGTCTCGTAGACCTCGGCCGCCGGGACGACACGGTCCACCAGGCCCAGCGTCAGCGCCTCGTCGGCCTTCACCATCCGGCCGGTGAAGATCAGGTCCTTGGCCTTCGACGGGCCGACCAGCCGGGCCAGCCGCTGGGTGCCGCCGGCACCGGGGATCAGGCCGAGCAGGATCTCCGGCTGGCCCAGCTTGGCGTTGTCGGCGGCGATACGGTAGTCCGCGCAGAGGGCGAGTTCGCAGCCGCCGCCGAGCGCGTAGCCGGTGACGGCGGCGACGACCGGCTTGGGGATGCGGGCGACGGCGGTGAAGGAGTCCTGCAGGGCACGGGCGCGCAGGACCATCGCGGTGTGGTCCATGGCCTGCATCTCCTTGATGTCCGCGCCGGCCGCGAACACCTTCTCGCCGCCGTACACGACCACGGCGCGCACATCCTCGCGGCGCGCGGCCTCTTCGGCGAGTTCCTTGAGCCGGTCCTGCGTGGCGACGTCGAGCGCGTTCATGGGCGGGCGGTCGAGACGGAGGGTGCCGACGCCTTCGGCGACTTCGAGATTCACGGTCATGCAAGGAGGTTAACGGGGACTAACGACAATCGGCCCCGGTGCCATACGTCACACCGGGGCCGTCCGCCGAACACGTCTGCCGAAGACGTCTACGCCTTCCACTTCTCCCACGACATGTTCCAGCCGTTGAGCCCGTTGTCCGGGTCCACGGTCCGGTCGTTGGAGTTCTTGACGACGACCACGTCGCCGAGCATCGAGTTGTTGAAGAACCAGGCCGCCGGCGCGCCCTTGTCCCAGCCGCCGCGCACATCGCGCAGGCCGATGCAGCCATGGCTGGCGTTGTAGCTGCCGAAGGCGCCGCCGGCCCAGTAGTTGCCGTGCAGGAAGGTGCCGGAGGTGGTCAGGCGCAGGGCGTGCGGGACGTCCTTGATGTCGTACTCACCGCCGTAGCCGACCGTCTCGCCGTTCATCCGGGTCACCACGTGCTTCTCGCTGATGACCATCTGGCCGTTCCAGGTCTCCATGCCCGCCTTGCCGGTGGTGACCGGGATGGTCTTGACGACCTTGCCGTCCCGCATGACCTTCATGGTGAGCTTCTTGGCGTCGACGACGGAGACCTGGTTGCGGCCGATGGTGAAGGAGACGGTCTTGGCCTGCTCGCCGTAGACGCCGGGACGGCCCTCGACGCCGTTCAGATTGAGGTCGACGGTGACCTTGGTGCCGGCCTTCCAGTACTTCTCTGGCCGGAAGTCGAGGCGGTCGTTGCCGAACCAGTGGCCCTCGACCTCGACGGCCGGCTCGGTCTTTATCCTTATCGCCTTCTCGACGTCCTCGGGGTTGGTGATGCCCCGGGTGAAGTTCAGGGAGAAGGGCATTCCGACGCCGACCGTGGAGCCGTCCTCGGGGGTGAAGTGGCCGATGAACGTGTTCTGCGGCGTCAGGGTGGTGAAGTCGGAGTCCTCAGCGCTCTTCCGGCCGGCGGAGTCCTCGGCGACCGCGTGCACCTGGTACTTGGTGGCGGAGGCCAGGTGGGTGGACGGCGTCCAGGTGGCGCCGTCCTTGGATATCTCGCCGGCTATCTCGGCGCCCTTGGCGTCCTTGACGACGACCTCGGTCAGCTTGCCCTTGGCTGCGGTGACCTTGAGGGCGCCGCTGGTGTCGACGGACTTGGCGCCGTCCTCGGGGGCTATGGTGACGGCCGCCTCGGACTGCTTGCTCTCGGTCGTGGCGGTCCCCTTGCCCTTGCCGCCACCGGACGCGGCTCCTGAGCCCGAGTCCGAGCCGCCGCACGCCGTCACGGCCAGCAGCAGCGCGCCGGCGATCAACGCCGGCAGCCGTCTGCGTCCGCGCCCACCGCGCGCGTCAACCGAAGCCCCCGATATCGGTCGCACGTTCAAGTTGTTCTCCCCTCAACGGGCCCCGGACCGGGCCCTCGTACGGGCCTCGTCGGACCCGCCTCCCCCGCGCGTCCCGCGCGCACGGCGCATATTAACCACATGACCAGGGGGGTCGGAGCCGCACGAGTGTCACCGTTCCGTCCCAACATCGACAACCCGTGCGACCGCCAAGCCGCCGTGCCGAAGGGTCACTTCACAGCACTGCCCGCTTTCCACGCATTCCATCCCATGTTCCAGCCGCCGAGCCCGTTGTCGGGAGCGACCACCTCGTCCTTGCTGTTGACGATCTCGACGACGTCGCCGACAAGGGTGCGGTCGAAGAACCAGCCCGCCGGAGTGTCCGAGCTGCCGCCCTTCACATCGCGCAGCCCCACACAGCCGTGGCTGACGTTGGACCGGCCGAAGACGTCGGCGGACGACCAGTAGTTGCCGTGCAGGAAGGTGCCGGAGTCGGTGAGCCGCATGGCGTGCGGGACGTCCGGGATGTCGTACTCGCTCTTGCCGTCGGGCTTGCGGAAGCCGACGGTGGCGCCGTTCATCCGGGTCACCTCGTGCATGTCGGTGACCACCATCTTGCCGTTGTACGTCGTCGTCTTCGGTGCCCCGGCGGAAATCGGCACCGTGGCCAGCAGCTCGCCGTCCCGGCTGACCTCCATGGTGTGTGCGGCCGCGTCGACCAGTGAGATCTGGCTGCGGCCGACGGTGAAGGTGACCGTCTTGTACTGCACGCCGTAGACGCCGGGCGCGCCCTCCACGTCCCTGAGGCGGAGCGCGACGGTGACCTCGGTGCCGGGGCTCCAGTACTTTTCGGGGCGGAAGTCGAGGCGGCCCTTGCCGAACCAGTGGGGGCGGATCTCGACGGCCGGTTTCGCGCTGACGTGGACGGCGCGTTCGACGGCGGCGCGGTTGTCGATCTCCCGGTTGAACTCCAGGGAGACGATCATGCCGGTGCCGACTGTGGAGCGGTTCTCCGGGGTGACGTACGCGATGAAGCGTTCCTTGGGGACATACGTCGTGAAGGTGGCGTGCCGGGCCGAGCGGCGGCCGTCGGAGTCCCGGGCGACCGCATGGACCGTGTACTCGGCGGCCAGCGCGAGTTTCTTGTCGTCGGGTGTCCAGCGCCGGCCGTCCGCGGAGATGCGACCGGGCACCGGGGTCTCCTGGGCGTCCTGGGACTTGACGACGTCGACCGATTCCAGGCGACCGCCGGGCACCCGTACGGACAGCGTCTCGTCGGGGCGGACGCCCTTGCTGCCGTCGTCCGGCGAGATGCTGATGACGTGCTCGGGCGTCGGGGGTTTGCCGAGCGTGCCGAGCCCGCTCAGGCCGCCCGAAGTGCAGCCGGCGGCTCCCGCCAGCAGTCCAGCCCATGTCAGTACGGCGGCCAGTGCGGCCCTCGCGCGCCGCGCGCGCCCATGTACGTGCCTCACAAACATGCCCAACGATCGGGCCCGCCCTGGGGAAACGTGAGTGCGAGCCAAGCTCTGGGCAGAACAGTGGGGAGGACGACGCGACGGGGGATGCGGAGGGACGCCGCCGCCCTTTTCGCCAGTCGTTCCATGAGCCGTGGGAGGCTGACAGGTGTCCAGCGCAGCCGAGCAGGAGGCGGTGGCGGAGCAAGGCGCCGCCGGACAGCAGGGCCCGGCCGCCGCCGTGAACGGCGTGCAGCGCAGGGCGCCCGAGGTGCCCGTGTGGCCGGGTGCGCCGACGCCTCTGGGAGCCCGTTTCCGGGTCGGCCCGGACGGCGTGGCGGGCACCAACTTCGCGCTGTGGGCGGGCGGGGCGGAGGCGGTCGAGCTGTGTCTGTTCGACGAGGAGGGCGGTGAGACCACCGAGCGCCGGCACCGCCTCACCGAGCTGACGCACGAGATCTGGCACGGCTTCGTACCGGGAGTCATGCCGGGGCAGCGGTACGGCTATCGGGTGCACGGCCGCTGGGATCCGTGGACCGGCGGCCGCTGGAACCCGGCGAAGCTGCTGCTCGACCCGTACGCGCGCGCGGTGGACGGCGACTACGCCGCGTTCGGGTTGTCACCCGAGGTGTACGGGCACGTCCGTGACTGGCCGCAGCAGCAGGTCGCGGACACCGTGCGCGACGAACGGGACTCGGCGCCGTACGTCCCCAAGGGCGTGGTGGTCCACGACGACGCGCCCGACGACGAATGGATGGACGACCGCCGCCCCAAGACGCCGTGGGCGGACTCGGTGATCTACGAACTGCACGTGCGCGGATTCACCCGACTGCACCCCGGCATCCCCGAGGAACTGCGGGGCACCTACGCGGGCCTGGCCCACCCCGCTGCCATCGAGCACCTCACGAAGCTGGGCGTCACGGCGGTCGAGCTGCTGCCCGTCCACCAGTTCGCCCACGAGGACCACCTGCTGCGCCGCGGCCTGAGGAACTACTGGGGGTACAACTCGATCGGCTATTTCGCCCCGCACGCCGCGTACGCCGCCTCCGGCACGCGCGGCCAGCAGGTCGGCGAGTTCAAGCGCATGGTGCGCGCCCTGCACTCGGCCGGCATCGAGGTCATCCTCGACGTCGTCTACAACCACACCGCGGAGGCGGGCGAGCTGGGCCCGACGCTGTCCCTGAAGGGCATCGACAACCGCGGCTACTACCGCCTGCAGTCCGACGCCCGCCGCTACGCCGACTACACCGGCTGCGGCAACACCCTGCACGTCGTCCAGCCGCATGTGCTGCGCCTGATCACGGACTCGCTGCGCTACTGGGTGACCGAGATGGGCGTGGACGGCTTCCGGTTCGACCTGGCAGCCGCGCTGGCCCGCTCCATGCACGACGTCGACATGCTGTCGCCGTTTCTGGCGGTCATCGCGCAGGACCCGGTGCTGCGCCGGGTGAAGCTGATCGCCGAACCCTGGGACGTCGGCTCCGGCGGCTACCAGGTGGGTGCCTTTCCCCCGCTGTGGACGGAGTGGAACGACCGCTATCGCAACGCCGTACGGGACTTCTGGCGGCACGCACTGCCGGACGTCCGGGAGATGGGCTACCGGCTGTCGGGGTCGAGCGACCTGTACGCATGGGGCGGCCGACGGCCGTACGCCTCGGTCAACTTCATCACCGCGCACGACGGTTTCACCCTCCGGGACCTCGTGTCGTACGAGCGCAAGCACAACGAGGCGAACGGCGAGGGCAACCGGGACGGCTCGGACGACAACCGGGCGTGGAACTGCGGGGTCGAGGGCGAGACGGACGACGAGCGGATACGGGCGCTCAGGCGGCGCCAGTTGAGGAACCTGCTGACCACACTGCTGCTGTCGACCGGCGTGCCGATGCTGGTCGCGGGCGACGAGCTGGGGCGGACCCAGCGCGGCAACAACAACGCGTACTGCCAGGACAACGAGATCAGCTGGCTGGACTGGGGACTGCTGGAGGACCCCGGCTGGAAGGCCCTGTTCGAGCTGACCTCCCGGCTGATCAAGCTGCGACACCGGCATCCCGTACTGCGCCGGCGGGCGTTCTTCTCCGGACGCGCGCACTCCGCGGACGGGCTCAGGGACCTGGCCTGGTTCACCCCGCGAGGCACGGAGATGACGGAAGGGGACTGGTACGCGCCCGCGGCCACGCTCGGCATGTATCTGTCCGGGCGGGACATCCCGGGGCGCGACGAGCGGGGGGCGCCGATCCTCGACGACAGCTTCCTGGCCGTGCTGCACGCCGGGGAGCGGCCGGTGAGCTTCGTACTGCCGGGGCCGCCCTGGGCGGAGCACTACGAGGTGATCGTCGACACCTCGCGGGAGGAGCAGGGCGATGAACCGGGCGTGGTGCACCGGGCGGGGGTGACGATCACGGTGCCGGGGCGGGCGGTGCTGTTGCTGAAGGTGGGGTGAGGCTGTTGCTGGAGGTGGGTTGAACGCCGTTGCCGAAGGTGGGTTGAACGCCATTGCTGAGGGTGGGTCGAGTCAAAACTCGGTGGGCGTTGTCAGTGGCTGTCCGTAGGCTCGCCACTGATGCCCACGACACGTGCCACCCCGACCGAGGACCGCTCCACCGTCCGCTCGCTGCTGCGCCTGTGGCCCTATGTCCGGCCGGTGCGGGCGCGGCTGTTCACCGCCGCGTTCGTCGCGATACTCGCGTCCTGCACGGGGCTGGTGATCCCGCTCGTCCTGAAGTGGCTCGTGGACGGGCCGGTCGCCGACCGGGACCCGGCGGGGGTGTGGCTCGGGGCGTTGTATCTGCTGCTGCTCGGGCTGGCCGAGGCGCTGCTGTTCGGGCTGCGGCGGTGGCTGGTGGCGCGGCCGCTGGCGGGGGTCGAGGCGTCGATGCGGGCGGATCTGTACCGGCATCTGCAGCGGCTGCCGGTGGCGTTCCACGACCGGTGGCCCTCGGGGCAGTTGCTGTCCCGGGGCACGACGGATCTGATGCTGCTGCGGATGTTCCTCGCCTTTCCGCTGACGTTCCTGCTGGTCAACGGTGTGACGATCCTGGTCGGCGTGATCATCATGCTGGCGCAGGATCTGATGCTCGGGCTGGTGATCCTGGGGCCCGCCGTGCCGGTGGTCGTCACCTGTGTGATCTTCGAGAAGCGGTATGCGGAGGTGGCGCGGCGCGCACAGGACCAGGTGGGTGATCTGACGACGGTCGTCGAGGAGGGCGTGCTCGGCATCCGGATCATCAAGGGGTTCGGCCGGCATCGCAGTCAGGCACGGGCGTTCCGGGAGCTGTCGCGGACGCTGCGGGGGACGGAACTGCACAAGGCGCGGCTGCTGGCGACGATTCTGGGCGTCATCGTGACGTTGCCGGAGGTGGCGATCGGGGCGGCGCTGGTGTTGGGGGCGGTGCAGGTTGCGGACGGGGGGTTGTCGGCGGGGACGCTGGTGGCGTTTTTGTCCACGGCGCTTGCTCTTCGGTGGCCGGTGGATTCCATTGGCTTCTTGCTGGCGATGAGTCAGGAGGCGGCGACGGCTACTGAGCGGTACTTCGAGGTGCTGGACGCTGCGGCTGAGGAGGAGCGCGGCCCGGCGTTGCCGGGTGCCGCTGCGCCCACCCGTGCCGCCCCAGCGGCACGACTGCCCGCAGCTCGGGCCGGACTGCGTTTCGAGGCCGTCACCTTCCGGTACCCCGACGCCCCCGTCGGCTCGCCCCCCGTGCTCGAGCGCATCGATCTTCACATTCGTCCCGGCGAGTCCATGGCGCTCGTCGGGGCCACCGGTAGTGGGAAGACCACGCTGACTGCGCTGGTCCCCCGGTTGCACGAGGTGACCTCCGGGCGGATCACGCTGGACGGGGTGGACATCACGGCCATGTCCCGTCAGGAGCTGCGGTCCAGGGTCGCCGTCGCCTTCGAGGAGCCCACGCTGTTCTCGGCGAGCGTCGGGGAGAACGTCCTCATGGGCGCCGCCGACGGTGCCGGAGCCGCCGAGCTGGACCGTGCCCTCGCCGTCGCGCAGGCCGGGTTCGCGCACGCGTTGCCGCAGGGTACGGACACGCAGGTCGGTGAGCAGGGTCTGAGTCTGTCCGGCGGCCAGCGGCAGCGGCTGGCGCTCGCCCGGGCGGTCGTGGGACGGCCGGAGTTCCTGGTGCTGGACGACCCGCTGTCCGCGCTGGACGTGCACACGGAGGCCGCCGTCGAGGCCGCGCTGCGGGACGTCCTCGCGGCCACCACCGCCCTCATCGTGGCGCACCGCCCGTCCACGGTGCTGCTCGCCGACCGGGTGGCGCTGCTGTCCGGCGGCCGGATCGCCGCCGTCGGCACGCACCACGAACTGCTGCGGACCAACGCCGAGTACTCCCACCTGATGTCCGGGGCGGACCAGACGCACCAGGAGGCAGCCCGATGACCGCGTCCGCCACCTCCACCCCGGTCGCCGACGAGCCGGAGGACTCGCGCCCCCGCACGGCCGACGACCCGTTCGACAAGGACGTCCTGCCCACCCCGCCCGGCGCCACGGCCGCCCTGCTGCGTTCCCTGCTCGCGCCGATGAAGGCCCGTGTCGCGCTGACCACGCTTCTGCTGCTGCTCCAGCAGGCGGCCGTGCAGGCGGGCCCGCTGCTTGTGGCGTACGCCATCGACAACGCCGTACCGGCGTTCCGCGACCAGGACCACGGGCCGCTGATCGCGGTGGCGGTCGGCTATCTGCTGTGCGCACTGGCCTCCGGCGGGCTGCAGTACGCGTTCGTGGCCGCCTCCGCCCGGGTCAGCCAGGATGTGCTGCTGGACCTGCGCGGCCGGATCTTCCGGCACGCCCAGGCGCTGAGCATCGACTTCCACGAGCGCTACACCTCGGGCCGGCTGATCTCCCGCTCCACCACGGACGTCGAGTCGCTGCGCGAGCTGCTGGAGGAGGGCCTCCAGGAGCTGGTGATGGTCATCCTGTCCTGCGTGTACGTCGCGGCGATCCTGCTCTGGCTGGATCTGGGGCTCGGCGCGGTGGCGGTGGCGTCGTTCGTGCCGCTGTGGGGGCTCGTACGGCTGTACCAGCGGCGGGCGCGGCGGGTGTACCGGCAGCGGTCGACCGCGATCGCCGCCGTGATCGTGAAGTTCGTGGAGACGATGAACGGCATCCGCCCGGTGCGCGCCTTCCGCCGGGAGGCCGCGAACGACGCCGAGTTCGGCGTCCTGAACCGGCGGCACGAGCGGACCAACGGGGACGCGCTGCTGGAGATGGCCCGCTATGTCGTCGGCTCGCGCATCGTGGGCAACACGGCCGTCGCGCTGATCGTGCTGTGGGGCGCCCACCGAGTGGCGGACGGCACGCTGGCGCTGGGTGTGCTGGCGGCCTCGGTGCTGTACCTGCGGCGGATGTACGACCCGATCGACCGGTTCGGCATGTTCCTGAACTCGTACCAGTCGGCGGCGGCCTCGCTGGAGAAGATCGCCGGGCTGCTCGCCCAGACGCCTTCCGTGCCGGAACCGTCGGAGCCCCGGCAGCTTCCGGCCCTCGCCTCCGAACACCCCGGTCGCGAGGTCGTCTTCGACGGCGTCCGCTTCGCCTACCGCACCGGTGGCGAGGTGCTGCCCCGCTTCGACCTCACGATCCCGGCGGGGCAGACGGTCGCGGTCGTCGGCACCACGGGCGCGGGCAAGTCGACGCTGGCCAAACTGCTCGCCCGCTTCTACGACCCCTCCGACGGCCGGGTGCTGCTCGACGGGGTCGACCTGCGCGAGCTCGCGGTGCCCGAACTGCGACGCGGGGTGGTGATGGTGACGCAGGAGGCGTTCCTGTTCTCCGGCACGGTCGCGGAGAACATCGCCATCGGCCGCCCGGACGCGAGCCGCGAGGAGATCGAGCGGGCGGCGAAGGCAATCGGTGCGCACGATTTCATCAGCGCGCTGCCCGAGGGCTACGACACCGACGTCCGCAAGCGGGGCGGCCGTATCTCCGCCGGTCAGCGTCAGCTCGTCGCCTTCGCCCGGGCGTTGCTCGCCGACCCGGCGGTGCTGATCCTCGACGAGGCGACCAGCTCGCTGGACATCCCGGGAGAGCGGGCGGTGCAGCGGGCCATGGCGACGGTGCTGAAGGGGCGCACCGCGGTCGTCATCGCGCACCGGCTGTCCACGGTGGAGATCGCCGACCGGGTGCTCGTCATGGAGCACGGCCGGATCGTCGAGGACGGCAGTCCGGCCGAACTCGTCGCCGGTACCGGCCGGTTCGCGGGTCTGCACCGGGCGTGGCGGGACAGTCTGGCGTGAGCGCCGACGGGAACGGGGACGGGGACGGATGATCGACGCGTACGAGGATCCCGGCAGACCCGACTGCCGGAGCGGCGGCCGGTATCTCTGGTGGCTGGTGCGCAGCCAGCCGGGGCGGTCGGTCGCCGGGGCGGTGCTGGGCTGTGTGTCACTGGTGGCCGCGGCGGCGGTGCCGTATCTGCTGTCCCGGGCGATCGACGACGGGCTCGAGCCCGGTGACGGGACCGCGCTGGCCGGCTGGGCCGCCGCCCTGCTGGTGGCCGGGGCGCTCACGGCCTGGCTGGACATCATGCGGCACCGCATCATGACCCGGGTGCGGATGGACGCCAACTTCCGCACGGTCAAGGTCGTGGTCGGGCAGGCGGTGCGGCTGGGCTCCTCGCTGCGGCGGCAGGTCGCGGCCGGGGAGGTCGTCACGATCGGTGTGGGGGACGTGCAGACCATCAGCACCTCGCTGACCGTCGTGGGGCCCGGCGTGGGCGCGGTCGTCTCGTACGCCGTGGTCGCCGGGCTGCTGCTGGCCGTGTCGCCGCTGCTGGCGGCCGTGGTGCTGCTGGGCGTGCCGGTGATCGCCGTGCTGGTCGGGCCGCTGATGGGCCGGTTGCAGGGCGTGGAGACGGCCTACCGGGAGCGGCAGGGCGTGCTGACCGCGCGCATCGGCGACCTGGCGGGCGGACTGCGCGTGCTGGGCGGACTGGGCGGCAAGGACCTGGTCGGCGACGCGTTTCGCCGCGACTCGCAGCGGCTGCGGGCCGAGGGCTACCGGGTCGGGGCGGTGACCAGCTGGATCCAGGCGCTGGGCCTCGGGCTGCCGACGGTGTTCCTGGCCGTGGTGACCTGGCTCGCGGCGCGGATGGTGGCGCAGGGGGACATCACCGTGGGCGAGTTGGTGTCCGTGTACGGCTATGTGGCGGTGCTGGTGGTGCCGGTGGCGTACTTCCTGGAGTTCGGCAACCAGGTCAGCCGGGGGCTGGTGGCCGCGCGGCGGGTCGTACGGTTTCTGCGGCTGGAGCCCCTGGAGGACAGCGGCGTGGAGGATGCGCCGGCCGAGCCGTCCGTGCTGTACGACCCCGAGTCGGGAGTCCGGGTGATGCCGGGCCGGCTGACCGCGCTGGCCGGTGCGCGGCCCGCCGACTCGGCGACCGTCGTCGACCGGCTCGGGCGGTACGTCCCTTCGGCGGCGACCTGGGGTGACAGACGGCTCGACGAGGTCGCGTTGCCGCAGGTCCGGGCGCGGATCCTGGTTGCGGACCACGAGTCCGACCTGTTCGCGGGCACACTGCGGGAGGTAGTGTGCGGACGCCGGGATCGGGACGACGCGGCGATCGCGCGGGCCGTGCACGCGGCCGTTGCCGACGACGTCGTGCAGGGCCTGCCGGACGGGCTGGACTCCCGGATCGACGCGCAGGGCCGCAACCTCTCCGGCGGGCAGCGGCAGCGCGTACGGCTGGTGCGGGCGCTGCTGGCCGATCCCGAGGTGCTGCTCGCCGTGGAGCCGACGTCCGCGCTGGACGCGCACACGGAAGCCGCGGTGGCTCAGCGGCTGCGGGCGGCCCGGGACGGCCGTACGACCGTCGTCACCAGCACGTCCCCGCTGGTACTCGACCACGCGGACATCGTGTACTTCCTGGTCGACGGCAAGGTCGCGGCCGGCGGCAGCCATCAGAGCCTGCTGGCCGAGGAGCCCGGGTACCGGGCGCTGGTGGCCCGTGACGCGGAGGAGACGGTGCGATGACAGCGGGACCGGGCCGGCTGCCGGTCGCGGAGCGGGCCGACGTACGGCGGGCCACGCTGGGGCTGGTCCGGGCGGACGGGCGGGCCTTCGCCGTCGCGGTCGCCCTCAACGCGCTGGCCGCCGGGGCCGGGCTGGCCGGGCCGTGGCTGCTCGGCCGGATCATCGACGAGGTGCGGGCGGGGGCCGGCGTCGCGGTGGTGGACCGGCTGGCGTTCGCCATCGTGCTGTGCGCACTGGCGCAGCTGCTGCTGGCGCGCTGGGCCCGGTACGTGGGGCACCGGTTCGGCGAGCGGACGCTGGCCCGCATCCGGGAGGGCTTCGTCTCCCGGGCGCTCGCGCTGCCCTCCTCCGTCGTGGAGCGGGCCGGGACGGGCGATCTGACGGCCCGGGGCACGGCCGACGTCGCCGCCGTGGGCGCCACGCTGCGCGATGCCGGGCCCGAGCTGCTCGTCGCCTTCATCCAGGCGGCGTTCCTGCTCGGCGCGGTCTTCGTGCTCGACCCGCTGCTCGGCGCCCTGTCGGCGCTCTGTCTGACCCCCATCTGGTTCTCGACGCGCTGGTATCTGCGCCGGGCCCGGGACGCCTATCTCGCCGAGGGCGCGGCCACGTCGGACGTCGCCGAGATCCTCGCGGCGACCGCTGCGGGCGCCCGCACGGTCGAGGCCTTCCGGCTCGGCGAGCGGCGGACCGCCGCGAGCCGGGACGCGCTGGAGACGGCCCGCCGCACCCGGCTGCACACGCTGTTCCTGCGCTGCGCGTTCTTCATCGTCGTGGACTTCTCCTACGTCATCCCGGTGGTCGGCGTGCTGCTGCTCGGCGGCTGGCTGCACGCGGGCGGAGAGATCAGCCTGGGGTCGGTGGTGGCGGCCGCGCTGTACCTGCGGCAGTCGACCGAACCGCTCGACCAGCTCCTGGTCCGGATCGAGCAGTTGCAGAGCAGCGGCGCCTCCTTCGCCCGCGTCGAGGGCCTGGCCCGGGTGGAGCGGGCGGTCCCGGCCGACTCCCCCGACCCGGCCGACGACCGCATCGACGTCACCGGCGTGCACTACGCCTACGACCGCGGCGGCGAGGTGCTGCGCGGGGTGGACCTGACGGTGCGGCCCGGGGAGCGGCTCGCGGTCGTCGGTCCGTCCGGCGCGGGAAAGAGCACGCTGAGCAGGCTGCTGGCGGGCATCGACGCGCCGGGCGCGGGCACCGTGACGGTGGGCGGGGTGCCGGTCGCCGGTCTGGGGCCGGAGCGGCTGCGCCGCCAGGTCGTGCTGGTCACGCAGGAGCACCATGTGTTCCTGGGCACGGTCCGCGACAATCTCCTGATCGCCGAACCGGCCGCGACGGACGAGGAGTTGTGGGCCGCGCTCACCGCGGTCGGTGCCGACGGCTGGGTGCGCGAGCTGCCCGACGGCCTGGACACCGAGCTCGGTACGGCAGGGCGGCGCACCGATGGCTCACAGGCCCAGCAACTCGCCCTGGCCCGGGTCGTGCTGGCCGACCCGCACACCCTGATCCTCGACGAGGCCACCGCCCTGCTCGACCCGACGACCGCCCGGCACACCGAGCGCGCCCTGGCCGCCGTGCTCGAGGGCCGTACGGTGATCGCCATCGCGCACCGTCTGCACACCGCGCACGACGCGGACCGGGTGGCCGTGATGGAGGCCGGACGCCTGTCCGAACTCGGCACGCACGAGGAACTGGTGGCGGCGGACGGTGCATACGCGAGGCTGTGGCGGACGTGGCACGGGGACCCGGCCCGGTAACACGCCAGTCCGTATACCGAACGTGAACTCCCGGACAACGAACGATTTCCGGACAAGTTTTTGACGCGCTCCTGACAGTAAGCGCTCCTCGGTGCCACGCTTCCCACGGCCACTTCACAGCAACCCCACCGATCCGCCGCTGTGTTGTCTCCCGGCCATCCGCACCTGGTTTCGCGTTCTGCCCGGGCGGCCCACCCGCCGTCCGGATCTCCCCTGGCCGCGTGATCCGCGGCCATGCAGAAGGAGTCAGTGTTGAGAAGCAGTTCCTCTCGCAGACGCACCTCCCACACCGCCCCCCGTCGAACCCCCCGCCGAACCGCCGCCGTCGTCCTCGTCGGCGTGTCCGCCCTGATCGCCGCGGCCGTCCAGTCGGGCGCCGCCACCGCAGCACCGGAGAAGGCACCGTCGGCTGCGGGCAAGGTCATACCGGGCGCCGAGTCCGTCAAGCTGTCCCCCGCCCAGCGCGCCGAGCTGATACGCGAGGCCAGCGCCACCAAGGCGGACACCGCGAAGGACCTGGGCCTCGGCGCCAAGGAGAAGCTGGTCGTCCGTGACGTCGTCAAGGACGGCAACGGCACGGTCCACACGCGCTACGAGCGGACGTACGACGGCCTCCCCGTCCTCGGCGGAGACCTGGTCGTCGAGACCGCGAAGTCCGGCGAAACCGAGGCCGTAGTCAAGGCGACCCGCGCCGCCATCAAGCCGGCGACCATCACGGCCGCCGTACCCGCCGCCAAGGCCGAGAAGCAGGCGCTGGCCGCCGCGAAGGCGGAGGACGCCAAGAGTCCGGACGTCAACCGGGCGCCCCGCAAGGTGATCTGGGCCGCGAACGGC
The DNA here is from genome assembly GCF_042672405.1 of Streptomyces sp. NPDC127197. Classification (NCBI taxonomy): domain Bacteria; kingdom Bacillati; phylum Actinomycetota; class Actinomycetes; order Kitasatosporales; family Streptomycetaceae; genus Streptomyces; species Streptomyces sp. NPDC127197. Next base: position 8,889 of record NZ_JBHXVG010000040.1, on the reverse strand, counting down.
AAGCCGACCGTGGCGTACGAGACGGTCGTCGGCGGCTTCCAGCACGACGGTACCCCGCAGGAACTGCACGTCATCACCGACGCCACCACCGGCGAGAAGCTGTACGAGTGGGAGGCGATCGAGACCGGCACCGGCAACACGGTGTACAGCGGCACGGTCACCCTCACCACCACGCAGTCGGGGTCGACGTACAACCTCACGGACGGCGCGCGCGGCGGGCACAAGACCTACAACCTGAACCGCGGCACCTCCGGCACCGGCACCCTCTTCTCCGGCTCCGACGACATCTGGGGCAACGGCAGCCCGTCCAACCTGGAGTCCGCGGCCGCCGACGCGCATTACGGTGCCGCGCTGACCTGGGACTACTACAAGAACGTGCACGGGCGCAGCGGCATCCGCGGTGACGGCGTCGGCGCGTACTCCCGGGTCCACTACGGCAACAACTACGTCAACGCGTTCTGGTCCGACAGCTGCTTCTGCATGACGTACGGCGACGGCTCGGGCAACGCCAACCCGCTGACGTCGATCGACGTGGCCGCGCACGAGATGACCCACGGGCTCACCTCGAACACGGCCGGCCTCAACTACAGCGGCGAGTCCGGCGGCCTGAACGAGGCCACCTCCGACATCTTCGGCTCGACAGTCGAGTTCTACGCGAACAACTCCTCCGACGTCGGTGACTACCTCATCGGCGAGGAGATCAACATCAACGGCGACGGCACGCCGCTGCGGTACATGGACCAGCCGAGCAAGGACGGCGCGTCGAAGGACAGCTGGTACTCGGGCATCGGCTCGATCGACGTGCACTACTCGTCGGGCCCCGCGAACCACTTCTTCTACCTGCTGAGCGAGGGCAGCGGCACCAAGACCATCAACGGTGTCACCTACAACTCGCCCACCTCGGACGGCCTTCCGGTCACCGGCATCGGCCGCGACAAGGCGGAGAAGATCTGGTTCCGGGCGCTGACCACCAAGTTCACGTCCACGACCAACTACTCGGGCGCCCGCACCGGCACCCTCGCGGCGGCCGGCGAGCTGTACGGCACCACGAGCGCCGAGTACAAGGCGGTGCAGGACGCCTGGGCGGGCGTCGCGGTCGGGCCCCGCCCGGGCGGTGGCGGGGGCGGCGGTACGTCCTTCGAGAACACCGCCGACGTGCCGATTCCGGACAACGGCGCCGCGGTGACGTCCTCGATCCCCGTGACCGGGCGGACCGGCAACGCCCCGTCCAACCTCCAGGTCGCGGTCGACATCGTGCACACCTGGCGCGGTGACCTCGTGATCGACCTGCTGGCCCCGGACGGGACGGCGTACCGCCTGAAGAACTTCAGCTCCTCCGACTCGGCGGACAACGTGAGCGAGACCTACACGGTCAACGCGTCCTCCGAAGTCGCCAACGGAACCTGGCGGTTGAGGGTCCAGGACCAGGCGGCCCAGGACGTCGGCACCATCAACAGCTGGAAGCTGACGTTCCCGTAGGCCTGTTCGCGGTTCCCCGAAGACAGGGCGCCGTCCCGGTGGTTCAACTCCCCGGAGCGGCGCCCTCGTTCACATTCCCGAAACGTTTACCGGACAGTCGCCTTTCGGCCAACATCACCTCGGGGTCCTGACATGTACGCGCCTTGAATGCCACTCTTCCCTCACCCGCCGCACCAGCACCGATCGAATCCCCCACAGAGGAGCTTGTGTGACTCCCCTCTACGCGCGTCACCAGCGCACCACTCTGGCCATCGCCACCGCCGTGGCAGCCGGAGCCCTGCTCACCACCGGTCTGACCACCGGCAGTTCCGCGGCCGAGGCCCCGGCGCAGAGCAGCAGTAAGGCGACCCCGCTCGCCGTCCCGGTCGCGCTGGCCCCCGCAGCCCGCACCGCCCTCATCAAGGACCAGCAGGCCGAGGCGACCGAGACCGCCGACGAGATAGGCCTCGGCGCCCACGAGAAGCTGGTCGTCAAGGACGTCGTCAAGGACGCCGACGGCACCGTCCACACCCGCTACGAGCGCACCTACGCCGGCCTCCCCGTCCTCGGCGGCGACCTCGTCGTCCACGAGTCGGCCTCCGGCGCGACCGAGGGCGTCACCAGGGCGACGAAGGCCACCGTCAAGGTCGCCGGTCTCACCCCGGACATCACGAAAGCCACCGCCGAGAAGCAGGCCCTGAAGGCGGCCAAGGCCGAGGGCTCCACCAAGTCGGAGGCCGACAGCGCGCCCCGCAAGGTCATCTGGGCGGCCGAGGGCAAGCCGACACTCGCCTACGAGACGGTCGTCGGCGGCTTCCAGCACGACGGCACCCCGCAGGAACTGCACGTCATCACCGACGCCACCACCGGCGAGCAGCTCCACGAGTGGGAGGCGATCCAGACCGGCTCGGGCCACAGCCAGTACAGCGGCACGGTGACGATCGGCACCTCGCAGTCGGGGTCGACGTACCAGCTGAGCGACCCGACCCGCGGCAACAACCGGACGTACAACCTCAACCGCGGCACCTCCGGTACGGGCACCCTGTTCACCGACGCCGACGACACCTGGGGCACCGGATTGCCGTCCCACACCCAGACCGCCGCCGTGGACGCCCATTTCGGCGCCCAGGTCACCTGGGACTTCTACAAGACCGTCCTCGGCCGCAACGGCATCCGGAACGACGGCGTCGCCGCGTACTCCCGCGTCCACTACGGCAACGCGTACGTCAACGCGTTCTGGTCCGACAGCTGCTTCTGCATGACGTACGGGGACGGCGAGGGCAACAACAAGCCGCTGACGTCCCTGGACGTGGCCGGCCACGAGATGACGCACGGCGTCACGTCGAACACGGCCGGGCTCAACTACTCCGGCGAGTCGGGCGGCCTGAACGAGGCCACCTCCGACATTCTCGGCACGGCGGTGGAGTTCCACGCGGCGAACTCCTCCGACCCCGGTGACTACCTCATCGGCGAGAAGATCGACATCCGCGGCAACGGCACTCCGCTGCGCTACATGGACCAGCCGAGCAAGGACGGCAACTCGGCCGACTACTGGCGGTCGAACCTCGGCAGCCTGGACGTCCACTACTCGTCCGGCCCGGCGAACCACTTCTTCTACCTCCTGGCGGAGGGCAGCGGCACCAAGACCATCAACGGAGTCACCTACAACTCGCCGACGTCCAACGGCGCCACGGTCACCGGCATCGGCCGCGCCAAGGCCGTCCAGATCTGGTACAAGGCCCTGACCACGTACATGACGTCGACGACCCGCTACTCGGGCGCCCGTACGGCGACCCTGAACGCGGCGCGTGATCTGTACGGCTCCGGCAGCACGGAGTACAACGCGGTCGCGGCGGCGTGGTCGGCGGTCAACGTGAGCTGAGCGCAGACCTGTTGACGCAGGGCTGAGGGGCGGCACCCGGGACGAAGGCATCCCCGGGTGCCGCCTTACGCTTGGGCCCCATGTCCTTCACGTACGACGACGTCGGCGCGACCCGCGACAGCGGCTTCTGCCCGCCCGGCTTTCACCCCCTGCACGTGCGCACCCGCATCGGCGAGGGCGAGGAGGTCTTCCGCAGAGCCGCCGAGGCGGTCATGACCTGGGAGATGCACCGCGCGCTGGGCGTCGGCATCGACGCGTCGGCCGACCGCGCGGCCCCTGGCGTCGACGTCACGGTCACCCTCGCCGGAGTGATCAGGGCACCGTGCCGGGTGGTGTGGACGGTGGAGGAGTACCGGCGGGTGGGCTGGGCGTACGGGACGCTTTCCGGCCATCCGGAGTGCGGCGAGGAAGCGTTCGTGGTGGAGCGGACAGGCGACGGCACGGTCTGGCTGACCGTGAACGCCTTCAGTCGTGGGGCGAAGTGGTACGCCCGAGCGGGCGGTCCGGCCACTCGGGGGTTGCAGCATGCGTATGCGCGGCGGTGCGGGGCGGTGTTGCGGCGATTGTGCGGGGAGAGCGACTGACCCACCCGTAAGACAGGACCGGTGCCAAGCTGGGCTGCACTTGAACCGCCGAGCCTGACACAGCCTCGGCCGGCACGCTTCCCTGCGTGCCGGCCGGGGCTGTCGCACGCTCGCCTCGGCGCGCCCTACCGCATCAACACCCCCGCCCCCTCCACCACATCCTCCGACGGCACCGCCACCAGCCCCAGCTCCGCACTCGTCGCCAGCAACCGGTGTGCGGGCAGGATGCGGACCGTGTAGCCGTACGGCCCCGTCCGGTCCAGGGACAGCGGGCCCTCGTACATCCAGCGCCCCTCCGTGTCGGGGCCGCCCGCCGGTTTCAGCGGCACCGTCGTGGCGTCGGCGATGCGGTCCTCGGAGTCCACGCGGCCGGAGACGGCCTGGACCTCGATGTCGTCGAGGGCCAGGTCGCCCAGGGCGACGCGGACGCGGAGGGTGAGGGTCGTGCCCAGCTCGGCCGTTGCCGTGGTGGCGGACGTTTCGACGTGGTCGACCCGCACCGCGTGCCAGGACCTGCGCAACCGGGCCTTCCACTCGGCGAGTTCGCGCGCCGCGTCCGGGTCCATGGCGCGGTGGGCGCGGGCTGCGGGCGCGTACAGGCGCTCGACGTACTCGCGGACCATGCGGCCGGCCAGCACCTTGGGGCCGAGCAGGGTGAGCGTCTGGCGGACCATCTCGATCCAGCGGTCGGGCAGGCCGGCCGGGCCACGCTCGTAGAAGCGCGGGGTGATCCGCTGTTCGAGCAGGTCGTAGAGGGCGGACGCCTCGATGTCGTCGCGACGGTCCGGGTCGGTACCGACGCCGTCCGCGGTCGGGATGGCCCAGCCGAAGTCGGGCTGGAACCACTCGTCCCACCAGCCGTCGAGGACGGAGAGGTTCAGGCAGCCGTTGAGGGCCGCCTTCATGCCCGACGTGCCGCAGGCCTCCAGCGGGCGCAGCGGGTTGTTCAGCCAGATGTCGCAGCCGGGGTAGAGCTTCTGCGCCATCGCCATGCCGTAGTCGGGCAGGAAGACGATCCGGTGGCGTACGCGCGGGTCGTCGGCGAAGCGGACGAGTTCCTGGATGAGCCGCTTGCCGCCGTCGTCCGCGGGGTGTGCCTTGCCGGCCACCACGATCTGGACCGGGCGTTCCGGGTGCAGCAGCAGGTCCATCAGGCGGTCGCGGTCGCGCAGCATCAGCGTCAGGCGCTTGTACGACGGGACGCGGCGGGCGAAGCCGATCGTCAGGACGTCCGGGTCGAGCACGCCGTCGATCCAGCCCAGCTCGGCCGTGCCCGCGCCGCGTTGCCGCCAGGAGGCGCGCAGCCGTTCCCGTACCTCCGTCACGAGCTGCTCGCGCAGGGTGCGGCGCAGCTCCCAGATGTCCTGGTCGGGGATGTCCGCGACAGCGTCCCAGCGGTCCGAACCGCCGTCGCTGAAGGCGTCCTCGGCACGCTCGACGCCGATCTGCCGGGCGCCGAGCTGGAACACCTCGGGGGCGATCCAGGTCGGGGCGTGCACGCCGTTGGTGACGGAGGTGATCGGCACCTCGTCGGGGTCGAATCCCGGCCACAGTCCGGAGAACATCTCCCGGCTGACGTTGCCGTGCAGCAGGGAGACCCCGTTGGCGCGCTGGGCCAGGCGCAGGCCCATCACGGCCATGTTGAAGAGGTTGGGTTCGCCGCCGGGGTAGGTCTCCATGCCGAGCTGGAGGATGCGTTCGACGTCGATGCGCGGGAGTTCGGCGTCGGGGCCGAAGTGGCGGGCGACGAGTTCGCGGTCGAAGCGGTCGATGCCGGCCGGGACGGGGGTGTGGGTGGTGAAGACGGTACCCGCGCGGACCGCTTCCAGCGCCGAGTCGAACTCCAGCCCGACATCGGAGAGTTCGGCGATCCGCTCCAGGCCGAGGAAGCCGGCGTGGCCCTCGTTGGTGTGGAAGACCTCGGGCTCGGGGTGGCCGGTGAGCCGGCAGTACGTCCGTACCGCCCGGACCCCTCCTATGCCGAGCAGCATCTCCTGGAGCAGCCGGTGCTCGCTGCCGCCGCCGTAGAGCCGGTCGGTCACGCCGCGTTCGCCGAGGTCGTTCTCCTCGATGTCCGAGTCGAGCATCAGCAGCGGGACCCGGCCGACCTGGGCCAGCCAGATCCGGGCGCGCAGGAATCTGCCGCCGGGCAGGGCGAGGGTGACCTGGGCGGGGGTGCCGTCGGGCTCCTTGAGCAGGGCCACCGGCAGCTCGTTGGGGTCGAGGACGGGGTAGTGCTCCTGCTGCCAGCCGTCCCGGGAGAGGGTCTGGCGGAAGTAGCCGTGCCGGTAGAGCAGCCCGACCCCGATCAGCGGTACGCCGAGGTCGCTGGCCGCCTTCAGGTGGTCGCCGGCCAGGATGCCCAGGCCGCCGGAGTACTGGGGCAGAGCGGCGGTGATGCCGAACTCGGGTGAGAAGTAGGCGACGGCGGCGGGGAGTTCACCGGACTGTGTCTGGTACCAGCGGTCGCCGGTGACGTAGTCGTGGAGATCGTCGGCCACCGTGGTGAGGCGGCGCAGGAAACGGCGGTCCTCGGCCAGCTCGGCCAGCCGCTCGGGCGGCACGCTGCCGAGGAGCCGTACGGGATCGGCGCCCGATGCGGCCCACCGCTCCGGATCGACGGACTGGAACAGATCGCGTGTCTCCGTGTGCCAGGACCAGCGCAGATTGCGTGCCAGGTCGCTCAGCGGGCGGAGGGGGTCGGGGAGAACGGGTCGGACCGTGAATCGACGGATCGCCTTCACATTCCACCTCGTCGTGCGTGCGGAAGGACGCACAACGGTGTGCGTCCCGTAGTCATATCGACGGTAGTGGTTACCCGGCGTCGCCGTGGCCGACTCCTGGCGCACCGGCTCGGGTCGGGCCGGTCATGCCCCAAGCCGACCGAAATCCGCCGCAACCTTTACTCATCCCCATGGCCGATATGGCCGATTCCGCCCCCACAGGCCTCCTTGTGGCGCTTCACCCGGCACGAGAGGCTGCCAACCGGCGTACCGGCCGGTGAGCGGGTGCACGCGGTCGTCGGCGGTTGCCGTACGCCGAGTCGAGGAGGGGAACTCGGACCATGGCACGGACGCGAACACGGCGTCTGCGCTGGGCGGGTGGCCTCACCGCGGTGACATGTGCCGCGGTGTTTTCGGCCACCGTTCCGCCCGCGCAGGCCGCGCCGGAGGGGCGGATACTCGGCGCCGGAGAACCCGGCGCCGTCAGCGGCAGCTACCTGGTGACGCTGAAGGGGGGAACGAAGGCTCCGTCGGCGGCCGGGAAGGGCATCGCCGAGAAGTACGGGGCGAGAATCAGCCACACGTACGGCACGGTCCTGAACGGCTACGCGGTGCGGGCCGGCGAGAGACAGGCGAAGCGGCTCGCAGCCGACCCGCGCGTCGCCTCCGTCACCCAGGACACCCGTGTGGTCGCCGACCACACCCAGAAGAACCCGCCGTCCTGGGGCCTGGACCGCATCGACCAGCCCAACCTGCCGCTGGACAAGAGCTACACCTGGCCGGAGTCGGCGGGCAGCGGGGTGACGGTGTACGTGATCGACACCGGCATCCGCATCTCCCACAAGGACTTCGGCGGCCGGGCCGGTTACGGCTGGGACTTCGTCGGCGGCGACAGGTCCGCCGGGGACGGCAACGGACACGGCACGCATGTCGCCGCGACGGTCGCCGGCAAGAGCTTCGGTGTCGCCAAGAAGGCCAAGGTCGTCGCCGTGCGGGTACTGGACAACGCCGGTTCCGGTACGACCGCGCAGGTCATCGCCGGTATCGACTGGGTGACCAGGCACGCCCGCAAACCGGCTGTCGCCAATCTCAGCCTGGGCGGCTTCTACAACGCCCAACTGGACGCCGCCGTACGCACGTCCATCGCGTCGGGTGTCACGTACACCGTCGCGGCGGGCAACGACGGCCTCCCGGCCGGCCTGTACTCCCCCGCGGGCGTACAGCAGGCGATCACCGTCGGCGCCACGAGCCGCACGGACGCCCGGGCGTCCTTCTCGAACTACGGCTCCGCACTGGACCTGTTCGCCCCGGGCGTGGCGATCACCTCCGCGTCCCACAAGAGCAACACCGGCACGGCGACCTTCTCCGGTACGTCGATGGCGTCGCCGCACGCCGCGGGCGTGGCCGCGCTGTATCTGGCCGGCCATCCGAAGTCCACACCGGCGCAGGTTTCCAAGGCGCTTGTGGCGGGGGCGGTTTCCGGCAAGGTCTCCGGTCGCGGCCTGGGTTCACCGAACAAACTTCTCCAGGTACCGCGGTCGTAGCGTCACATTCCAGCCGTGACGCCAGTATCGGCCCCGTTCGTCTCGAACGGGGCCGGTCTTGTGCGTAGACATACGCGTGAGTAGTTAACAAAGTGCCGGATTGCCCACCCGAACAGGGTGGGAAGGCTCCTGCGGTACGCCCCCACCGGCACATCCCGCACGACCCACCTCCCCACAGCCATCCGCCCACCCACGTTGACGCGGACAGGAGCGGTGATGCCCGCCACGCACCACTCGTCAGCACCCCTGACATCGAGCCCCGAAAGCAGCCCCGAAAGCCCCGAGGCACAACCCGTGCGCCCCGTCGACACCGGCCGACCGGTCCCGGAGCCGGCCTCCGTGGGCGACGCGACCACCGTCGGGCGCATACCCGTCCTCGACGTCCGCCCGATCGTCCAGCACGGGCGACGGCCCGCGAAGGCGGTGACCGGGGAGACGTTCGAGGTCTCGGCGACCGTCTTCCGGGAGGGCCATGACGCCGTATCGGCCAATCTCGTATTGAAGGACCCGGACGGCCGCCCCGGCCCGTGGACACCGATGCGTGAACTCGCCCCCGGCACGGACCGCTGGGGCGCCACCGTCACCGCCGGTGATCCCGGCCTGTGGACGTACACCGTGGAGGCGTGGGGCGACCCGGTCACCACCTGGCGCCGGACCGCCCGGATCAAGGTCCCGGCCGGGATCGACACCGGCCTGGT
>NZ_JBHXVG010000039.1:0-62195 GCF_042672405.1 Streptomyces sp. NPDC127197 | reverse complement strand
GCCGCATGGGTGCAGTGACGCCTCGGAAGTCACACCGCGACGGCGAAGCCATCTGGGATGAAACAGACTTCACCGATGAAAACGACCTCTGAGTGCCTGTTTCGGAACCGTTGTGCATTCGATCGGACTGACGGGTACGTGATCGCCGCCCCGTGATGAGGGCCGCGTCTTGGATCGTCCGTGCACTCATTCGGAGGGTGAGGCTCACCGATAACGCCGTAGTGTCGCCACTCAGCCCATAGCTTGGACACAAGTTCACACTGCAGGGAGGGTGTATTGAGGAGACGGCGCCCCTCGCCCTTCACTGGGAGCCAGCGTTCGCCTCGTAGGCGTCTTTTCGGGCTCCGCCGTACACGGGATCGTCTCCTGTCACGAAGTAGGTCGCGTCAGACCAACTAGGCTGTCATTGCTACCGCTGTGGGAGCCGTTACTGCCGGCGCAGGGCTGATCTTCACCGCGGTCGGAACCTTTGTGGGCGTCCTCGTCGCCCAAGGCCAGCTCACCCAATCTCAGCAGGCGGCCGAGGAGCAGGTACGTAAGCAGGCGCCCCAGGTCGTCATGTGGAAGAGAGAAGCCGATGTCGGTGACGTTGTGGTCTCCAACCGTTCTTCGCTACCCATATATGTGGTGTACGGCTACATGACCACGAGTAGTGAGGTCAAGCCGTTCCCGCTTCCTGATATCCCACCATGTTCCGAGGTCACACTGAATCGCCGGGCGCTCGCCAAGTACCTTGATACGCCAGTTACCGATGAGTACCTGGTTTCTCGGAGACGTAGTGCTGCTCTCCTTTAGAGGTCCTAACAGAAGCGGTTGATCGTGTGACTGTTGGCTTGTCCGCTCGTTGGTGTGGTCGTGGGGAAGCGACAGTCACGGCCGTGGATCGTGTCGGATGAACTGTGGTCGCTGATCGAGCCGTTGCTGCCTGTGCCGGGGCCGAAGCTGGTCGAGGGGCGGCCGAGGGTACCGAACCGGCAGGCGTTGTGCGGGATCCTGTTCGTGCTGCACACCGGCATCCAGTGGGAGTACCTGCCTCAAGAGCTGGGCTTCGGTTCGGGCATGACCTGCTGGCGGCGCCTGGCCGCGTGGAACGAGGCCGGGGTGTGGGACCAACTGCATGTGCTGCTGCTGAAGAAGCTGCGGTCGGCGAAGAAGCTGGACTGGTCCCGGGCGGTGATCGACTCCTCCCACGTCAGGGCGGCCCGACGCGGCCCAAAAGCGGTCCCAGCCCGGTCGACCGCGCACGGCCGGGCAGCAAGCACCACGTCCTCACCGACGCCCAGGGCATCCCGCTCGCGGTGTCGCTGACCGGCGGCAACCGCAACGACGTCACCCAACTGCTGCCCTTGCTCGACAAGATCCCCGCTGTTGCCGGGACCGTCGGCCGGCCCCGGCGGCGACCGGACGCCCTGCTCGCCGACCGCGGCTACGACCACGACAAGTACCGGCGCCTGCTGTGGCAACGCGGCATCCGCCCGGTCATCGCCGAGCGAGGACGGCCACACGGCTCCGGCCTGGGCATCTTCCGGTATGTCGTCGAAAGAACGATCGCCTGGCTGCACGGCTTCCGCCGCCTGCGCATCCGCTGGGAGCGACGCGACGACATCCACGAAGCCTTCCTCGGCCTCGCCGCCTGCCTCATCACCTACAGACACGTCCGACGCCTTTGTTAGGACCTCTTAAAGCCAGGAGCGACGTCAACCTGCACCGGTGGGCCTCCACATCGAGTTTCACCGTCGCACGCGATGAGGCGTGACCGACCAAACGCTCAGTGAGACTGGGATACCCGTACGGTTCTGGGAACTTTCTGAGAAAGGGGTCGGCATCTCGGTGGTGCGCGTCCGTGGCCTGCGCTGCTCTCCCACCGACTCTAAGAAACCTCCCAGAACCTCTCGGGAACGTCGTACCCGCAACCGCCAATGTGTGCGGTCCCATGGCACGCGGCGCCGCAATCTCCCCCGTTCGGCGCCGCGTGCTCTTCATGAGCGAAGCGGAGTGTTCCCACATGGCTGCCACCACGCCCCGTCTCCGGACCAGGCCCGGTTCCAGTCCGCGGCCTGATACGAGTCCGCGGCCCCGACGGCGCACCGTGCCGGTACAGCTGATCGGCCCGTGGCAGAACGCTCTGGAAGGGGCGGCGGCCACGCTGTGCGCGGTGCTCGCCATGGCGGCTGTGTCCGCGCTGGCGCTGGCCCTGCTCGACGCGGGGTCCGTCGGATCGCTGTGGTCGTTGACGATGGCCCTGACGGCCATGGCCGTGGGCGGCTCGGTGAGCGCGGGTTCGGATGTCTCCGCAGACACGGGGTCGATGGGCGGGCTGGCCTCGCTGTTCGACGGTGGTGGTGACATGGGACCATCGATGAGCGGTGCGGCCGATGTCGTGCCGCTCGGAGTCACGCTGGTCGGCGCGGTCGTCCTCTGGGTCGCGTTCTCCCGGCGGTTGCGCCAGGGGCAGCAGCGCAGGTTCACCGCCGGTGAACTGGGCGTGCGGGTGGCCGGAGCGGGAACCGCGGCGCTGGCCACCCTCATGATCGTTGCCGGCCTTGCACAGGGATGGGCCACCATGCCCGCGTCGGCGATGACCGGGATGGGAGGTCCCGGCGGGGCCCCGTCTGCCCGGGGCTTCGGCGGCGGGAGTGATGGCCTGCGTGAGCTCTTCGGCGGCAGCGGCGGCCTGGGCGGCCTGATGGGCGGTGGCGGTACGGGGGCCCAGCCGATCATGACGTACCACGTGAGCGCGGGATCGGCGGGCCTCGGTGCGGTGCTCTGGGTGGCCGTCGTACTCGGCGCGGGCTGCCTGATCAGCCGTCGGGTGCGGCTGCCGCTGGGCGGTGCCCTGGACGGGCTGCGCACCGCCTGGGGCCCGAGCCTGTCGGCTGTCGTCCGCACGACCCTCGTCCTGGTGGCCGTACCGCTGGTGGCCCTGGCGGTTGTGGGGGCGGTGGCCGGTGGCCGGGCCGGCTTGGCGGCGGGCGTCGCCCTGTTGCTCGCCCCGAACGCTCTGGCGGTGTTCCTGACCCTGGGCGTCGGTTCCTCGTGGACGGCCGAAGTGCACCCAGTGCAGAACGACAGCGGAAGCAACCCGCTCGCCGCACTCCTGGGCGGCATGGGTGGTACGGGCGGAGTGAGCGGCGGTCAGCAGCCCGACCGCACCGAGCACCTGAGGTCCCTGTCGGTGGGCGGATGGCCGCTGTGGCTCGTGGCCCTCGCGGTGACCAGCCTGATCCTGCTCGCCTGCGCCTACCGGGCAGCCCGGGCCACGCACCCCGGCCACAAGTTTCCGCTGCTCCCCTACCGGGGTCCGCTGGGCGGGCACCTCGGTATGACCGAGCGGTTCGGCGTCGTCACCGCCCTCGTCCTGGGCGCGGCGGCCTGGCTGGTGGGGGCGTCCGGGCACTTCGGCGTCAGCATGTTCGGCAGCGAGATGGGGGGAATGCAGGCCCAGCTGAGCGTCAGCGTGCTGAGGACAGTTGTGTTCGGGCTGCTCGTCGGTGGTCTGGCTGGGTTCGCCGGAAGCCTGCTGGCCGCGGTGCGCGGTGACCGCGGAGCGCGGTGACCGCAGGTTTTACGCGGTGCCGACAGCACCCTTTCGTATCCTGCCCGGCAGGTTCCCGGCTGCCACGGGGTGCGCGCGAACTGCCCTGCCCCCGCATCTGGCTGTGTCCCCCGTGTCTGGCGGTGGCCGAGAGTGTGTTCCCGGTCGCCTGGAGGCCCACTTTGATACCTGTTGAGCGCTCTGCCCTGCCTGGCACCGGCGTCGAAATCGATCCCGGCGCGGCGGCCGGCACGGGCGTGAATCTGCTGGTCGTGGATGACGAGCCCACCGTGCGGGAACTGCTGTGCGCGGCCCTGCGGCACGCCGGTTTCACCGTGGCCGCGGCCGGTACCGGCCAGGAGGCCCTGGACCGTGCGCGGGAAGTCTCGCCGGATCTGGTCCTGCTGGACGTGATGCTGCCCGACCTGGACGGCTTCGAGGTGATCCGGCGGCTGCGCGACCAGCACCGCCCTGCCGCCGCGTCCCGTGCCGGCCACATCCCGGTCGTGTTCCTCACCGCCCGGGACGCGACCCAGGACAAGATCGAGGGCCTCGTTCTGGGCGGCGACGACTACGTGACCAAGCCATTCGACCTCCAGGAACTCATCGCGCGCATCCGTGCCGTGCTGCGCCGCACCAGCGGCGACCCCACCGCACTGCTGCGCGTGGCCGACCTGGAACTCGACCCCGACGGTGTCCAGGCCTCCCGTGCGGGTGAGCCGCTGCGCCTGTCGCCCACCGAGTTCCGACTGTTGCACTACCTGATGACCAATGCCGAGCGCACGGTCTCGAAGCCGCAGATCCTCCAGCGAGTATGGAACTACGACTTCAATGGCGACACCGGCATCGTTGACACCTACATCAGCTATCTGCGCCGCAAGATCGACAACGGTGGTCCGAAGCTCATCCACACCGTGCACGGCGTGGGTTACGTACTGCGCGGACCGAAGTCGTGAGGACCAAAGTCTTGGCCCCGCCTCGTCGTGTCCGTGCGCTGTGGGCGCGCGCGTCCCTGCGCAGCCGGGTGCTGCTGTTGGCCGTCGTCCTGCTGACGGCCGGATTCACGACGTTCGCCCTGGTCACCGGCAACGCGCTGCGCAGCTACATGGAGGACCGCGTCGACTCCCAACTCCGTGCGACCGCCCAGGTGTTCGCCGTGCTGCCACCGAAGGTGGCGGAGACCGGGGCCGAGCGGCAGCCGCCGGCGGGGCTGGCCGACTTCAGCACGGACGTCCTCGGCAATCCCGTCATCACGTACGTCGCGAAGGACGGCACCGTCGAGAGCAGCATCGACTCCCTCGCCGGTGCGAACCGGACGAAGGAGGCGCAGGGCCCGGCCCTTTCTCGCCTGGACACGGCCGCCGTCGCCGCCCATGGCGGCAGACCGTTCACCGTCGGCAGTACCAAGGGCGAAGCGCGCTGGCGGGTGATCGCCGTGCCCAGAGTGACGCCTGCCGCACTGCCGGGGGCCACGGCGACACCGTCGGCCGACTCCGGCAGTGTGGTCGTGGCGACGTCAATGGACCAAGTAAACAGCACGGTCGGCCGTATGTGGCAGAACTACCGGATCACCGGACTCGGTCTGCTGGCGGTCCTGGCCGTGGCGTGCTGGTTCGCCGTCCGCTCCGGGCTGCGTCCGCTGTCCCGCGTCGAGCAGACAGCCGCCGAGATCGCGGGCGGCGACCTCTCCCGTCGAATACCCGAACTGGCCGGTCCCAATACGGAGTTGGGCCGTCTGGCCGCCGCGCTCAACGGCATGCTCGGGCAGTTGGAGACCGCCTTCGCCGCACGCGCCGAGTCCGAGGCGCGGATGAGCCGGTTCGTCGCCGACGCCAGCCACGAGTTGCGCACCCCGCTCGCCGGCATCAAGGGCCTGACCGACCTTCACCGGATGGGCGCCCTCCCCGATCGCGAGGACATCGACGCCACGATGGACCGCATCGCCCGCGAGTCAGAGCGCCTCACCCGGCTCGTCGAGGACATGCTCCAGCTGGCCCGTCTCGACGAACACGCACTGAAGGTCTTGGGACGGCCCACGGTCCGCCGTGCGCCCAACTCCCCGCCAGGACTCGATCTCGCCCCCGCCGACCTGCGCACTCTCGCCGCAGACGCTCTCCACGACGTACGCGCCCTGGACCCGGCCCGCGCCGTTACCCTCACCGGCCCGAGCGGCGACGGCCCACCCGCCTCCGCGCCGGCCCTCGCCGACGAGGCCCGTCTGCGCCAGGTCGTCACCAACCTGGTCGGCAACGCGGTCACCCACACAGCGCCCGGCACAGCCATCCGCATCGGCGTCGGCACGGTCGGCGGCCACGCCGTCCTGGAAGTCGCCGACCAAGGCCCTGGTCTCACTCCGAACCAGAGCAGCCGCATCTTCGAACGGTTCTACCGCGCCGACACCTCGCGCACCCGCGCCACCGGCGGCGCCGGCCTTGGCCTCGCCATCGTCCACTCCCTCGTCACCGCACACGGGGGACATGTCAAGGTCGACTCCACCCCCGGCCAGGGTGCAACCTTCCGGATCCTTCTGCCTCGGCTCACCGACCAGCAAACTCACCACCGTCGAGGGCCGGAACCGCACGCACCGCCAGGAGCGCTGTCGCCGGGACCTTGCCGACCCGCACCAGGGCCACCAGCCGATCCGGGTCATCGCCGCCCGCTAGGGCTACCTTGATCCGGCCAGCTGCTCAGCGTCCTGGTCAGCCGTGAGACCATCAGCGCTGAGGGCATCATCATCACCGACGCAGTATCAGCGGGACCGAGAGCGTCAGAGCCTGCTGACCCATGCCTTCGTGCCGGTCGACAGGTCGTTCAGTGGTGGTGCAGCAGGGGCAGTTCTTCCTGCCCGAGTCCTCCTGGGATGCCGAGCGGGTTAGCGAGCAGCGGCCTGAGCCGCTGCCTGATCGTCGCCACGACCGACCGGGCCACGCTGCCGGAGATGGCCAGCTGGTATCTGGCCACCAACCTCCCCCATCGCGACGCACCGCACGCCGCACCAGTCCCGGGCCGGCCTGCCTCGCCAAGATCGTCCGACTCTACGGGCTGCTACTGAACCGGATCAGGCTGCCCTCAGCTCCACCTCTCTGCTACGACAGGTCAGTGGCGAAGGTCTCTCACCTCCGCACGAAACACAGCGCCTCACGGCGCAACTCGAAGACGATAAAGGCTCCGAGCGCCGCCGCAGTCATTCCACCTGCGGCCACACGCCCTTCTTCCACAACTCAACCGCTCCGTCATCACGTTCGGTTGCCCGCCGGGCCGGCTGCTCCACGACCAGGCATGGCGTTTGAGTAGCCGCCATGTCCCCTCCACCGTGTAGTTGACGTGGAACAACCGTCCGATCAGCGTCTTCACCCGGGCCAGCGTCCACCGCTGGTCAGCCCAGCCATGGGCGAGCGGGCCACGCTCCAACTCCCTTTCCAGCCTGGCCATCTGCACACCCACCAGCCTCGGGCGCTCCGGCGAGCCCTTCGCCCGGACACCCTCCTGGCCCCGCTCGCGCCACTGACGGCGCCAGCGCTCCACCGACCGCTCACTCACCCGCAGCACGGCCGCGATCTCCCTGTTCTTCGCTCCGCTCTCGAAGCGACCGACCGCTTCCAGCCGGATCCGCTCCCTCGCAGCCCTCTTGGCGTCGGTCAAGCCGCCGCCCTGCGCATATCCCACACCCCCGGCTACCGGCCCGACTCAGAGGCTGGCAGGCTTCCAAGTTCGCGCGACGACCCGGTCCGGGTTTGTGCGGTCCGGCCAAGGGAGCGGTTTGGTTGCGTCACTGCGTTGGTTCCCCCAGCGCCGGCCCACTGGTTGGGGCCGGCCAGGTGCTGGGCCACCAGCGCGAAACAGTGGCGCACCACTGCGGTGACAGTGGCCACCAGTGCCGAGACAGCGGCTCACCAGAGTCCTCGGTAAATCTCGGAGCCGTCAGAGCCCGGAAACCCCATCGATCGCGAGGGAATCCATGAGCGTTTCTCAACCAGCTCACGGCAACGGCCAACAGGAGGCTGCGAGGCCGGGAATGCGGCAGTCATCCGCGCGGCGGCCCGGTTGAAGATCCCGGATCTGATCGATGACAAGGTCGTGCCGGTTGAGAAGTTCGCCAGGAAGACGGGTCTCGACCCTGATCTGCCTGTACCGGCTACTGGACGCCGTGACCACCTGCGGCGTTTTAGAGAGGTCGGTGGGCGGTTCTTCGCATACCGACACCTCGTTGCCACTGCGCGAGGACTGACCGGATGGCATCCGCAACCCGGTGTTGTGGATCTGCGCATCATGGACCCGGGGGCACGGCCGGATCCTGGGGGAAGCGATGCGCACGGGCTGATCCGTCATCCCGGACGTCTTCGGGCACGGTGTTCAGCGGCTGCCTGCGCGAGGACGCACTCCCGACGACGAGCAACTCTGCGCACGGGGGATGACGCTCAGCATCCGCCACTTCCCCATGGTCGTCCAGGCCCTAAAGAACCTCGTGGTCTCTCCGAACGAGAACCCTCGCATCCGTGCCCCGCAGCATCACTGCCGGCGGCCCGCCCGGTGAACAGAGTGATCATCATTGCCAGCCTGGCGGAGATGCGTCCGCCGGAAAGGGGACCGACGTGAACCCATCTCAGAAGCCCGAAAACAACGGCTTCACCGCACCGCGCCGCAATGTACTTCTCGGCATACTCTCAGGTGCCGGGATCGCCATGGTCGCGAACGCCGGGGTGGCGGCGGCGGATTCACCGGATGACGATGCCTCAGGCCAGGCCGTCGATTTCAACTTCGACACGGGCAACGCGATCAGAGATGTGCTCGGTGGAATGGCATTGGCCAAAGGCTTTGCGGTTGTTGCCCCCATGGACGCCACCGTGCTGATTCGCGTCACCCATCTGACGCACAACGCGTGGTTCGACGCTGTGGCGCCTTACCACCCGACAGCAGTCGGCGTGTACTCCAAGCTGGGCCGTCGCCCCGCCAGCGAGCGCGCCACCAACAGGAACAAGAACATCGCCCTTCTCTACGCCTCCCACCGGATACTCGAAACCCTGCTGCCGACGCAGACTGCGGAGTGGCGCAAGATCATGACCTCCGTCGGCCTGGACCCGGACGACAAGACGGAAAACAAAACCACTCCTATCGGCATCGGAAATCTCGCCGCGAAGGCCATCCTCGCGAACCGGCAGCGCGACGGCATGAACCAGCTCGGCGACGAAGGCGGCCGCAAGTACAACCCACAGCCCTACGCGGACTACCTCGGATACCGCCCCGTCAACTCGGCCTTCGAGATCCGAAACCCCTCACGCTGGCAGCCCCTCCTCGGCCCCCACGATCGCCGACTCCAGCAAGGAACCGGGGACGTCGGCGCGTTCATCGTGCAGAACTTCGCAACGCCGCAATTCCGCGTCGTCAAGCCGTACTCCTACAGCGACCCCGATGAGTTCCGCAGTCCGCCACCACGGAACAGCGACCACAACAACCGCCAGGCGTACAAGCATCAGGCGGACGAGGTTCTGGCGGCATCAGCGGAGCTCACGGACGAGCGCAAGATGATGGCCGAGATCTTCGACAACAAGTTCCTTGGAATCGGCCTCTCAGTCGCTGCCGCGGCCGAGCATCATGATCTGGACCTCGATGGGTGGATCCAGTTGCAGATGGTTGCCTCCGTCGCAACCTTTGACTCCGCCATCGCGGCTTGGAATGACAAGCACCGCTATGACGCGGTGCGGCCGTTCAGCGCGATTCGCTATCTGTACGGCAGTAAGCCGGTCACCGCCTGGGGCGGACGGGGCATGGGGACCGTCAACGATATCCCCGCCAACCAGTGGCGCCCGTATCTGAACACGGCGGACCACCCCGAGTACCCCTCCGGGTCGGCGAGCCTGTGTGCCGCGCAGGCACAGGCGTCGCGACGCTTCCTCGGCTCGGACGAACTCGGGTTCTCGCTGCCCGTTCCGCAGGGCGCCTCGCAGGTGGAACCAGGCATCGCACCCGCCAAGGAACTGGTGCTGCGCTTCGACACCTGGACCCAGTTCACCCAGGACTGCGGACTCAGCAGGCTGTGGGGCGGCGTGCACTTCATGCCGTCGATCACTGCCGGCTGGGATGTCGGCCGGCGGGTCGGCGACCGCGCTTACGAGTTCGTACGCAAGCACATCGACGGCAAAGTCCACTAGTACCGCATCCGCTGGAAAGGACATCGAAGTGAACCCGCACCAGAAATCCCGCAGCGACCGACTCACCCCGCAGCGCCGCACCCTTCTTCTCGGCATGCTCGGCGGTGCCGGGCTCAGCCTCGTCGGAAACGCCGGCACGGCCCTGGCCGCTCGGTCGAGCGGCACAGCGGCGGATCCGGCACCCGATTTCAACTTCGACACCGGAAACTCCGTCAGAGAACTGTTCGTCGAGGGGAGGCAGGCGGCAGGTGGCCTCAAGGCCATCGCGCCCATGGACGTCACCATGATGATTCGCGTCACACAAATGGCGCAACTCGCGTGGTTCGACGCTGTGGCGCCTTACCACCCGACAGCAGTCGGCGTGTACTCCAAGCTGGGCCGTCGCCCCGCCAGCGAGCGCGCCACCAACAGGAACAAGAACATCGCCCTTCTCTACGCCTCCCACCGGATACTCGAAACCCTGCTGCCGACGCAGACTGCGGAGTGGCGCAAGATCATGACCTCCGTCGGCCTGGACCCGGACGACAAGACGGAAAACAAAACCACTCCTATCGGCATCGGAAATCTCGCCGCGAAGGCCATCCTCGCGAACCGGCAGCGCGACGGCATGAACCAGCTCGGCGACGAAGGCGGCCGCAAGTACAACCCACAGCCCTACGCGGACTACCTCGGATACCGCCCCGTCAACTCGGCCTTCGAGATCCGAAACCCCTCACGCTGGCAGCCCCTCCTCGGCCCCCACGATCGCCGACTCCAGCAAGGAACCGGGGACGTCGGCGCATTCGTTGTACAGCAGTTTGTGACGCCCCAACTGAGCGTCGCCAAGCCGTACTCCTACGCACACCCCGACGAATTCCGTGTCGCGCCTCCGAAGAACAGCGACCACACCAACGCCAGGGCGTACAAACGTCAGGTGGATGAAGTGCTGGCGGCATCAGCGGAGCTCACGGACGAGCAGAAACTGATGGCGGAGATCTTCGATGACAAGTTTCTCGGGATCGGTCTCTCCATCGGAGAAGCATGCGCGGCCCATGACCTGGATCTCGACGGATGGATTCAGGCACACATGCTGGCGGCCACTGCCGCGTTCGACACCTGCATCGCGGTATGGAAGAACAAGCTCCGCTACGACGCGCCGCGGCCGTTCACCGCGATTCGACATGTGTACGGTGGCAAAAAGGTCACGGCCTGGGGCGGGCCCGGGGAGGGCACAGTGAGCGATATCCCAGCCGACCAGTGGCGAGGCTACCTGCTGGTGGGGGATCATCCGGAATACCCGTCCGGATCGACGAGCCTGATGGCCGCTCAGGCACAGGTGACGCACCGTTTCCTCGACTCGGACACCGTGGATTTCACGTTGCCGTACGCCAAGGGCTCGTCATTGGCGGAACCGGGTGTCACACCGGTCAAGGATCTCGTAGTGCACTTCGACACCTGGACTGAGCTGAACCAAGCCTGTGGCATGAGTAGGTTGTGGGGCGGCGTGCACTTCATGTCGGCGATCGAGGCCGGATGGGATCTCGGTGCCCGGGTGGGTGACCGCGCCTACGAGTTCGTGGTCAGGCACATCAAGGGCAAGGTCGACCACTAGGTGCTTCGCTGATCCCGCAGTAGAGATCAAGGCAGTGTCCGGTGGTGAGCGCGTTAATCAGGGCCTAGAGTTCGCCGAGCGGTCCTCCTCGGTCCAGGCTCGCCCCAAGCGGTTCAAGGTGGTGGGACCGGGATGAGTCAGGAGCGGACCGAACGTATGGCTCAGGTGGCGTTTGGTCGGTCCCCTCTTGGGCCGGTCGTCGGGGCAGGGGGCCGACCCGGAGGGATCGACGGGTCCGAGTGTCGCGAACCACTGGCCCCAGCAGAATATGAACCGCTCCGCGATTGGTGGGGGC
The DNA here is from genome assembly GCF_042672405.1 of Streptomyces sp. NPDC127197. Lineage (NCBI taxonomy): Bacteria > Bacillati > Actinomycetota > Actinomycetes > Kitasatosporales > Streptomycetaceae > Streptomyces > Streptomyces sp. NPDC127197. The sequence goes on along the minus strand of NZ_JBHXVG010000039.1, from coordinate 50,625 downwards.
TCCGCCTGCCCCGGAGCGGTTCACGGCGCCCCGAATGCGGCGAAGTCGAAGTCGCAGGTGCCTCGGCCCTGACCGGACACGGGGGTCGAGGTGACCGTGACCGCCCCGGTCGCGGCCGGGGACACCCGCGTAGGCTTTGCACCCACCGCAGCACCGGCCACGAAGCACCCAGCCGTTATGGACTGATCGACCTGGTGCGTCGCTCTCGGCCTGCGGTGGTGGCCACCCAGATCGAGGCCGCGCCGGCGATTCGAACCGTGCTGCAGGAAGCCCCCGTCGATGCGGATCTGGCGGGCCCGCAACCCACTCAGCGGGATGACGACACCGACGCGGAGGGCGTCTGTGAGGCTCGTCTCGTTGTACGCCAGTACACCTGACCCGGCCTGCGTCTGATCTGCCGCCGTCGGTACCGCGGGAGTCGGCCTCGCTGCCGCCTCAGTAACTCGGCGACCTGCTCGAGTGAACGACGCCAAGCACTAACCAATTTTCTGTGATGAGGTCTACACCTCAAGGTCTCCCCTTGTACCGGGCGAAAAAATGCGGGAACCGGAAAGGGATGGGTCAGGCGTGGCGGCAATGGGAGAGCACGAGTACGCGGTGGTCGAGGCGGCGCAGCGTGGCGCCCTCTGGGCGCAGGACGAGCTGGTCGGTGCCTATCTGCCGCTGGTGTACAACATCGTGGGGCGGGCGCTGAACGGGCATGCCGACGTCGATGACGTCGTGCAGGAGACCATGCTCCGTGCGCTCGGCGACCGGCGGAGGCCACCCGTTGGCTGGACCACGACGACCGCACGTTGTTGTCGCTGTGGTGGCTGGAGGCCGCCGGCGAGATGAGCAGGCTCGAGGTGGCCACCGCGGTGGAGCTGTCAGCGCAGCGCACGGCCGTGCATGTGCAGCGGATGAAAGGCGCAGCTGGAGACCGCGCTCCTTGTTGTACGCGCGCTGTCTGCGACGCCGTTGTGGGTGCACTTCGATCGAGTGATCGGAAGCTGGGACGGCCGCCCGTCTGCACGGTGGCGCAAGCGCATCGCTCAGCACGCACGGGACTGTTCACTCTGCTCGGGTCACCAGGCCGGACTGGTGCCCGCCGAGGGGCTGTTGGCGGGCCTGGGCCTGGTGCCCATGCCCACCACGCTGACCGATCTCGCTGGGCTGACCGCCCTCAACGACGCCGAGCACCTGCCGAGCCCATGGCCTTCGACGCGCCGGGACACCAAGGCAGGAGCAATCTCACGGTTATGGGAGGCCACGACCATGTAGGCACCTCCCGGCCGGACACGGGTACGACATCCGGGCCGGGCGATCAAACCGCCGTGTTCGAGCCGGTCCACGGCGCCCGCACGTCCGACCGACGCGGACGCCGCGTCCAAAGGCGAATACATCAGCGGCGCCGCATCACCGGCCTGGCCGCCGCGGTAGCTGTGCTGATCATCGGGGGCACGCTCGCGAGCTTGATCATGCCGCCGGACGGGGAGGGGAACACGGTGCAGTCCGCGGCCGACTCGCGGTCCGCCATACCCACGGCACCCATGTCCTCAACCCCTCGCACTGCTCCGGCACCCCCTCCCCTTCACCCAGGACGTCACACGCGCCCACGCCCAGTGCTTCCCAGATGCGGCCCTCGCCGACACCGTCGAAGCCGAATGGGGCGCACCCCAAGCCCAGGTCGCCCCCCACTCCCACTCCCGCCGTCGATCCCGTGGACGCTCCGGCCGAGCAGGTCTTGGCGATCACCAACACCGAGCGGGCCAAGGCCGGTTGTAGCTACCTGAAGCTCGACGACCGTCTCGCGCGTGCCGCCCAGCTGCACAGTGAGGACATGTCGGCCAACCACTACTTCGACCACACCAGTCTGGACGGCCGCAGCTTCGCCGACCGGGCCATCGCCCAGGGCTATCAGGCTCCCGGTGCCGAGAACATCGCCCGTGGACAGAACTCCCCCGAGTCCGTGATGGGGTCGTGGATGAACTCACCAGGTCACCGCGAGAACATCCTCAACTGCTCCCTCACCACTATGGGCCTCGGTCTGGTCGACGACAACTCGACCTGGACCCAGGTGTTCGGCTTCTAGTGGGCGCCAGGAAGGAGCGGACGAGGCCGTGCTTCCGTGCCGGCCACACCGGTGGAGTCAGGCGGCCCGGCCACCGCTCGACGCCGGCGCGTTGAGCACCGCCAGCGCGATCGACACGAGCAACTCGCGCTCGACATCGGTGAGTCGGGGCGGCGTCGGGCCCGACTCCGGGGTTGTGTCCGCCGAGACGCCCGGACCCGGCACCTTCGCGTGTATCGACATGACGCCGATGCGGATCGCGCCGAGCGCACAGCGACAGCGCAGCATCATCTCGGGGTCGTCCGTACCGGCGATGAGCCGCTCCAGCCGCGCCAGTCGCCGTCCGAGGTCGTGGCGGTCGACCAGGATGCGGAGCGCGGCGGGCTCGGTCGCGATGGCCTGCAGGGTGCGACCGCTGTTCTCCAGGGCCGCGATGATGCCGCGGACCAGCCTCTCCTGGTCGAACTCGGCGTCCTCGACCTGGTCGGCGAACTGGTCCAGGGCCTCCACGACCGGGCCCACGAGCGCCGAGAGCAGCTCCTCCTTGGCCGGGAAGTGGTAGTAGAGGGCCGCGCTGGTCATTCCCAGGTACTGCGCGAGGTCGCGCATCGAAGTTCCGGCGTAGCCGTGCTCCGCGAACAGCACGCTCGCGGCGTCCAGGATCCGCTGCCGGGTAACTCCGGCGGTGCTTCCGGCGATCCGCGCCATCGTTCTTCCAACTCCCGTTCTGGGGCTTGGGAGGTGTCGCACATGTGTCGTGCCGTCACCTGGGCTCTGCCTCGGTATGCTACCTTCGCAAGTATTAATCGATCGGCCGATTAATTCTGAGGAGCGGCATGACCCCGCTGGCTCGCTGGTGCTTCCGGCATCGCCTCTTAGTTCTGCTCATGTGGCTGTTGGTGTTGGGCGGCGTCTCTGTGGCCAGCCAGGCCGCAGGCCCCGCTTACGCGAACGTCTTCTCCGTCCCCGGCACCGAATCGGAGAAGGCACAGGACCTCGTCGAGTCCGCGTTCCCGGAGCGCGCGGGCGACATGGACACCGTTGTCTGGCACGTGGCCGACGGGAACGTCCGGGATGCCGCGGTACGCGAGCGGCTGTCCACGACACTCGATGAGATCGGCCGACTCGACACCGTCGGCTCGGTGACCAGTCCGTACTCCCAGGCCGGCGCCACCCAGATCAGCCGCGACGGCCGTACCGCCTACGCCAGGATCACCTACCACAAGACGGCCGAGGAACTGTCGGTGGACGAGGCCGAGCGCGTCGTCGACACCGCGGCCGCGGCCCGTACCGAGGGGATCGAGGTCGAGGTCTCAGGACCCGTCACGGAGAAGATCGAGGAGGGGCAGGCCGGCAACATCGCCGAGTTCGTGGGCCTCGTGGCCGCCGCGATCGTGCTCTATCTCGCATTCGGGTCGCTGCTCGCGATGCTGCTGCCACTGATCAGCGCCCTGTTCAGCGTCGGCACCGGCGTGATGACGATCAAGCTTCTGTCGCACGGCACCGACGTACCGGAACTGGCCGCCACCCTCTCGACACTGATCGGCCTCGGCGTGGGAATCGACTACGCGCTGTTCATCATCACCCGCCACCGGCAGGGGCTGAAGGCGGGCCTCGACCCGGAAGATGCTGCCGTCCGGGCGCTCAACACGTCGGGCCGCGCGGTGCTCTTCGCCGGTGCCACGGTGTGCATCGCGCTGCTCGGCCTGCTGGCACTCAGGCTTGAGTTCCTTACCGGCGTCGCTATCGCCACCACCACGGTGGTGGTGCTCACCATGGCCGCCTCGGTGACATTCATGCCGGCGATGCTGGGGCTGTGCGGCATGCGGGTGCTCAGCCGCCGGGAGCGGCGGCGACTGGCCGACGAGGGCTCGAGCCAGGAGGAACCGCGCGGACTTGCGGTGCGGTGGGCGGCGTTCGTCCAGCGCCGTCCGGGCGGGCTGCTGACCGCCGCCGTGGTCGTGCTCACCATTCTGAGCATCCCGTTCTTCTCGCTCCGGCTCGGCATCTCCGACCAGGGCAACCGCCCCGAGTCGAACACCACTCGCCAGGCATACGACATGCTGGAGAACGGCTTCGGACCGGGCTTCAACGGCCCGCTGCAACTGGTCGCCGAACTCGACGGCCAAGGCGATAAGGACGCCCTACGGCAACTTGCCGACACCGTACGGAACGACGCGGACGTGGCCTCGGTGGTGGCACTGCCCGCACAGCCGGGCGCCACGACGGCCGTGGTCCAGGTGATCCCGAAAACCGCCCCGCAGGACGAGGCGACATCGGATCTCATCGCACGATTGCGCGACACGACGATCCCGGCCGCCGAGCGCGGCACCACGATGAACGTCTACGTCGGAGGACAGACCGCGACCTTCGACGACTTCGCCACCGTCATGCTCGGCAAGCTGCCATGGTTCGTGCTGATCGTGGTGGCGCTCGGGTTCCTGCTGCTGCTCGCGGCCTTCCGCAGTCTCGTGATCCCTCTGACTGCCGCGGTGATGAACCTGCTCGCCGCAGCGGCCTCGTTCGGCGTGCTGGTGGCGCTCTTCCAGTGGGGCTGGCTCTCGGGACCCCTCGGGGTCGGCGGGGCCGGACCGGTCGAGGCGTTCCTGCCGACGGTCATGCTGGCGGTGCTGTTCGGGCTGTCGATGGACTACCAGGTGTTCCTGGTCAGCCGGATGCACGAGGAGTGGGTGCACTCCCACGACAACCCCAGGGCCGTGACGGTGGGCCTGACGAACACCAGCCGGGTCATCAACGCGGCTGCGGTCATCATGATCTGCGTGTTCTCGGCGTTCGTCTTCCGCGACGAGCGGATCATCGCCGAGTTCGGCGTGGGCCTGGCGGCGGCCGTGGCACTGGACGCGTTCGTCATCCGCACCATGCTGGTGCCGGCCGTCATGCGGGTACTGGGCACCGCCAACTGGTGGCTGCCCGGCTGGCTCGACAAGCGGCTGCCACACCTGGCGGTCGAACCGACGGATGCACCCCCGTCTTCCCCATCCCCACCTCCCGCGCCGACGAAGGCCTCGGATCTGCGGGCGAATTGACGGCGTGTCCACGCCTCGGTCCCTCAGCGGCTACGCCCGCTGGGGGATCAGTGGTGAACGGCTTGTTCCGCCACTGGTGACGGCCGTCTGTACACCCCATCGGGCCGCGATGCGGCACTGCGAGCATCGCCTCGCTGGTGGATCCGTACGAAGGAGCGCAGATGTCTCAGTTGTCGTTGTCTCAGGCGGCTCCGGTCGGCGGCAGCCGTATTCGGGGCGTCGGAGCGTACCGGCCCGCGCGCGTCGTCACCAACGAGGAGATCGCCCCGCGGATCGGAGTGGATCCCGAGTGGATCGCGCGCCGGTCGGGCATCCACACCCGGCGGTTCGCCGGGCCCGACGAGCCGCTGGCGATGATGGCGGCTACGGCCTCGGAGAAGGCCCTGGCCGCGGCCGGACTGTCGACCGACGAGGTGGACTGCGTCCTGGTCGCGACGATCAGCCATCTCCTTCAGATGCCCGCGCTGGCGGTGGACGTGGCGTATCGGCTCGGCGCCGCGCCCACCGCGGCATTCGATCTGTCGGCGGCCTGTGCCGGGTTCTGCCACGGCGTCGCTGTCGCGGACAGCATGGTCCGGTCGGGCACCGCCCGCAACGTGCTGCTGGTCGGGGCAGACCGGATGACGGATGTGGTGGACGCCGACGATCCGGCCACCGCCTTCCTCTTCGCGGATGGTGCGGGCGCCGTTGTCATCGGCCCGTCCGAGACGCCGGGCATCGGCCCGGTGGCCTGGGGGGCGGACGGCGAGCGGATGGACGCCATCACCATGACCGGCCACTGGACGCCGAGTCTGCGCGAGAATCCTGAACTTCCCTGGCCCTACCTGTGCATGACGGGCTGGAAGGTTTTCCGATGGGCCACCGAGACCATGGGCCAGGCGGCCCGTGACGCCATCGAACGAGCCGGTCTCACACCCGACGAGCTGTCCGCCTTCATCCCGCACCAGGCGAACGGACTCATCACCGACGCGCTGGTCAAGGACATCGGCCTGCCCGCCGACACGGCTGTTGCCCGGGACATCACCGACAGCGGCAACACCTCCGGCGCCTCGATTCCGATGGCGATGGAACGCCTGCTCGCCTCGGGCCAGGCCCGGTCCGGGGAAGCGGCCCTGCTCATCGGTTTCGGCTCCGGACTGGTGCACGCCGGGCAGGTCGTTCTGCTCCCCTAGGTGCCGCTCATCAAGACGGGCTCCCGTCGTGCTATCTGATGGTGACCCGCTGGTGTCCTGCCCCCAGCCCGTGACCAGCGGGGTCCGAAAGTATCCGATGCAACCATCCGGTCCTCGCATGCGAATTGGGAGCACCCCGTATGAATCTGCCCCTCACCGGCAAACATGCGCTCGTCACGGGCGGCAGTCGAGGCATCGGTCGGGCCATCGTGCTCGCCCTTGCCCGATCGGGAGCCGACGTCCTGGCCTGCCACCAGTACCCGAGCGCGCAGGCGGACCAGTTGGCGAACGAACTGAAGAAGATCGACGGGGACCACCACCTGCTGCGGGCCGACGTCAACAACCCGGCCGACGTCGACCGGCTGGCCGACGAGGCGAAAGCCAGGTACGGGTCGCTGGACGTCGTCGTGCACAACGCCGGCGTGATCAGCCATGTCCCGCTGTCGGAACTGGAGTTGGAGGAGTGGCACCGGGTGCTGGACACCAGCCTGACCGCGGCCTTCATGGTGGTGCAGAAGACCCTTCCCCTGTACGGGGAACGGTCCTCCGTCATACTGATCGGCTCGCGGTCCGCGGCTCGCGGCATCGCTCTGCGGAGTCACTACACGGCGGCCAAGGCAGGCCTGGAAGGGTTCGCTCGCTCGGCGGCGAAGGAGCTGGGCGGGCGCGGGGTGCGGGTCAACGTGATCGCGCCCGGAGTGATCGACAGCGACGACACCAAGGCGATCCTGGCCGAACGACGTGCCCAACTGGTCGCTCGCTACAGCGAGAAGACTGCGCTCGGGCGGCTCGGCGCAACAGATGAGATCGCCGACGCCGCGCTCTTCCTTGCCGGCGATCTGTCCTCATACGTGACGGGCCAGACGATCAACGTGGACGGGGGGATCTGATGCGTGCGGCCGTGTCGCGCCGGCGGATGTTCCGCGTGCGACACGGCCGCGTCCACCTTTCCGTCTTCCGAGTTCGTGTCCCATCGTCCGCCGATGGGTCGGCGGTCAGTCGTCAGTTCCCGGCCAGTCGTTGCAGCGTGTAAACCCTCACCAGTTCATGGACGGAGTAGCCCAGCGGACCGTCCTTGGTTCCCGCCGCCTGCAGCAGATGCCGCTCAGCGAGCCGGGCGAGCACCCCCTCAGCGCTCACCAGGTCGCAGCCGAGCTGCTTGGCGGCGTCCTCCGCGGTGAACGGACCCCCGGTGCGCATCGCGAACAACTGCATGGCCAGCCGGTCTCGCTCGTCCAGCTGCCGGAACCCCGCATGATACGAGGCGCGCAGGTCGAGGTCGGGGAGGCTGGACTCGTCAAGACGGCGGCGAGGGTCGGCGAGCCTCTCGGCGAACTGGCCAAGCGGCCAGCCCGGCAGCCGGCCGAGCCGGGTGCCGACTGCCCGCAGCGCGACGGGAAGTCCCCCGCAGAGCTCGACGATACGGTCGACGGCGGGCGGGTCCTCGCCCGCTCGCTGTGGTCCGATGATCGAGGTGAGCAACTGGTGGGCCTCGTCATCGGGAAGCGGGTCGAGGAGTACCAGATCGGAGCCGGCGAGTCCGTGCGCGAGGCTGGTCACGATGACCGCGCAGTCGCCGCTGCCCGGCAGCAGCGACTTGACCTGGGCAGTGGTCGCGGCACTGTCGAGGAGAAAGAGAAGCGACCGGGAGGCACAGCGGCTGCGGAACAACTCACTGGCTTCGTCGATGTCGTCGGGGAGAGCGGAGCGGGGCTCGCCAAGTGCGGCGAGGAAGCGGTGCAGCACGGTGCGCGGGCGGACCGGATCGGCGCTGTCGCCGCGCAGGTCCACGTAGAGCTGACCGTCCGGGAACCGGTCGCGCACCCGGTGTGCGAGTCGGATGGCCAGAGCCGACTTACCTACGCCCGGCATGCCGGTGATCCACAGGACAGGCAGCGGGGCGTGCAGCTCACGGCATTCCGCGAGGCGGCTCTCCAGCCGGGCGAGCACCTTCGTCCGTCCGGTGAAGTCCGCTATGTCGGGCGGGAGCTGAGCCGGATGCGGGACAGAGCGGACCTGCTGGGTCGGGCCCCCCACCGACAGTCCGACCGCGGCCGCGATCCGCGATCCGGCGGCCTCCGCCAACTCCCCGTCGTCGCCGTTGCCGGTGCGCCCGGACGCCGCATCGGTGCCGTCCGGCATGGTCTGCAACGGACGCAGTCCCAGTTCGGGTGCGGGCTCACCCTCGAGATGCAGTTCAGGTTCGGCCACCAGCACGGCGGTGTGCAGTCGGGCCAGCATGGGCGAGGGCTCCAGTCCCAGCTCGTCGATCATGCCCCGTCGAAAGGTCTGATACGTCTCCAGGGCTTCGTGCCGCCGGCCGGAGCGGTACAGCGCGATCATGAGTTTGCCGTGCATCCCCTCGTCGAGGGGATGGGTGGAGCACAGCGTCTTCAGTTCACTGATCAGCTCGCGGTGCCGACCGAGCTGGAGTTCGGCCTCGAGCCGCAGCTCCACTGCGCGCATCCGGCGCTCCTGGAAGCGCGTGATCTGGACACCGAGCTGATCGCCTGGTTCGACGTTCGCGAGCGGACCACCACGCCAGAAGGCGAGGGCGTCCGCCAGGAGTTCGGCGGCGGTCTCGGCGTCTCCGCCGTCAAGCGCCTTCCGGCCCTGGTCGATCAGCTCCTCAAAACGATGCACATCGAGGACGCCTGCCGGAATATCCAACCGGTAGCCGTTCGGCTTGGTGTGCAGCGTGACACCCGCGCCCCCGAGCGCTTCAAAGACGTTCTTCCGGATCTTGTAGATGTACGACTGGAGAGTGGCGAGCGCGCTCACAGGTGGGCGGCTTCCCCATAACTCATCCATCATCTCGTGTATACCTACGATCCGGTTCCCAGACACAACCAAGAGCGCCACCAGTTGCCGCAACTTTGGTGCGCTCGGCGTCAATTCGTGATCTTCGCTGCCGATTACTTCCAGAGGCCCCAGTACACGAAGCCGCACCTCATCCACATTACTCATCCGCGTGATCCCCCTGCTGGGCGTGATCGCCTCAGTCACGAAAAGTCCAAGTAACGGATTACCGTGCCAGCCGAATTGATATCTCCGATCGAGGGCGGACACTCACCATAAGTCATCCTATCCTAGGGGCACTTGAAGCCCCTAGAGTTTCGAAGGCATGTCACAGGAATAAATTGTTCACAGCCTCACGGAAACCCGATGCGTCGGCAAGCGCTTACGCAAGTGGGACCTGCGAAGAAACCTCCGCAGTAGATATAACTGCGGCCGGCGGACCGGGCCAGAAATCGTTCAGGATGTAACTACTGGCGAGTCCAAAAAAGGGGGGTGCCCGCAAGCCGGCACACCCCCTTCATGGAGAATATCGGTCATGTCGAGTAGGCCGCGATCACGTCGTAAACGGCGAAGGGCCTTCCGGATGGACTCGGGTCGGCGAACTCGCGGATCGGCGCCGTCTGCCCCTTGTGCCGGGCACCCTCCTCCCATTCCAGGAACGCATGCCGATCCTCCCACTCGCTCAGCACGGCGAAACGGACCGGTTCCTTCAAGTCGCGCAGCAGTTCGTTGCGGAGCAGGCCGGACGTACCCTGCAATGCCTTGCTGGACTCGTGGTACGCCCGCACCAACTTCTCGACCTCGTCCGGATCCTGTTCGTTCCGCACCCGAACGTAGATGGTGACGCGAACCGTGCCCCGCTCGATGCCGGTGCTCACCGTGTCACTCCCGCCTTCGTCATCTCGGCAATGACGTCGGTGGTCACCATGGAGCCCTTCGTCCGGAACGGCTGAAGCTTGCTCCGGTGTCCGACGTGCTCCTCGCTGCGCTCGAACGCGCGGAAGCACTCTTCGTCGGTCCAGTCGCTGATGATGTAGTAGACGCTGGGCTCATCGTGGCTACGCATGAGCCATTGGCCGAGGTTGGCGGGCTGGCCGGTGATAATCTCGCCAATCTCCCGCCATGCATCCTCGAACTCCTTCTCCCTGCCCTCGGAGATCTCGGCTCGCAGCAGCACCCTGAAGACCGGTCCGCGGCCGCCGTTCGGCATCGACGCTTCCTTCACGCTGTCGTTCCCCGCTGCCAGGGTGCTGCCCTCGGCGTCGGCCTGGGCGGCCTCTTCGATCAGCTTCTTGATGCGGGCCATTTCCTTGACCGTCTGCCGGTTCAGATGATCCTCGGCGCCGGAGTCGTCCACGGGCGCGGACTGCTTCATGGTGAACTCCTGGACCCAGCGCATTCGAACGCCGTCCGGGCCCTCCGTGTACTCCCAGCGAATATTCATGTACTCGAACAGGCCGTTGTCGAGCCGGTGTGCGGTGACCGTGCGGCTCTCAAGATCGGGAGTCCGCTCGGAGACCCAGCTCCACTGCTTCCCGTCCTCGTCCGGCTGGGTCGTGAGCCGGAAGCGGACCGTGTCGCCCTCGACGGCGAGCACCTCCGACTCGGTGTACTCCTCGAACAGAACAGCCCACTGGGAAACGTCGTTGGTCATGTCCCAGACCAGTCCCATGGGGGCGTCGATGACGATGGAGTTGTCGGTACGGCCGGCCATCTCAGGCCGCCTCTTCCAGGCGCGCGTTGACGTAGTCGAGCACCTGCCGAGGGGTCTCCATCTCTTCCATGGCGGAGTCCGGTATGCGCAGCTTGAACTCGTCCTGGATCTGGGTGACGACCTCAAGGACGGCCAGCGAGTCGACGTTCAAGTCGGTGAACGGCTTGTCGAGGACGTCCTCGGTCAGGCTTGACGCGTCCCCGGACTCGCCCTGGGTGGCCCGCATGATCTCGAGCAGCTTTTCTACAGTCAATGTGCTCACGTTCGCTCCCTCGTAGGTTGGTGGGTTCAGTCGCCCACGGGCCCTGCCGAAACCCGTGGGTCATGAGACAGGTCCGTGCTCCGGGCTCGTCAGGCCGCCGCACGCAGCACCAGGGCTGCGTTGAACCCGCCCACACCCCTGGCGCAGACGAGTGCATGACGTATCGGCAGCTCCCGCGGCTCAGCACGGACAAGATCCAGTGGGCAGCCCGAGGCGAGTTCGCCCACATGCGGAGTGGGTGGCACCACGCCGTCGCGGATGGCCAACAGAGCTGTGGCGACATCGAGAGCGCCGCCGCCCGAGTACATCCGCCCCGTTGCGGCCTTTGGCACGGTGACGGGCACACCGCGCGGGCCGAACACCTCCGTCAGTGCCGCGGCTTCCGCGCGGTCCAGAGTCGACATCCCGCAGCCGTCCGCGAAGACCAGGTCGATGTCGCCCGGGGCGATCCGGGCATCGCCGAGCGCGTTGCGGATCGCCCGGCCGAGCGTCGGACCGCGTCCGGTGCCTGGGGCGGGATCGAAGGTCGCCGCGTAGCCGGCGATCTCGCCGTAGATCCGCTCGGCACCGCGTCGCACTGCGTCCTCGCGCCGTTCCATGATCATGATCGCGCCCCCCTCGCCCGGCACGTAGCCCGCTGCACGGTCGTCGAACGGCAGGTAGGCGGCCGTCGGGTCCGCGCTCGGACTGAGCAGCCCGGTCGCCAGCTGCGCGACCATGCAGGCCGGGGAGAGCGGGGCGTCGGTGCCACCGGTCACGGCGATGCGGGCACCGCGCCGCAGCTGCCGCCGGGCGTGCCCGATGGCGTCCAGCCCCCCGGCCTGCTCGGTCGCGATCAGCCCGCAGGGGCCGCGCAGGCCGTGATGGATCGACAGCTGCCCGGTGGTGGCCGCGTAGAACCAGGCCACCGACATGTAGGCGCTCACCCGCATGGGGCCGCCGCTCCACATCTTCTGCAGTTCGTGCTGACCGTATTCGACGCCCCCGGAGGAGTTCGCGGTGACCACGGCCCTCTCGTACTCAGGGAAGTCGGCGAGGTCGACCTGGGCGTCCGCCAGTGCCATGTTCGCACCGGCGAACGCGAAATGCGTCATCCGGTCGGTCTGTGCGAGCAGCCTGGACGGGACGTGGTCGGTCGCCTCGAAGTCGTCGACCTGTCCGGCGAGTTGAGTGGTGTAGCCGGAGGGGTCGAAACGGCGGATGCGGTCGATGCCGCTCTTGCCCGCGAGCGTGGTGGCCCAGTAGTTGTCCAGGCCCACACCCGTGGGGGCAACCACGCCCAGACCGGTGATCACTGTCATCGCCTGCTCCTCGGAGAGATCAGTACGACCGCGCTCTGGAAGCCGCCGAAGCCGCTGCCGACGCTGAGCACCACGTCGGTGGGGTGCTCGCGCGCCTCGCGCGGGACGTAGTCGAGATCGCACTCGGGGTCCGGGGTGGTGAGGTTCGCCGTCGGTGGCACCACTCCGTGCTCGATGGCGAGTGCGGAGGCGGCCACCTCGATCGCGCCGATGGCGCCCAAGGAGTGCCCCACCATCGACTTGATCGAGCTGACCGGTACCCGGCGGGCATGGTCCCTCAGGCTCCGCTTGAACGCGGCTGTCTCGTGCCGATCGTTCTGCCTGGTGCCCGATCCGTGCGCGTTGACGTAGTCGATGTCCTCAGCCGAGATACCGGCCTGCTCCATGGCTCGGTCGATGGCCTCGGCGAGTTCCCGGCCATCCGGCTTCAGGCCCGTCATGTGGTACGCGTTGGCGCGTCCGGCGTAGCCGGCCACCTCGCAGTAGATCTTCGCACCGCGCCGTACGGCCCGTTCCCTGGCCTCCATCACGAAGACCGCGGCTCCCTCCCCCAGTACCAGTCCGTCACGGTCCCGGTCAAAGGGACGGCAAGCGTGCTCAGCGTCGTCGTTACGGGTCGAGGTGGCTTTCAGCGAGTCGAAACAGGCCACGGTGATCGGCGAGATCGGGGCGTCCGTGGCACCACCGATCACGACGTCCGCGGAGCCCTCCTCGATCAGCTGCGCGGCGTGCCCGACGGCGTCGAGCCCGGAGGTGCAGCCGGTCGACACCACGGCTGTCGGTCCCTCCGCACCCACCCGGCGGGCGACCTCCACCCCGGCAGTGCTCGGGATGACCGCGCCGTACAGGTGCTGTACGCCGTACTCCTCGTCGCACAGCCACTTGCGCCCGCCATCGCTGATGACGACGTACTCCTCCTCCATCATCATCGTGCTGCCGACCGCGTTCCCGATGGTGACACCGGTACGCGCCGGATCCAGGTCACCCTCGCCGACCCCCGCGTCCGCGAGTGCCTCCCCGGTGGCGGCCACCGCCATCTGCACGGCCCGGTCCATCCGGCGGATCTCCTGCGGAGTAAGGCCCAGCGAGGCCGCGTCGAAGTCGCACTCCGCGGCGATCTGGCAACGGAACCGCTCGGGGCCGAACAGGGTGATGCGGCGCGTGGCCGTACGGCCCGCGGTCACCGCGGACCAGAAGGCAGGGGTGCCGACTCCGCCTGGGGCGATGACCCCCATCCCCGTGATGACGGCACGTCGTTCACTCCCCATCGGGATCAGCCTCCTCCGTGTCGACATGACCCAGCTCGGGGCGGGGCGCGAGCGGGCACGAGTGGAAGACGACGAACGTCGGCACGGTTCCGTCGTTGAGCATCTTGTGCCTGGTCATACGCGGGATGAGGATGCCCTCGCCCGCCGCCACCCGGTGGACGTCCGTGCCGTCCGTCGTCACCTCCAGACCGCCCTGCACCACGTACAGGAACTCGTCGGAGTACGGGTGGTAGTGCTCCCTGATCCGCTCGCCGACGGCCAGCAGGCCGGTGCCCATGAAGCCGCTGGTCACTCCGGTCGTTGCCGGGCCGAGGACGATCCGCAGATCGCCGCCGTGCCGAGGGCTCGACGGGACCTCCACCGCGGCGACCTTGGTGACCGCGGGCTCCGCCGGCCCCGTCGGCGCGGCGGTGTGTGTGTCCTGGGGGGACATCAGTCGGCCTGCCATGTGTAGAACGGCAGCGCCATGGCGTGCTTGGGCTCGGACCACTTGGGGTCGTACGCGGTGATGAACGGCAGCAGCCGCTCGTGGAGCTCCTCGAAGAGCGGGTGCTCCCGTGCCGCGTACAGCTTCTTCGTGGGGTCCTCGTCGGCCTCCACGAGGTGCATGTACAGGTCGTGGAAGCGGAAGAGCGTGCGTCGCCGCGCGCCGATGAGGTGCGGCAGTTCTGTACTGTCCGACCAGCGGAACAGGTCTGCGACCTTGTCGGCATCCTCGGGCTTCATCCGCGCCACGATCAAAGTACGGTGCATTCCGCCTCCCGGCAGTTCGATTCTGTGAGTCGCATGTGAGCTGAAAACCGCCCTTGCGTATCGTGGGTGGTACGCCTGGCGGCCCACTGGTCGCGGTCGGGCGGCGCGCCACCAGTGCGGGGACAGCGACCCACCAGCGCCCTCGGTCAATGTCGGGCCGTCAGAACCTGGAGCCCGCAACGATCGCGAGGGAATCCATGACCGTTTCGCAACCGGCCGGGGACGCCGGCATTCGGAGGCTGGGTGAGCTGGCATTCGCTGCCGGAAACGCGGCTGCCGTCCAGACGGCAACCCGGCTGAAGATCCCCGACATGATCGGCGACAAGCCCGTCCCGGTCGAGGAGCTCGCCGAGAGGGCGGGTCTCGAACCTCACCTGCTGTACCGGCTGTTGCGTGCCCTGACCACCTACGGCGTGTTCGAGGAGGTCGGCGAGCGGAGCTTCGCGCACACCGACATGTCGCTGCCACTGCGCGAGGACTCGCTCGACGGCATCCGCAACCTCATTCTGTGGATCGGCGCGCCGTGGACCTGGCAGGCGTGGCCGCGCCTGGAGGAGGCGCTGCGCACCGGCAAGTCCGTCATCCCGTCGATCTACGGCAAGGAGTTCTACGACTACCTGCGGGAGGACGCGCCCGACGACGAGCAGCTGTTCGCGCGGGCCATGACGGACTCCAGCGTGCGCAGCTCCGAAGTCGTCGCGCAGACCATCGACCTGACCGGCGTCGGCACGGTCGTGGACATCGGCGGCGGCCAGGGCTTGCTTCTGCGCACCCTGCTCGACCGGTTCCCGCACCTCAACGGCATGCTGTTCGACTTCGAGCAGGTAGTGGCCGGCGCCCACGAGGACCTCAAGGACGGCGGCAGGCTCGCCTCCCGGACCAGGATCGTGCCGGGCAACTGCCTGGAGTCGGTGCCCGTCGAGGCGGACGTCTACATCCTGAAGAACCTCTTGGACTGGCCGGACGAGAACTCCCTGGCGGTGCTCCGCAACATCACCGCCAGCGCTCCGCCCGGAGCCCGGGTGATCATCATCGACAGCGTGGTGGACGCCCACCCCGACGAGATGCGGATCACCACCACGCTCGACCTGTTCCTGATGATGAACGTCGGCGGCCAGAAGCACAGCCTGGCCGACTTCGACCCGCTGTTCGCGGAGATCGGAATCAAGAAGCTGAGCGTGCAGACCGTCCCGGGCACACTGCCTCGTCTGCACCTCGTCGAGGGCCTGCTGCACCGGGGATAAGCGCTCCCTGGCGGCGCGACGGCCTGGCCCCGCTCCCCCACGGTATGGCCGGGACCTCAACCTCAGGGAAGCGGCAAGGAAGCGCCTGTCCCCGCCACCACACGGGGGACAGGCGCTTCCGCGTGCCTGGCGCAGTGTGCCGGGCGCGCAGTGCTGTCATGAGCCGGCTGTCAGACGCTGACCGCCGCAGCCACTGTGCCGAGCGAGACGGCCACGGTGCCGCGCCCGACGCGCGCCTGGTGGACGGTGCGCCACCTCAGCCGTACGTGCCCCCGCTCCGGCAGCGGGTCGGCGACGTCGATCTTTTCCACCCACTCGTACAGCGGCCGTGCCCTGAGCCGGGAGACGACGGCGATCCCGCCGACGCACGCCGCCGCAAGTCCGTACAGCACCAGGGCAGCCATTCGGTCCACGGTGACCGTCAGGGCGACGTCGACCAGCGCCGCGAGCACCACCAGAGCCGGCATCAGTCTGTCCATCCGGCGCACGAGCAGCGTGTTCATCAGCTGGTAGTGATCGACATTCAGTCCGCGCAGTACGGGCTCGACCACGAGCAGGCCGACCAGCAGACCCGCCCAAGGACGCACCGCTCACCACGAGCGACAGCACACTCAACGCCTCGGTCACCGCATACCTCCCACCATCACGGGTCCCTGACCGGAGTCGAACGCAACGCGCTAGGCGATTACTCGGAGCCGCCTGGCACCCGGTGGTGCCCCGGACACCAGCCGGGCCCCAACGCACCGCCCGACAGTGACCGCATGACTGCCGCGCCCGATCCGCGACGCTGGTGGGGACTCGCCGTCATAGGCCTCGCCCAGCTGTTGGTGGTGCTCGACGCCACGATCATGAGCATCGCCCTCCCTCACGCCCAGGACAGCCTGAACGTGAGCGACGGCAGCCGGCAGTGGGTCATCACCGCCTACACCCTCGCGTTCGGCGCTCTGTTGCTCTTCGGCGGCCAGGTCGCCGACCGTGTCGGGTACGAGCGAGCTTTCGTCATCGGTCTCATCGGATTCGTGGTCGCCTCCATGCTGGGCGGCGCGGCACCCACGGCGGGACTGCTGTTCGCAGCGCGAGCCCTCCAGGGCGTGTTCGCCGCGCTGCTCGCGCCGTCGGCGCTCGCTCTGCTGTCGACGACCTTCCACAACCCCGGCGAACGCGCCAAGGCATTGGGCGTATTCGGCGTGATCGCCGGGGCAGGCTCGGTCGTCGGCCTCATCGCCGGCGGTCTGCTCACCCAATACGTGAGCCGGCGGTGGTGTCTATACGCCAATCTGCCACCCGGCACTGTCGCCGTGACCGGGGCGCTGATCGTGCTGCGCGATCGGCGGGGGAACAGCGGTACCCGCCTGAACGTCCCGGGTGTGCTCCTGGTCGGCACCGGCCTCGTCGCCGTCACCGCAGGCTTCGGGGAGGCCACCTCACGCGGATGGGGAGACGCCGCGGTGCTGGGCTTCCTCGCCGGGGGCGCCGTCCTGCTCGCTCTCTTCGCCTGGCGGCAAGCACGCACCCGAACGCCGCTGCTGCCGCCGCGCATCGTGCGCAGTCGCGTGTGCACGGGTGGGTACGTCGCGATGGCGCTCGTCACCGTAGGGCTGTTCGCCCTGTTCCTGTCCGTCACGTACTACCTGCAGACCGTCCTCGGCTACTCCCCACTCAAGGCCGGCCTGGCCTTCCTGCCAACGGCCGTCGGCATCATCTTGGGCGCGGCCTGGATCTCCGCCGGGCTCAGCCACCGGGTGCCACCGCGTGGGCTGATCGTGCCCGGAATGCTGCTGGCGGCGGGAGGGATGGTGCTGCTCACCGGGCTCGGCACGGAGCCGGCGTATCTGTCGCACGTATTGCCGGCCGAGCTCATGGTGGGGCTGGGCACCGGCACCACGTTCATGGCGGCGATCGGCAGTTCCACGCTGGGCGTCGACCCCCGGGAGACAGGCATCGCCTCGGCCACCCTCACCACCGCACAGCAGATCGGCGGATCAATAGGCGTCGCGCTACTGAACACGCTGGCGAGCAGCGCGACACAGCGGTATGAGAGCCCGCGGAGCCGGAGTACGCCGCGGTTGTCGAACGGGCCGCCACGGTGCACGGGTTCGCGATGGCGTCCGGCTGGGTTGCGGCCCTGCCGGCCGGGGGAGCGGTCGGCGTGGGATTCGCGATCAACACCCCGGCGCAGCCCCTCACCTCCCCCGCCGGACCTGAGCCGGCGGAACGTCCCCACGACGACACGCCGCCCAGCAGTCTCGGCCCGACGCCAACCACCCAAGAACTCCGGAGGTAACCACCCATGAGCCAGCCCGACGTCGTCGTACCGGCCGTGCCCGTCCCCGTACTCCCGCCACCCTTGCCGATCCCTGCCGAGTCGACCTCACTGGCCGGACGGCGCATCGCCGTCCTCGGTCAGGGCGGCTCCGCCCGCGCCATCGCTGCCAAGCTCGGCGCCCACGGCGCCACGGTCGCCTTACACCCACCCGGCGGCTCGATCCAACGCGCTACCGCAGGCGGGGCCCGCCAACGGCTGGACGGCGTTCTCGTCCTGCTGCCCAGGACATCGGGAAACGCCGCCGCCTCGGACGCCATCGCCACGGCCATGCGGTTCTCGCCCCGCTGGCTGCTCGTACTGGCCCCGGGGACCGATCCCGCCGAGGCGGGGCGGGCAGCCCTGGTCCTCGACCGCTGACGCCCACACCGTAGCCGCTTCAAACCCGAGGGAGTGTCATGTCCCGCAAGCTGTTCACCTCTGAGTCCGTGACCGAGGGGCATCCCGACAAAATGGCTGACCGGATCAGCGACACGATCCTCGACGCCCTGCTCAAGGAGGATCCGCTGTCGCGGGTCGCCGTGGAGACACTGATCACCACCGGTCAGGTGCATGTGGCCGGAGAGGTGACCACCACGGCGTATGCGGACATCCCCGGCCTGGTCCGCGACGCGGTACTCGACATCGGCTACGACTCGTCCACGACGGGGTTCGACGGCGCCTCCTGCGGTGTCTCGATCTCCATAGGCGCCCAGTCGCCCGACATTGCCCGCGGTGTGGACACCGACGCGAAGGACGCCGATCCGCTGACTGCACAGGGGGCGGGCGACCAGGGCCTGATGTTCGGTTATGCCTGCGGCGAGACGCCAGAGTTGATGCCGCTGCCCATCCAGTTGGCACACCGGCTCGCGTACCGGCTGGCCCAGGTCCGCAAGGGCGGCACCATGCCGTACCTGCGACCCGACGGAAAAACACAGGTGACCGTCGAATACCTGGGCGGCGGCCGAGTCCGTCTCGACACCGTGGTGGTCTCCGCCCAGCACGCGGCGGACATCGACCTGGAGGACCTGCTGCTGCCCGACGTCCGCCGACACGTCGTCGAGCACGAACTCGCACGGCTGGCCAATGACGGCATCGAGCTCACCGCCGAGGGCTGCCGGTTGCTGGTCAACCCCACTGGCCGGTTCCACATCGGCGGCCCGATGGGGGACGCGGGCCTGACCGGCCGAAAGATCATCATCGACACATACGGCGGCATGGCCCGCCACGGCGGCGGAGCATTTTCCGGCAAGGACCCCTCCAAGGTGGACCGCAGCGCCGCCTACGCCATGCGCTGGGTGGCCAAGAACGTGGTCGCGGCGGGCCTGGCCTCCCGCTGCGAGGTCCAGGTCGCCTACGCCATCGGCAGGGCGGAGCCGGTCGGTCTCTTCGTGGAGACCTTCGGCACCGCCACGGTCTCTCCGACCGCGATCGAGAAGGCCATCGACACCGTCTTCGACCTACGTCCCGCCGCGATCATCCGTGACCTCGACCTGCTCCGCCCGATCTACGCCCCAACTTCCGCGTACGGCCACTTCGGTCGCGAGCTGCCGGACTTCACCTGGGAGCAGACCGACCGGGTCCCCGCTCTCCGCGCCGCCGCCGGGGCCTGACATGCGCATTGCCGTCACCGGTTCGGTCGCCACGGACCACCTCATGACCTTCCCCGGCCGCATCGCAGACCAGTTCTTGGCCGATCACCTGGACTGTCTCTCCCTCTCCTTCCTGGTCGACACCCTGGAGGTCCGGGACGGTGGAGTCGGGGCCAACATCGCCTACGGGCTGGCCCTCCTCGGCCACCGACCACTCCTGATCGCCTCAGTCGGAACCGACTTCGAGACGTACGGTGCCCGGCTGGCCGCGGTGGGAGTGGACCTCTCCGCCGTCCGAGTCTCCACCACTTGCCATACCGCCCGCTTTCTGTGCACCACGGACACGGAGGGCAACCAGCTCGCTTCCTTCTACCCAGGCGCCATGAGCGATGCGCCCGCCATCGACCTCAGCGCCGTACTGCAACGGCGCGGCGGCGCCGATCTCGTGCTCATCGGCGCCGACGACCCGGAGGCAATGGCGCGCCACACCCGGGCCTGTCGATCACTGGGGGTGCGTTTCGTCGCCGACCCGTCCCAGCAGCTCGCACGGCTCAACGGTGCGCAGATCCGGGAACTCGTCGCCGGGGCTGACCACTTGTTCACCAACGAGTACGAACGCGAGCTACTCCTGGCCAAGACAGGCTGGACGCCGGACGACGTACTGGACCAGGTCTCCACATGGGTGACGACCCTCGCTGCGAAGGGCAGCCGCGTCGAGCAGAGCGGCAGGCCGCCGGCTGAGGTCCCGGCTGTGCCCAACGCCACGACGGTCGACCCGACGGGGGTTGGTGACGCGTTCCGCGCCGGTTACCTGTCGGCCCTCGCCGCAGGAGTTGATCCGGTTCGGTGCGCCCGGGCGGGCTCGGCGCTGGCCGCCCTGGCCCTCGC
The DNA here is from genome assembly GCF_042672405.1 of Streptomyces sp. NPDC127197. Classification (NCBI taxonomy): domain Bacteria; kingdom Bacillati; phylum Actinomycetota; class Actinomycetes; order Kitasatosporales; family Streptomycetaceae; genus Streptomyces; species Streptomyces sp. NPDC127197. Next base: position 30,233 of record NZ_JBHXVG010000039.1, on the reverse strand, counting down.
CACCGTCGGCACCCAGACATACACGCTGGCCTCCGGCAGATCGGACGACCTGATCACGGCGCCTTCAGTCCGGGTCACCGCGACGTGACCCAGGGACGATGCCCCGCTCGCGCTCCATGACCGTCGAATGCCCCGACGTCGACCTGACCTCCTGCACTACACCGCGGTCAGGCCGTCGCCCAGCCCTCGCAGAGCCACGCCGACTGCCCCGCCTTTGCTACCTGTGGTTGGCTGACGGCGGATTCGTGCGGGGTGGGCCGTGGGTTGATGGCGTCAACTAGCGGTGGTTTGTTAGGGCGGGGTCAGGTAGGGGTTGAGTTGTTGGCCGTGGCTGACGGCGTTGATCAAGTCCTGTAATGCTGCTGGTGGGGGCGTGCTGGACCAGGCCTTCCACCAGCGTTGCAGCATGATGGCGGGGGTCAGCCAGCTGCGGACGGCGCGAAGGGCCTGGGGCCAGCGGGCCGGTTGGGGTGTTGAGGTGCCCCCTCTCCGGGCCCGGTGGGTTGGCGGCTGCCGGGGGCAGGCCGGCTTCCCAGCAGAAGGAGAACGCGCAGTTGACCAGGGTCTGGTGTCGGCGGATGGCGCGGTCGGTGCGGACCTGGAAGTCGGCCCACCCGAGCTCGTCCTTGACCTGCTTGTAGCTCTGCTCGATCCAGTTACGGATGCCGTAGATCCGCACGACCTCGTCCAGGTCGGCGGGCGGGTGGGGTGACTGGGCAGCGCATGGGCTGCCGGGGCGGGGCAGGTCGGTGACCAGGTACCAGGTGCTCTTGTCCGGCAGCGTCGCCGGGTCGGTGGTGGCCACCACCAGCCGGTTCAGGCCGTCCGGACCCCAGAATCCCAAGGTGGCATCGGCGGCCCACCATGTGGCGGTGTGCCCGTCGCGGAAGGTGCGGGTGATGGGCGTCCAGTCGCCGGGCCGGCTGGGGCCGTGCCAGGCCAGTTCGCGGGCGGCGTCGACGGGGGTGTGGGCCTGGTCGCCGTAGGCCCACACCCCGCGGCGGCGTTTGACAACCATCACGAACGGCACGTCAGCGGCGTGCAGTTCACAGCGGAAGTCGTCCACGTCACCGTAGGCGCCATCAGCCACCGCGGCCCGGAATGGCACGTCGCGTGCACGGGCCTGCCGGGCCAGTTGGGCAGCGATACGCCACTTGGTGCGAAAGCCGGGATCAGCGCGGCCCTTTTCGAAGTGGTGGGCAGGTGTGTAGGGCACCGCGTCCAGGGGGTAGTACACGTTCTCGTCCGCCCACAGCGTGGTCACCGTGACCACGGCATTGTCGGTCTTGCCGTACCGGCCCAACCACTGCCGGCCCACGTTCGCCGTCGCCCGACCGTCCTTGCGATCGCCAGAATCATCGATGACCAGCACTCCACCCGGATGCGGAGCCGTGCGCGGATCACCCAGTAACCGTTGCAGACGCCGGGCGTTGATCCGCTCGTGCTCCCAAGGGGATTCGGAGAGGAAGAACTGCAGCCGCTGCACCGCGGGATGCTGGGCTCCCGTCACCGGCTCGGCCCCAGCCAGACACGTCAGCGTCTTGTTCCGCTCCCGCGGCGCCAGCAACCCGGTCAGGTACTGACGAAAACCCCGACGCTGGGCCAGAGAGTCGAACAGATCATCAAAGCCGGCAGCGTACTGTTCCAGCGCGCCCGGAGCCGGCGGACACGGACGACGAGCAGTCATCACACCCACCCCTACTCGTCCTTCTACTGCGCCCACTGACCCACGTCAACAAACCACCGCTAACGACTCCTAACAAAAGGAGGCTTCTGGACCTCCGGGAATGACGGTGTGCCAGTTCTCGTTGATGCTGGCCGGAGGGGGTGCGAGTCAGTCGAGACGAGGAAGGCTGCTGCCAGACCGTGGGAGATCGACGACGAGTTGTGGGCGCGCATCGAGCCGCTGCTGCCGGTCGTCCCGCGTAATCCGCGGCGTCCGGGTCGTAAGCGTCTGGATAGTCGCAAGGTGCTGTGCGGGATCCTGTTCGTTCTGTACACCGGGATCCGCTGGGAGTTTCTGCCCCAGGAGCTGGGCTTCGGCTCGGGCATGACCTGCTGGCGACGCCTGCGGGACTGGAACGAGGCCGGGGTCTGGCAGCGCCTGCACGAGCTGCTGCTCTCCGAGCTGCGGGCCGCGGACATGCTGGACTTCTCCCGCGCCGCAGTCGACTCCAGCCACATCCGCGCGATGAAGGGCGGGCCCGCCACTGGACCGTCCCCGGTGGACCGGGGCAAGTCCGGCAGCAAGCACCACCTGATCGTCGAAGCGCAGGGCATCACGCTCGCCGCGATCACCACCGGCGGCAACCGCAACGACGTCACCCAACTGATCCCGCTGCTCCAGGCCGTCCCGCCGATCCGCGGCAAGCGCGGTCAGCCACTGCGCCGCCCGAAGCACCTGTATGCCGACCGCGGCTACGACCACGAGGTCTACCGGGACAAGGTCCGCCGGTTCCAGATCACCCCGCACCTCGCCCAGCGTGGCACCGGGCACGGCTCCGGCCTGGGGGTGTACCGCTGGGTCGTGGAAGGAGCGATCGCGCTGCTGCATTGGTTCCGCCGCCTGCGCATCCGCTGGGAGATCCGCGACGACATCCACCACGCGTTCGTCACCCTCGGCTGCGCCGTCATCTGCTGGCGACGACTCCGCACCGCACTGCGTCGGGGGTGAGGGCACGATGTGCCCCAGGAGATGGCCTTCTCGATACGTCAGAACGCATTCGCAGCAGTACCGGGCCCGCGCAGCCTCACATGCGGGATCTCAGCACGTCGACCTCGCAACCCGGCGCGAACGGGTCGAAACCGTGCTCGACCAGCCAGCGAACGATCAGCAGGCTTCGCAACGACCACCACGCGTGGATCACGTCGAGGTCGATGTCGGTGCCGTAGCCGGCGATGACGTCGTCGAGGTGCTCCTCGTGTCCGAGCGTGAAGGTGGCGAGGTCGTACAGGGCATCACCCTGGCCCGCCTCGGACCAGTCGATGATGCCCGTGACCTCGTCGCCGTTGACGAAGACGTGCGCGATCTGCAGGTCGCCGTGCGTGAACGCCGGAGTCCACGGCCGGAGCGCGGCCTCGGCGACCTGGCGGTTGTGGGTGACCAGGTCCGCGGGCAGGAGGCCGTTCGTCACGAGCCACTCGCACTCGTCGTCGAGTTCCGCCGCCAGCGCGACGATGCTCCGGCCGGCCCGGCCGGGCCGGGGCGGCAGCGGCGCGTCGTGCAGCTTCCGGATGGCGGCGCCCGCCGCGGCCCACGCCGTCGGCGACCCGGTCGACGGCCCGCCGAGGCGTCCAAGCGTCGTCCCTGGGAGTGCGGCGATCGCGAGCACGGGCGGCTTGCGCCACAGGACCTCCGGGGTTGGGACTGGCGCGAGGGACATCGCCTCGACCTCGACGTCGATGCGCGCCTGATCGGCGTCCACCTTCAGGAACACGTCGCCGACGCGCAGGGTCGCGCGCTCGGAATGGGCGACGACGACTTTGACCTCATCCATGGGCGACCAGTATCCCGGGGATGATCGTCGACGTCGCCGGGTTTCTCACGTGCGATTGCGCGGCTGACCGCGTCCCGCCTACCTCGCGGCCTCGTGCACGACACCGACCTCTCACCAGGTCAAAGCCCACCACTTTTGTTAGGAGTCCTAAGCACCCGTGGAGGCGGGCGGTTGGGCTCCCTACACTGAGGAACGATCTTCTGTGAAGCGGGGAAGTGATCTCCAACGGGCGCCGGAGTGCCGGTCAGACCTACGCGAACGGCCTTATCGGTTCGAAACGGCAGAGCCGGACCAGATCAGCTGAGACAAAATCCGGCACTCACCCGCTCGGGACCACATCACCTGAGATTCCCAGTATCTCCGCGTCTCAGCCGAACTGGTCGCCGCAGGTCGGAGCCTCCGCGCGGAGCCAGATCATTCAAGACGGGACAGTCTGCAACGTCGGAGAACTGGCGGGACAAGTCAGTGCCGTGCCAGCTCTACACCCGTCGGGTCGCGGTGTGGATCTGGCATCTCCAGCTGTCCCATGGGGCTGAACCTCGGGAGTGGACACCGGGTTTCATGCGATGAGTGACAGCGTATGTGATGCGGGGAGTTGTTGTTCGAACTCGGCTGGTGTGAGGTAGCCGAGGGCGGAGTGGCGGCGGCGTCAGTTGTAGTAGGCCAGCCAGCGGAACAGCTCGAGGCGGGTCTGCGCTTTCGAGGTCCAGCGGCGTCCGTGGAGCAACTCGCGCTTGAGGCCCTGGAAGAACGACTCGGCCAGGGCGTTGTCGTAGCTGGTGCCGACCCGGCCCATGCTGCGGCGGATGCCGTGCCGGCGGCACGCGTCGGCGAAGGCGGCCGCGCTGTACTGGGCGCCCCTGTCCGTGTGGAAGACGACGCCGTGGACCTGGCCGCCGCGGGCGGCGACGGCCATCTCGATCGCGTCGGTGACCAGCGAGGTGCGCATATGGTCGGCGATCGACCAGCCCACCACCCGCCGCGAACAGATATCGATCACCGTGGCGAGCTGGGCGTAGGTGTCCCCGCAACGCAGATGCGCGAGGGCAAGCAGAGCTTGGCGTCCAGCTCCGAGCCGGCGCCACCGGCTACCGATGCGCACGCGGTGGGCGGACAGGTGACGGGTCAGGTACCGCAGGCTCGAACTGGACAGATCGAGCGCGGATGGGTACACAAGCACGCGAAGCTCCTGGCACGTACGGGCGATCTTGGTCGTGAACCCGTCTACCAGGAGCTTCGCTAATTCGTACAGCCCATCCCTACCCGCAACCTGCCGCCCCATCAGGTTGGAAAAGCCTCAGTCCCAGGCGTGACTTGGGGCGATCGGAAAGGAACGTCTGGGCGTACTCGGCAGCCAGTTGGCCGGGGCTCAATTTGGTCTCTCGGCTGGGCGCGAGGCCTGGCCAGTTCTGCCCGAAGGGAGCCGTGACGGCGAGGCGCCTGCGGGTGTCGAGCATGTCGTCGTCTTCATCGACGGCTGTATAGGTCGCCCACCACTGTGCGAGAAGGCCAGCAGGGTCGTGGTCCGCTGGGGAAGACATCTGCTTGGGAAAATCTCCCCAGATCCCCACGGGCGGAATTCGCCCTCGCTCGGATCCAGCGAGTCGAGCAGCAGCGGCCACAAGCCGGAGCGTGAGTGTTCGGCGAGCATCTGAGTCCACAGCTCAGCCGTGGTCGGTCCGTCACTGAGCACAGGGGCTGTACGTCTCCGTCGCCTTCATCGGATGTGATCATCCGACCGGGCGGGAGCAGGCCCTCAAGGATCGATCGGGCTTCAGGGTGCATGGGGCGCATGCCAGTGCCACGATCGCGAGGCATCACTGAGAGGGTCCGAGCACTCGATCGCGGAACTGCTGGAAGGCGTGCCAGCCTGATAGTTGCCCCGGAGTGATCAGGTCCCCTTCCGTGCAGTCGAGCACCTTGCACCGCAGCGCCTCGGCAAGACGGAAGACGGGTGCCAGCACGTCGTCGCCGGAGCCCCGGATGTGAAGCATGATCGAGTCCACCGGGTCTTCTGAGCCGATGTTGAGTTCGATGGACCAAGTGGGGCCGGAAAGTTCGCCCCATGTGGGGTCCGAGAGATCAACTTCGGGAACGGCCTGGGTGACAGCCGCGAGCACGTCGTATTGCCGGCCCAACGGGGCCGGAGTGCAGTCGGCGGGAAGCTCGTGCATCGAGGTGACGTCGTCGGGCAGGCGGAGGAGGAGCACGTCCCAGCCCATGGTGGCCTTTCAGGTAGGACTCGAGAAGCGGTTGCGGTGGGTCAGATCAGGCTGGGCTGTTCTCCGGGAGGCTGTGGCAGGAGCACGTTCTGCAACTGGCGGATGTTCGCACGCCAGGGGCCGCCATCCGACTCGGCCCATAGCTCCATCAGCTCGGACGGCTCGGTCAGGACCCGGTCGAGGGCGCGGAGGGCGAGATCGCGCAGGCCGGTGAGACCAGGAAGGGGCTCTTTCGGCCCATAAACGGGATCGGCAGGCTCACCTCCGGGACATTGCGCCGCAACGAGGGCGGCCGCGACCACGGCCACATCCGATTCGGGCGCTTCGAGGTAGTCCGCAGTATCGATCACACGTGTGAGAGCGCCGCGAACGATGCCCTCTCGTTCGCCTGCGGCTGCCTCGTCAAGGTCGCCGCAGAAGTCCGCTGCGGTGTCGTTGTCGAAGGGGCCGACGTCCCAAGTGCCCATAGTCTCTCCCGATCATGGTGCTGACCGAGGAATCCTGACAGAGGCCACTGACAGCGGCTGCGCGGTCCAGACCAGGATGAAGCACGTGTGACTGGGCGAGATAGTTGTCACCTGGGCGCGACACCTGTCACTGAGCATCTGGGAGCCCGGAGCCTGGCTTCACCCGTCGGCCTGTGACGGCGGAAGCTGAGCTCGGATGACCACCGAGACTGCCACAGCCTGTTGCTGTTCCGCTGGGATCAGTTTCTTCATGAGCTGGATCACCTTGGTGCTGAAGAGGGGGTACAGCGCGCAGTCGTCAACGCTCATGGGGTGGCGGTACGGCACGTCGACCTCCCGGAACCCGGCACGCTCGAGCTTGCGTACGAAGTCTTCTTCGGACAGTGCCCCGGCCACGCAGCCGGCCCAGGCGGCGGGCTGGGTGAGGATCTGTGGTGGGAGGTCGTCTTGTCCGACGGTGAGGTCGGAGACGCAGAGCCTGCCACCGGGGCGCAGGACGCGTGCGCATTCGGCCATCACGCGGGCTTTGCGGGGGGAGAGGTTGATGACGCCGTTGGAGATGATCAGATCCACCGTGTCGTCGGGGAGCGGGATGGCTTCCATCTCGCCTTCGAGGGTCTCGACGTTCGTCAGGGCGGCGTCGGCTGCGGCGTCGGCGGTGCGCTGGAGCATCTCGGGCAGGAAGTCCAGGGCGATGACGTGGCCGGTGGGGCCGGTGCGGCGGGCGGCCAGGATGGTGTCGATGCCGCCGCCGCAGCCGATGTCGAGCACGGTGTCACCGGGGTGGACGTCGGCGAAGCGGAGGTGGTCGGCCACACCGAGGGCCCGGTCGATGGCGGCCTGGGGAACCTCGGCCAGTTCCTCGGGGGTGTACAGCTTGCGGGCCACGGCGGCGGTGGATGCGGGGACGTTGCGGTAGGCGTCGCGGACCAGCTGCTTGACTTCGTCGCTGTGCATCAGATCGCGGCTCATCAGCCCAGCTCCTCCAGGATCTGGTTCAGGCGTCGCAGGACGTCGGCGGGGATGTCTTCACGGGCCGGGCCGCGCAGGAGCCTGCGGAGCTCCACGGCGAATTCGAGCTCACCGCAGCAGCGCCGGCACAGGGAGAGGTGCTCTTCCACGCCCTCGCGGTCCGCCTGGTCGAGTGCGGCGTCGAGGTACTCCCACAGCTTCCTCACCGCCTCGGAGCAGGTGATCAACGCACACCCTCCTTCAGCAGTCCGTTCTCTTGCGCGTAGTCCCACATCTGCTTCTCGAAGAGCTTGCGTCCCCGGTGCAGGCGGGCGAGTACGGTGCCCAGCGGCACCTTCAGGATCGCCGCGGTTTCCCTGGCCAGGAAGCCGTGCATGTAGACCAGGACGAGCGGGACCCGGTAGATCTCCGGCAGCCGCAGCAGCACGGCGTGCACGTCCTCGCACCCGAATCCCTGAAGGAAGTCCAGGTGGAGACTGTCCGAGTAGGGGAAGGGATCCTCATAAGCGATCTTTCGATAGAGGGAGAAGTTCTCCGCCTCCTCGAAGTCCACCGGCGTCGGCTGCCTGGCCCTGGCCCGACCGCGGTCGCGACAGCAGTTGACGAGAATGCTCCGCAGCCACCCGGCACCCGCCGCTAGATCGTGGAGCTGGTCGAGCCGTTCGAACGCCTTCACCATGCAGTCCTGCACCGCGTCCTCGGCATCAGCGCCGACCAGGGAACGGGCGATCGTGTAGAGGCGGGGAAGCTCTGCTCGCACCAGTCGGCGGAAGTCTTCCCTCTGGTCGGCCTTGGTGACCTGCACGCCTGCCACACCACGTAGACGATTCCTGAGGCCGATTTTATTGCGTTTTGTCTCGTTGCAATAACTTCGAGTGCCTGCGCCGTCTCCATAGCCGAGAGCACCAATCTCGGCCCTTCGAGGACCGCAAGGAGGCATCCCATGACCACCGTCACCCATCGGAGGAGCGCAGTCGGCGCTGCCGGGAGCCCGGGCATGCTCCGCCTCGGATCCGCGCTCATGGCGCTCGCCGGTCTGGCGTTCGTCGGATACGCGGTGATCTTCTTCGTCCGCAACTTCACCGGCGCGTTCCTGGAACTCGGTATCGGTCCGGGCGAGGTGGATGTCGGCCGATCCGACATCCAGGCGTTCAGCCCCGACCTGTACGAATACATCTCGCACCTGCATATCGCGGTGTCCGGGTTCATCGCGGCAGCCGGAGTGGCCACAACGGCGCTTGCCTGGTTCGGAGTCCGCCGCGGCCTTGTGTGGGCCTACCTCACCGCGATCGCCGTCCCCGTGCTCGGTCTGGCCGTCGCACTGCCCGCCCACTACCCGTACGACCTCGACACCCTCGGCCATCTCGGCCTCATCTACCTGGCCACCGCAGTGTTCGTCCTCGGCGCATTGATCGCACTGCGGCCTCTGCTCACGGCACGAAGGGAGCAGGACTGACGGCATTGCTCGCCACGCTGGCCTCATGAACGCAGCAGCCGGACTGGCCACCGCGCAGCTCTGGCACACAGAGTCAGAGGTGAGGGGGAATCGCCACCTGAACCTTCCCCGGTATCCCGGCCCTCCGCCGCGAGCGCATCACCCACCGCGAGCGCGTCCAAGGGCTCGAACAACGACCGGCCGCGGCACACGGCGAGTCCTGCGCTTGCAACGAGTGATGCCCTCACATGGCCCGAGGCCGTGACAGCACTCGCCTGGCTGCAGAGTTCACGATCCAGAGCGCAATCCCAGAGCACTGTGCTCCACCACACCCGAGGGGAGACCGCTCTTTCCCGAAGCCCGAGCAGTCAGCTCCACGAGTCCGGCCCGGAGGTCGGCGGCTGGCTCACCAAGGACGATCGCGCTGATGATCAGCTCCAGCATCAGACGATCGTACTCGTCGCCCATGCTCCGATAGCGCTCCCCATCGGCCTCCACCACAGCAGAGGAGATCCTTCTCCCACCACCAGTCACGGGGGCGAAGGACGCCTCATAGACGCCGTGACCGGTCCAACTTCTGTGCATGAAAACGACATCGCCTTCGGCAAAGATGTTCCACTTCTCATCCATGTCCCGGGCTCGATATCCGCGCCGGATCCGGCCCCAGTCCTCGTCAGTCCAGACACGATCCGGCAACTGAGACACCGGCCTGGGCACGCTAATCGGCTGGAGGCGCCGGAACGACTCTCGGGTGAGCGGGGCATCGGCAGTCATGACGTGATCCTACGGATGCACGACTCCAACAGGACAGCGGCTTACCTCCCAGAGCAGCGCCCTGGTCAGAGGGTGAACCTCAGCTGCCTTCGGACGCGTCCGCAGCGTCCTGAACAGCGACTTGCAAGACTCCTTCACTACCCCAGATAACTGGATGACTTCGACTTCGACCACCAGCGGTCCGTCGAACGCGAGGTCATCGCGCATCTGGGGACGCTGGACTTCGTGCCCACGGTCCACGATTCAGCCGTTACGGACAGTAGCCGTCGACGAGTGGGCGCCGCCGCCATCCGAGCCCTCGTCGATACCGGCCGCACACCGGTCGGGTGCCGGGCTTCCCCGCACCCGCACCCGTCCTGAAGACGCAGTCGGTACAGCGGAGTTGCCCGGCTCGCCCAACTGTCGGATGGGCAGGCCGAGCGAACCGGCTTCGTTCAGGTGTAGCTCAGCGTTTTGCGGTCCCTCCCACCTGCTGATGAACCGCCTCGCCGGGCTCAGTGGTGGGAAAGCGGGAGAGGAGGGGAGCGGCGTCGCGCGAGGCACGCTCGCGGGCGAGCGGGGAGGTTCAGTGGCCGGTGGCAGGATCGCTGGTATGGACTTCGTTCGTACTACTCCGCCGCGGCCGGTCGACATCGCCGCGGTCTTTCCTGAGTTGGCTCCGTTGGCGCGGGCGGCGATTCGGCTGCATCCTCGTGCCGGGTCGCCTTCGGTGTTCGAGAGTTCGGTCGGGGGGCCGTTGCTGTGGCCCGCTGAGGAGCCGTGGCCGCACTGCAACGGCTCGCACCCCGGCAGCGGCAGGTCCAAGTCACCGGCAGAAATACGGCTGGAGCGGCGCAGGCGGGCCCGGCTGCGCCGTGATCCCCACGGCCCTCACTACACGCCTGAGGAGGCGTCAATCAAGGAGCGGAACGACGCGGTGTTCATGGAGCGCCTCGACGCCGGCCCTCCGTGGCCCGCTGAAAGTCCGGTCCCCATGCTGCCCGTGGCCCAGCTGTATCTCCGCGACATACCCCTGTTGCGGCCGCCCGGACAGGCCGATCTGCTTCAGGTGCTGTGGTGCCCTTACGACCACGAACCGCATTACAAACCTTCGACCGCGCTGTTCTGGCGGTCCGCCGCCGAGGTCGTCGACGTCCTCGCCGTACCCCCCGACCCGTATGAGGCCGACCACGACGGCTATGTGCCGGAGCCGTGCCTGCTCGCGCCGGAGCAGATCACCGAGTATCCCAACTCCGCCGACTTGAGCGGAGAGTTGCGGAAACTGCTCAAGGACTGGAGCAGATGGCAGGCGGCCGACGTCGGCGTGGACAGCTCGCACGAGGACTACCCGGAAGAGTTCTATGACTGCGAGCTGGCCGACGCTCCCGGGTGGAAGGTCGGTGGCTGGCCCCCGTGGGGCCGCACCGACCCCTACATCCGCTTCTGCGCTGTCTGCGACGCTCAGATGGTCCCGCTGCTGACCATCGCCTCGTTCGAATGGGACGGCGGCACCCATGGCTGGGCCCCGTACGAGGATCAAGCCGCCGCGCTCTCACCCAGCTACGTCGCCGGCGAGAATCCCACGCAGCCGACCGCGGTCGAAGTCGGCAGCACCGACAACCTGCAGCTCTATGTCTGTCCGGCATCCCCAGACCATCCGCACACCGACCTGATTCAATGAGCCGTCGCTGAGAAGCCGGGGGTGTTCACGGACGCCGCTGACCAGGCATGACCGCAGCAAATGAAGATCGCTTCCAGCGTGGCTGGTGATCATTACCCGCCACTTCCTGGCGCCCACCCTGGCGGCAGAGGCGTCAGTGCCTGACTCTGTCGGGAATCTTGTGGGTGGGGTCAGCCGGTGGCACGCCATCTCTGGGCTCGCGGGAAGCCTCGTTGGTCCAGGAAGATCTGGAAAGCGGTCGGTTGTTGGGGGTGGAGCTCGGGGCCCACGCTGCACCCTCGTTCCGACTGTCCTGCGCCACTGCGCCCTGGCGGACTGCCGCCCAGGTTCGACTACTGACCCCTCAGAGCGCCGCCAGCGGTCAGCGTCTGGGTCGCTGACCGGCAGCGATCCAACTTCGCTGTCACAAACCAGCCGTTGGTCAAGGTTCAATGGCAACCGGTCAAGGTTCGGTGACACAGAACATCGAGTGTTCGGTGTCACCGAACCTTGACCGTTGTCCCGTCTCTAACGATCTGGTCTCCGTCTCAGATGATCTGGTCTGATTCGCCGGTGGTCGCAGGTGATCTGGTCCACCGATGACGGCCGCTCGAAGCGCCGGAAAACCGGTGGAGCCGTCGGAGCATGAGTCCGTACCGTCCGTGGGATGACCTATCTGAGCCCCCTGGGATATCTGCTGGGCATCGAGGGTGCTGCTTTGCTGCGCGGCATCAGGGAGGGGAGCGCCGACCGGGCGTTCGTCGAGGCCCGGATCGCCGAGATCCGCACCCTGCTGGATGCGCCCGCCCTCGCGCATGCCGAGGGGGTCACGGCGAGTCCGGGCACGATCAGCGCGGCCGACGTCTACCAGGGGTGGGCGCCGCACTATGACGCCCCCGGCAACCAGATGATCGACGTCGAGCAGCCCATTGTCCGGCGCATCCTGGACAGCCTGCCCGCCGGCACGGCGCTGGACGCGGCCTGCGGGACCGGCCGCCACACCACCTACCTGCATGAACTCGGCCACGATGTGATCGGCGTCGACGCCTCGCCCGAAATGCTCGCCCAGGCCCGCAAGGGCCTGCCAGATGTCGACTTTCACGAGGCCGACCTGCACCAGCTGCCGCTTCCCGACAACGCGGTCGACACCGTCGTCTGCGCGCTCGCCCTGACTCACGTCCCCGACCTGGCCCCCGTGCTGGCCGAGTTCGCGCGTGTCCTGCGCCCTGGCGGGAACCTTGTGATCTCGGATGCCCACCTGCTGGTGTCCTACCTCCGGCCGACCCTGGCCCGCCGTCCCGGCCCGGACGGCCGCCCGTCCCTCCTCGCCGAATACCACCGCCCGCTCAGCGCCTACCTCGCCGCAGCCCTCCCACTGGGCTTCCAGGTCCGGCACTGCGAGGAACCCCGCCGCCCGCGCCACTCCCTCGACTCCGACACCGCCCCGGATCCACTCCCGACCTGCATGTCCTGGGACCTGTTGCACTGGTGCCCGGAAGCGTCGGCCGTGGCCCTGGACGATTCCCCGATCGTGGTCATCTGGCACTTCCAACTCGAAGGCACCCCGAGGGGCTGAGCAACCCGACCAGATCAACTGAGACAGCGTCCGGCATCCGCTGGTCCAGGACCACATCACCCGGGATTCCCAGCATCCCCGGGTCTCAACTGAACTGGTCCCCGCAGGCCACAGGCCTGAGCCGGGACCAAATCCTTTGAGACGGGACAACCGTTTGCCACTGAAGGTTGATCACCTGGGGAGGCTGCACGTCAGCCTTCGTCCGCACTGGACAGAGCTTCGGTGATCATGCGGGTGGCGAAGTCACGGTCGTCGGTGAGTCGGTTGATGTGCTCCGCGAGCAGGAAGGCGGTGGCTTCCAGGGGATTCATCTCGTCCTCGGTCCAGGATCCGTACTGCTTGCGCCACAGGCTGGGGCTCAGGCCGGTGCCCGCAGCGACCAGCAGGCCGGCCATGGTGGGGATGGCCTCGGGACGGACGCTCTTGGGCATCATGCGCAGCGTGGCCACGAGGTTGGGCACCACGTACTCGATGACGTCCTTGCCGTGGTCCTCGTAGGCCATCCGCAGCCACTGCATGAACATGTAGATGAGCGTGCACGCGCCGTCCAGCACGTCGTCGACTCCGCCGGGGCCCAGGGACCCGGCGAACTGGTCGGTCAGCGCTTGTTGTTCAGCGTCGGTCTGGGTCTTGCCGTCGTAGATGGCTTTGAGCCGAGAGTCGATCATCATGAGCGCTGCACCCACATCGCCGGCGGGAGCGTGCTCGGGGTCGCAGGGCGATGGCACGGGATTCCCTCCTCAGCTGACCGTGCGCAGCGCAGCGTGTCCGTACAGTAGCCCGCCGATGATCCGAGGGTCTGACGAATCCCGATGAAGGGCCTTTGGACGGACGGCCGCCGCCTCGACGACCCTCAGGCCGCGTCCGGGACGTGAAGGAGCAGCAGGTCGAACTCAGGCCCGTCGGGCGTGTTGCGGTACGGGCCCGCGTACATGTACCCGAGCCGTGCGTAGAGGTCCTGGCCTCGCAGGTTGGACGGGAGCGCGAGCAGCGAGGAGCAGCGCGGGTTGAGGGCCTGGAGCAGGGCGGTGTGCAGCCGAGTGCCGATGCCCTGGGACTGCCACGGCGGCCGGACGGCCAGCTCACACAAGCCCATCAGCCGCTCGGTGCGGGCGCCTTCGGGGACCTGCTCCACCAGAGGGCCGAACCAGTAGTCCGCCGAGCAGGGGAACGCGTAGCCGAACCCGACGGCACTGCCGCCCGCGTACGCGACGACCAGGACGAAGCCGGGGTGCTTGAGGTGACCGGTGATCTGTCGGTGGAGCGCGGGCACCGACAGGCCCATCGCCTCCGCGCCCGGGTTGTCCACCAGCTCCGGATGGCTGTCGGCCCAAATGTCGGCGAGCGTGTCGATCAACGGCGGGACCTGGCCGGGCCCGTAGGTACGGATCACCACGTCGGTGCGGGTGCTCGGGGTGGTCACCGTCTCCTCCTAGCTGACGCCGGCGATGGTGCGGTACTCCTCCAGCCAGTCCGCGACCGCCGGGATGGACGCGTGCCGCTGCAGCGCACTCGACACGTTGTGCAGCTGCTGCAACAGCCGATCGGAACGCACCTCCGGAAGGTACGCGAGGACGCGCCCGGCGGCCTCGGCCGCGGCCTCCGGCTCCGGACGTTCCCTGACGGCATGCTGAATGGCAACGTCGGCCGGGTACAAGGCCCGATTGCGGGCGAACTGGTCGCCGTGCAGCAACACGGCCTGTTCAGCCCGGCCGCGGCCAGCTTCCGAACAGCAAGAACACCGCTACGTCATGGTGTCACCTCTTGTTCTGCTGGGCGCACGAGAGAGCTCACTGACCCGAACATCGAGCCGTGCCAGTTCTGCCGGCCGGACACCGTGCTGGGCATCGACGTGGCATGAGCAACGTGACCCTTGTCGGCCTGCCCGGACGAGGCCCCGGACGTACATTCGGACGTATGGACGAGATGCCGCAGCGCATCGACCCCTCAATGGACCGGGGCGCCGCCGCGCTCCTGCTCGGCTGCCTACCGGAAGAGGTCGGCTTCTGCCCACGCTGCCAGGGGCTCACCCGCCGCTACGGACCCAAGGCCCAGGTTCTGTGCCCGGCCTGTCGGGTGGCCGCTGACCCGACCGCCAAGGGCTCGTCCGGCTGACGGGTGCAGTCACCCGGAGGCCGGCACCGCGCCCTTACCGAAGGCCGCCACGTCGCCAGGTGCCATGTCTTCCCGGAGACGGACGAACCGCACTGGATGCCGCCGGCGCAGCAACACCACCGTCACGGACATCGCGGCACTCGCCCAGTGGATCAACGCCTACTACGCCGCCCGGGGGCGCGCGGACACGATCCCCGAGGATCGGGGACGGCTGCTGCACCTGACCACCCGGCAGTTCCGCCGCACCCTGGCCTGGTTCATCGCCCACCGCCCCGGCGGCACCATCGCCAGCGCCCTCCAGTACCGCCACCAGCGCATCCAGATGTTCGAGGGCTACGCCGGCACCAGCACTCCGGCTTCCGCGACGAAGTCGAGGGAGGTCGCCGCCTGCACTCCCACGTCCGCTTTACGACGCAGCCACGGGCTCTGCGACCTGGAAAAGGACGCTCGCGCCTCGGGTTATGACGTCGGCGAGGCGGTCAGGAGGTCCAGCACGCGCGCCGTCTCTGCGCGGTGTGGTGCACGCCGGGACGAGTTTCAAAAGGCGCTGGAATTGTACGCCGCCCATATGCGCCGCGTACGACGGCGGATCGCAGTAGCGAGACTTCCCGAGAACCTCGATTAGCGTAAAACGCGCTGACCAGAAGGGGTTTATGGGCCAGAAATCACCCGCAGGAAGGAAAATCCTTCCATTACTCCAGGTGCTATTGACCTCACTCTCGGTGCTCCCCGATTGTGGAAGGGTCCTCATCTGCCCGGCAGTGCACATGCGTGGGTGCGGTCGGTCCTTTTCCGCTACTCGCTGCGTATTTGTGTGCGCTGTCGCCTGCTCTCAATAAGGAGCGAAAGCTGAAATCCCAAACCCACCCGCTTGCCACAGCCTCCGCCTTTTCAATACGGCCACCATCACCGGCCACGTGCGCTCCGGCCGCTTCGTCGGCCAAGGCTTCAGCGGCGAACTCACCACCGCCCTGTTCGGCGGCGCGGGCAAGTGCACCATCGAAGCACCCATGGGCGGCGTGAAGGAAGCTGCTTTCACCGGCCAGTTCAGCATCGGCTGACGACAGGCTGACCTCTGAAACCGGGCGGGCGCCCCACATCCCCCCGGGACGCGCGGAGCTGGCCGCCGGGGCGAAGGCGGCTTGTCCGCCTCCATAGCCCTCCCGCCGCCAGCCCGGGCCAGTGCCCCGGAGCCGACCCACCGTTCCCACGCCAAGAAGGAGACGCATCCATGTCCAAGGCAACCGTTCTTCGGGCTTTCGCCGCCGCCGTGTTCGCTGGTCTCGCGGCGCTGTACCCCACCTCGGCCAGTGCGGCCCCGCAGGTCCCCGTCCCGACCGGTCAGGAAGTCTTCATTGATCACGTGCAGACCGGGGAGCACATCACCCCCGACGGATTCGCCAAGGGGCCGACGACGTACGTGGACATCTGGGAGGACCACAACGGCGTCATCTACGACACCGAGAAGTGGGTCTACCAGGCGGTCGACGGCAGCACTACCACGTTCCTGATCAAGAACGCGGGCGGCAACGACATCTGTCTGCAACCCGCGAGCGTGGAGAGCCGCAAGGTGATTTCCACCAAGACGTGCTCGGCCGCCAATAAGCAGCAGTGGTGGCATCTGTACGCCACCGACACCGGGATCGAACGGGGCTTCACCGTGCGCCCCTACAACGACACATCCCTCGCTGTCACCCCCTCCAGCGTACCCAGCGGTAACGACCATTACCTGGTGCTCTCACCGGTCGGTGACTACCTCAACCAGGTCTTCCGCAACCGCCTGGCCTGAACCGCACAAGCCCCGGTCAAAGTCCCCTCCCCCGCGGTGGCTCGCAGCCCACTCAGGCTGCGAGCCACCGCACCGCGCTCAGCAGAAGAGCCCGTCCCGTCGTCCTCGGCGATCAGCGCGAAGGCGGCGGGACGGCCGCCGAACAAGCGCCTCACGGAGCTGCTCCTCGGTCGCTCGGGCCTGCTCAACGGCCCGTTCGTACTCGGCGAGTTCGCGGACCATCGCGCGGATCTCAGCAACATCGCTCACGGTGGCAGCCCGGATCATGCCGGAGAACAACGGTCACCGTGCCGAGCCGTGTCCATCCAATTCCGCGCCCTTCCCGCGGCGTGGACCCGATCTCTCAGCGTCGCCTTGAAGGGTGGCCTGTGGAAGCCGTCCACGGCTGAGCCGAGAAAAGGTCTTGTGGGGCATCAACAAGCTTGGCGATGCTGCGTCGATGATGACTTCCGTCGTTGCGTTCGTCGGTGCGGCCTTCCTGATCGCCATGGTTCCAGGGCCGAGCACGGTCGTGATCCTGCGCCGGGCGGTGGTGAACGGCCGGAGAACCGGCATGGCCACGGTCCTGGGTAACGAGTGCGGGGTGCTGCTGTGGGGCCTCGCCTCGGCCGTCGGTCTCTCGGCCCTGCTGCTGGCCTCGCAGGTCGCCTATGACATCATCCGGATGGCCGGCGCGGCGGTGCTGGTGTGGATGGGAGCGCGTGCCTTGTGGCAGGCGCGGCGAGCCGCTCGGCCGGATGAGAAAACGGCGGAAGCGGCCACGCTGTCGCTTCGGCGGGCGTACTGGCAGGGCCTGGTCACCAACTTCGCCAATCCCAAGGCCGGCGTGTTCGCCGTCTCTTTCCTGCCGCAGTTCGTTCCGGATGGAGCCCCTGTCTTTCTGACGCTGCTCGCCTTCTCGGTGATCTGGGCCCTCGTCGACCTGATCTGGTATCTACCGCTGATCTGGCTGGCCGGGCGGGTGGGAGGAGTGCTTCAGCGGCAGTCCGTTCGGCGCCGCATGGAACAGGTCTGCGGGGCGGTCCTGGTCGGGTTGGGGGTGCGCCTGGCCACCGAGTCTTGAGCGGCGGAGCCCGCCGCCTGGAGACTCGGCGACACGTCAAGCCCGATCCGCCGAACACGGGCTTGGGGAGCGCTCGTCCCTCCCCTCCGAGCAGTCCGCACACAGTCCGCACCGACCCCCGCGAGTCGGTCGGTCACTTGGAAGGCAGCCCGGAATGTCACGGCCAGTTTGTTCGGCTCTGATCAACATTTCGGGATCGCCGAGCGTGACTGTTCACGGTGTGAAGAGGATGCGGCGTCGGAGGAGGTCGAAGTTGGCTCGGCCGTAGCCTTGGCGCTTGAGGAATTTGACCCGAACCGGTTCTCGGTGTCTACCAAGTCCTCGACACCCTCCAGGACGTCCTGAGCTGCTGGACCTGCACCTGCACCACCTGCCAACAGCCCCTGCCCAGCAGGACACACGACCCCAAGATCGAGACAGACCTAACGGAGTCCTAGTAGTGCCCCGCCTGAGGTCGATCAACAAGATGCACGTGACGCAGTCAGGTCTGGCCGTGGTCGAGGTCGCAGCTGCGACGACCAGATCGCATTCGCAGTCCAGGAACTGCTCGCCGGGCGATGGGCGGCCATGCCGGCGGAACCGCACGACCCGGGAACCCGGCGAGCCCGGCGTACGGCTGCACGGCTACCCGGACCTGCGCCGGGAGCCTGGCTCATAGCGCTGCGGGGCGCGAGCCCCCCCCTCACGGCTGGGCCGCGACGGTCATGTCCCAACGCGCATGGATTGTGGGCCTGGTGTACGAGGTGCGGGCCGCTGACCTGCGGTGTCTCATCGTGCGGGCCTGCCCGATCAACCGCTGTGGTGCGGTCGGTCGGCACCCTCGCGGTCATGGACACCCCGAACGCATGGAGGTGACCGCTGCCCCGAGTGGCGGACCTGGGAGCGGGGAGACGAGCCTGTCCCCCGCCCGGGAAACGGGGACATGGGGGCAGGCTCAACGGTGACGGCACCGTGCGGGGCGGCGACCGGGGGTGCCGCACCGGGGCCTGTCAGGCGCCGGGCAGGATGCCGGTGCGGGCCACCTCGGAGTACCAGCGGGCGCTGGCCTTGGGGATGCGGGTGCCCGTCGGGTAGTCCACGTAGACGGCACCGAAGCGCTTGCCGTAGCCGTGGCCCCACTCGAAGTTGTCCAGCAGCGACCACAGGAAGTAGCCGCGTACATCCGCGCCGTCCGCGACGGCCTGATGGACCGCGGCCAAGTGGCCGCGCAGGTAGGCAATCCGCTCGGGGTCCTTGACGCACCCGGAGGGGTCGGCGTAGTCGTCGAACGCCGCGCCGTTCTCCGTGATGACCAGCGGCAGCGTCGGGAAGTCGGACGCCAGTCGGCGCAGCAGGTCGTACAGGCCGGTGGGGTCGATGGCCCAGCCCATGGCGGTGGTGTCGCCGGGCGGCTGGTGGAAGGCGACCTGGTCTGCTCCCGGCCAAGGGCTGTGGGCGCTCTTGCCGTGTCCGTCCGAGTTGTGGGTACCGCTGCCGTCGGCCTCTGAGACAAGGGTGGGCGTGTAGTAGTTGACGCCGAGGAAGTCCAGTGGCTGGTGGATCTGCTGCAGGTCGCCGTCGCGTACGAAGGACCAGTCGGTCAGCGCGGCGGTGTCCTTGAGCAGGTCCTCCGGGTACGCGCCCTGCAGCATCGGGCCGGTGAAGACCCGGTTGGCGAGCGCGTCGATCCGCCTGACCGCATCAGCGTCGGCGTCGCCGCCGGTGAGCGGGCGGACATGGTGGATGTTGAGCGTGACCGAGCACTGGGCGTCGGCGGAAAGGCGGTCACGCAGTGCCTGAACGGCAAGGCCATGGCCCAAGTTGAGGTGGTGGGCGGCACGCAGCGCGGCGACCGGGTCGGTGCGGCCGGGAGCGTGGACGCCGGAACCATAACCGAGGAAGGCGCTGCACCAGGGCTCGTTGAGGGTGGTCCAGGTCTTCACCCGGTCACCGAGGGCGTCCGCGGCGAGGGCCGCGTACTCGGCGAACCGCTCGGCCGTAACCCGCTCGGGCCAGCCTCCCGCGTCCTCCAGCTCCTGCGGCAGGTCCCAGTGGTAGAGCGTGGCGACGGGCTTGATGCCCTTTTCCAGCAGCTCATCGACGAGACGACGGTAGAAGTCCAGGCCCTTCTGCACGGCGGGGCCGCGGCCGGTGGGCTGGATCCGGGGCCAGGCGAGGGAGAAGCGGTAGGCGCCCAGGCCGAGGTCGGCCATGAGGGCGACATCCTCGCGCCAGCGGTGATAGTGGTCGGTGGCGATGTCGCCGGTGTCGCCGTTGCGGACCCGGCCCGGGGTGCGGGCGTAGGTGTCCCAGATGGACGGCGTACGGCCGTCTTCGGCGGCTGCCCCCTCGATCTGGTAAGAAGCTGTCGCCGAGCCCCAGAGGAAGTCCTTGGGGAAGGTGCGGGCTGCGTCCGGGCCGGACTCGGTCTGTTGTGCGGCGGTGACCACGTAAGTCCTCTCAAGGTGGGGTGGTTCGCGGGCGCGCGAAAGACACAGGTATGGGGAGGCCCGGCGGCTTCGCGCCGGGCCGGGGCGGCGGGTCAGCCCTTGACGGCGCCCGCCATGATGCCGCTGACGATCTGACGGCCGAAGACGATGAACATCGCCAGCAGCGGGAGCGTGCCGAGCAGCGCGCCTGCCATGATCAGCGACTGGTCGCGGACATAGCCCGCGCTGAGCTGGGTGAGCGCGACGGGGACCGTCGGGTTGGTCATGTCGAGCACCACGAACGGCCAGAAGAAGTCGTTCCACGCATGCACGAACGTGATCATGAACAAGACTGCCATCGCGGGTCGCGCGACGGGCAGCACGATGCTCCAGAAGATCCGCAGCGAGTGTGCGCCGTCCACGCGTCCGGCCTCGACGAGCTCGTCCGGCAGTGCCTCCGAAAGGTACTGCCGCATGAAGAAGACCCCAACCGCGCTCACCAGCGTGGGGAAGATGACGGCGGGCAACTGCTGGGACCAGCCGAGCTCGGACATCATCATGAACAGCGGGACGACGCCGAGCTGCGGCGGCACCATCATGGTGCCGATCACCAGCATGAGCAGAGCGTTGCGGCCCTTGAACCGCAGCTTGGCGAAGGCGAAGCCCGCCAGGGTGGCGAACAAGACCGTGGACAGAGCGATCACCCCGGCCACGATCAGGCTGTTGATCATGGCCTTCCCCATCGCCGCCTCGTCCCAGGCCCGGGCGAGGTTGCTGAACAGGTTCGGGCCGGGCAGGAACGGCGGAGGCGTCTGGCTGACCCGGGTGTTGTCGGTGGAGGCCGCCACCATCGTCCAGTACAGCGGGAAGATCGACAGAATCGCCATCACGGCGAGCAGGATGTAGCCGAGCGGGCCCACATGGTGCTGACGGCCGGCGCGCTGGCGCAGCAGCCGGCGGCCACCGCGGCCCGTCTTCTCGGCGGAGGTCCGGACCTGGGTGTCCGTCCGGACCGGGAGGCTGTTGGTGGTCATGGCGACTCCTGGTCAGGACGTACGGTTGCGCAGGCGGGTGATCAGCCGCTGCACCACGAAGACGAGGATGAGGAGCAGGAACATCGCCCAGGCGACGGTCGCTGCGCGGCCCATCTGGTAATTCCTCCAGCCCTCTTCGTAGAGCAGCAGGCCCAGCGTCTGGTACTGGTTGTCCGCGCCGCCGGTGACACCGTTGGGTCCCTGGCCGAAGATCAGCGGCTCACCGAACAGCTGGGTGGCGCCGATCGTGGAGAGCACGATGGTGAAGACGATGGTGGAGCGGATCCCGGGAACGGTGACATGGGTGAACTGCTTCCACCGCGAGGCGCCGTCGATGGAGGCCGCCTCGTACCGCTCGGCCGGGATGGCCTGCATGGCGGCCAGGTAGAGCAGCGCGTTGTAGCCGGTCCAGCGCCAGATCACGATGGTGGAGATTGCGATCTGGGCGGGCCACTTGTCGGCCTCCCAGTTCACCGGGTCGATGCCGACCAGGCCGAGCGCCCAGTTGATCATGCCGAAGTCGCGTTCGAAGAGCATGGTGAACACGAGGGCAGCGGCGCCTACCGAGGTGGCGTAGGGGACCAGCGACGCGACGCGGAAGAACAGCGAGGCGCGCATCCTGTAGTTGAGCAGGTGCGCCAGGCCGAGCGCCATCAGCAGCTGCGGCACTGTGGAGATGACGCCGATGGTGAAGGTGTTCTGCAGTGCGTTCCAGAACCTTGAGTCGCCCCAGAGCTCGACGTAGTTGTCGAACGCCAGCCACTCCATGACGTCGAGGGTGGCCAGTTCCACCCGGTGCAGGGAGATCCACGACGTGTAGATGAGGGGGTAGAAACTGAACGCGGCGAAGATGACGAAGAACGGCGCGACGAACGCGTACGGCGCGCCCTTGACGTCCAGCCGGTGCAGCAGCGCGCTGCGCCGTCGCCGACCGGTGCCCTCGCCGCCCGTCTTGGGAGACGGGCCTGGACGCTCCTCGTCGGCCAGGGCTTTGGTGGTGGAGGTGGCCACCGGACTTCCTTCCTGAGTGCGGATGTGTGAGCCGGGCCCCGGGCGCGCCGGCAGGGTGCGGGCGCGCCCAGGGCAACCGGAGGCTCAACGGGTCAGCCGACGGCCTTCTCGATGCGCTCCGCGGTGGTGTCCCATGCTTCGTCACGCGAGGCGCTGCCCTGCTCGATCAGCGCCAGGCCCTGGGTGAAGGTGTCCTTGATCGTGCCGTCCTTGCGGCCGAGGACCTGCTTGTCCGGGATCTCCTGGGCGGCGTCACCGAAGATCTGGCCGATCGGTGCGTTGCTGAAGTACTCCGAGGCGACGCTCTTCACTTCGTCACTCTCCAGCGCCGTCTCGGAGGACGGGATGTTGCCCAGTTCCTTGAAGATGTGGGCCTGCTGCTCCGGTGCGGTCAGCCAGGCGACGAGCTTCTTGGCCTCCTCCTTCACCGGGCTCTTCTCGATCACGCCGAGGAAGGTCCCGCCCCAGTTGGCACCCTTGGGCGCCTTGGCGACGTCCCACTTGCCCTTGTTCGCGTCACCGGCCTTCTCACTGATGTGGCTGAGCATCCACGCCGGACACACGGCGGTCGCGAACGTGCCGTTGGCCAGCCCCGGGTCCCAGCCAGGCTGGAACTGGCGGAGTTTGGCGGTGAGGTCGTCCTCGGCGGCATCGGCGGCAAGGTTCCAGGCCTCCTTCACGGCCGGGTTCTTGTCGTAGATCAGCTCGCCCTTTTCGTTGTAGTACTGCTCGGGATAGCCGTAGACCATGGCGTTGAACAGGCCGCTGGACGAGTCCATGTACGCCACGTCGTCGCCCTTGAAGTCCTTCTTGAAGGTGCGGCCGACCTCGACGTACTTCTCCCAGTCGCCCTCCCACAGCTTGCCGACCTCCTCGCGGTCGGTGGGCAGGCCGGCCTGCTCGAAGTAGTCCTTGCGATAGCAGACGGCCATCGGGCCGATGTCGGTGCCGAGGCCCAGCACCTTGCCGTCCGCGGTGCTGATCTGGGACTCCTTCCAGGGCAGGAAGTGGTCGGTGCCCGCCATGTCGGAGAAGTCCGCGAACTTGTCCGCTTGGGTGTCGACGATCTCCTTGGCCCGGCCGATCTCGATACCCTGGATGTCCTTGAGGCCGTTCCCGGCGGCGAGCCGGGTCTGCAGTGCGGTGTAGTACGTCTGTTCGTCGCCGGCTATCTCGGCCTGGACGTCGACGCCTGGGTTCTCCTTCTCGTACTGCTCGATGAGGCCCGTCTCCTCGATGCCCATGACGCCGAACAAGCCCATGGTGATGACGACCTTGCCGTCCTTCTTGCCACCGCCCGTAACCGAGTCGTCACCGCTGCTGCAACCTACAACAAGTGACAGCGCGCCGGCGGCTGCGGCTGCCGCCACCGCCTTTGTGCGCAACGAACCGAGACTTCCCATGGATCTCCTCCTAGCGGCGACGCTGACACATCGGAGTGACGAGTTTCTGCGATGACTACAGCGGCTCTGATGAGTAGTGGGAACGTGCCCACTTCAGGGTGGGCACGTTCCCAACAACGCAACGAAGACTCGCCCCAGCGGACCGATCTGTCAATGACTTGAAGGCAACTCCTAGGCGGTCCGTGTGCCCGGCGTTCGTTTTCCTGGGCCCATCGGGTGCTCCGCCCGCGGTGGTGTCTGCAAGAATTGTCGCTGGTCACCTCCGCGGCCGGTGCCGCCGCGGACTGCCGAGGAGGGGAGCGCATGGCTGGGAACCGCCGTCCCACGATCAAAACGGTCGCCGCCCGTGCCGGTGTGGGGCGGACGACAGTGTCCCGCGTCGTCAACGGCTCGGATCTGGTGAGTGCCGACGCGCGATCCAGGGTCCTGGCGGCGATCAAGGAGCTCAACTACGTTCCCAACTCGGTCGCCCGCGGCCTGGTGACCAACCGCACCAACGCGGTGGCCCTGGTGATCCCGGAATCGGAGAGCCGACTCGGTTCGGAACCGTTCTTCGCCGCGCTGATCCGAGGGGTCAGCGGAGCCCTCGCCAAGAGCCGGACCCAGCTGCAGCTGATGCTCGTCCGCGACCAGGCCGAGCGGGACCAACTGACCGAGTCGGTGGCGGCGCGCCGTGTGGACGGCGTCCTCCTGGTCTCCGTCCATACCGACGACCGGCTGCCGGGCATGCTGGAGGAGATGGGTCTGCCCACCGTGCTGGCCGGCCGCCGCGACGCAGGCGAGCGGCTGAGCTACGTGGACTCCGACAACGCCGGGGGGGCCGCCGAGGCGGTCCGGCACCTGCTGCACAGCGGAAGGACCAGGATCGCCACGATCACCGGACCGCTGGACATGGACGTCGGCCGCAGTCGGCTGGCCGGCTGGCGCACCGCCTTGCAGGAGGCAGGGGTGCCTGCAAGGGAAGTCCTGATCGAGGTGGGCGACTTCACCGAGGAGAGCGGCTGCCGCGCGATGCGTTCGCTTCTCGAACGCGCCCCGGATCTGGACGCCGTCTTCGCCGCCTCCGACCTCATGGCGGTCGGCGCCCTGGCCGAACTGCACCGCCAGAAGCGGCAGGTACCCGGCGATGTCGCCGTCGTCGGATTCGAGGACTCCATCCTTGCCCGCCACACCAACCCGCCACTGACGACGGTGCGTCAGCCGGTGGAGGAACTGGGCCGCACGATGGCCCAGATACTCACCGACATCACACAGCACGGCGCAGCCCGGCAGCAGTTGACGCTGCCGACGGAACTGGTGGTGCGCGAGTCGTCCTAGGGGCTGGAGTCAAACGTCGGTCGGTAAGCTGTCGCGAACGGACCTTGAGCAGATGGCGAGCCGCACAGTGATTCGAGACCTTTACAACGTCCGGTTGCTGCCCGCGGAGGGCACTGCCACACTGCTGACCGACGAGGAAGAGCAGCGCTACCGGGCTGTGTTGTTCAGTGAACTGGGCAACAAGATCGCCGACCAAGGCTGGGTACGTTACCCGGCGTACACACCGGAAGACCGCCGTCGGCTCGTCGATGTCGCGCACCGCCGCACCACCTACTGGGGGCAGCAGGTACTCGTCGAAGCCGAAGACCAGTGCCGCCTCAGGCTCTGCCTCGCCGGATACGAAGCGCCGCCAAAGACGTTGCCAGCGCGTTCCTGAGTCTGCCCGTCCACCGATCTCGATTTGTGGATCATGGTTGGGTGATACGCCGCCACGAACTGTCTGATGCTCCGCGGGGGTTCATGGAGTCGGAAACGGCTGGACGACCGGACGGCCCTCAACGGGATCGTGTGGAAGTTCCATGCCGGGGCTGCCTGGCGGGACGTACCCGAGCGGTACGGATCACGAGCACGCTGTACACCCTTAGCTTGACTCTGTCGGGATCTTGAAGTTTCCCGGTGCGACAGCATGATCAGAAGGCATGCTCGGGGCCGTTCCAATGGCCGATGCAGTCGTCGAGGTGCCCGTTGTCCCTCCGCCCACGTTCCACGTCCGCACCGAACAGCAGACACCCGAGTGGCAGGCCCGCTATGCGGTCCACTCCGGAGTCGAGGGCACCGTCAACGAGTTCGCCCACGGCCACGGCATGCGCCGCTGCCGCTACCGAGGACAGCCGAAAGTCCACCTCCAGCACGTCCTGACCGCCATCGCCGTGAACATCAAACGTCTCAGCGGCCCGCCTCCGGCTGGGGAAACACCTCCACCCCCGCCACCCACCGCCTTCCAGAACTACCTGGACCAGCGCAAGATCCCCCGGCTGAAGTCCTGGCGGGCCACCAGCAGCTGACCTCGACACCTCCAAGATCCCCGACAGAGTCAAGCCCAGACAAACCCACCTGATACCCCTGTCCGTCGCGGAAATCCGCCGCCTGATCGGACTGCTCCTCCGCCCACAACACCTCACCCCACCACACCATCTGCACTGGTCATGGTGGAGAGGGCTCAGTCAGACCCGCGCTCGTCTCAGCCAATACAAACGCCGAGGCCAAACCCCGCAACTGTGATTGCAGTACTAGTTGTTGCGGGACATGACGTTGGTGGCACAGATCAATGCCGGTGAAACCGAGGTGCCTCGACGGGCATCGGGCGGGTAGCGTGCGGACCATGTCGAGTCCTGAGTCAGACAAGGTGGGGGCTTTCGGTCACGCCGTCAGCCCCCTGAACCACTGAGCTCGTAGCCCTGTCGTCGCGCCGCATTCTGTGGTGGGACGAGTGTGCCCTTGGGGCTGGCCGCGGTGACGAGATGACCTTCTCGTGCTTCTCCTCACCTCGGAGCCACTCGATGCCTCTCCCGCTGTACCTGCTTGCCATGGCGGTCTTCGCCATGGGCACCTCGGAGTTCATGCTCGCCGGCCTCTTGCCGGACATCGCCTCAGATGTCGACGTCACAGTCGCGGCAGCAGGCGTTCTCACCTCGGCCTTCGCGATCGGCATGATCGTCGGCGCCCCCCTTGTGGCCGCGTTTGCCCGCAACTGGCCCAGGCGCTCCAGCCTTCTCGGGTTCATCCTCGCTTTCGCGGCAGCTCACGCTGTGGGCGCCGTCACCACGAGCTTCCCGGTCCTGTTCGCTACCCGGGTCGTCGCCGCGCTCGCGAACGCAGGGTTCCTTGCCGTCGCTCTGACAGCTGCCGCCACGCTGGTCTCGCCCGACAAGAAGGGACGTGCGCTGGCCGTGCTGCTGTCAGGCACGACGGTGGCCACGATCGCCGGTGTCCCTGGTGGGTCGGTACTCGGCACGTTGCTCGGCTGGCGGGCCACATTTTGGGCGGTAGCCGCTCTCTGCCTGCCCGCTGCTCTCGGCATCCTGAAGGGGATCCCAGCGGGACGTGTGAAGGAAGAGACGACTGGCGGGCCAACCTTGCGAGCAGAGCTCGCCCAGCTCACAAGGCGGCGGTTGATCCTTGTGATGCTGCTCGGCGCGCTGGTGAACGCGGCAACGTTCGCAAGCTTCACCTTCCTCGCCCCCGTTGTGACCGGCACTGCTGGGCTGGGCGAGTTGTGGATCTCTGTCGTTCTGGTGCTCTTCGGTGCCGGTTCCTTCGTCGGCGTCACCGTCGCCGGCCGACTGTCCGACCAGCGTCCCGGTCTGGTCATCGCAGTCGGTGGTCCGCTGCTGCTCATCGGCTGGCCGGCCCTGGCGGTGCTGGCCAACGAGCCGGTCGCCCTGTTCACTCTCGTGTTCGTGCAGGGCGCGTTGTCGTTCGCGCTGGGCAGCACGCTGATCACGCGGGTCCTCTACGAGGCTGCGGGAGCCCCCACGATGGCCGGCTCGTATGCGACCGCAGCACTCAACGTCGGCGCCGCCGTCGGCCCCCTCATCGCCGCGACCACCCTCAGCACCGAGCTCGGGAACCTCGGGCCGCTGTGGGCAAGCGGCCTGCTCGTCGCGATCACACTGCTCATCGCGTTCCCCCTCCGCACTGCGGTCGCGGCCGGCCGAAGCACCGAGGTGCTCCAATGACGCATGCGAACGCTCCCTGGAATATCGAAGGACGCCGAAGGCTCGTGGAGCGCTGCCGCAGCCGCCCGATCGCCCACGTGGCCGCCGAGGCCGGTGTCTCCCGCGCCTGCCTGTCCAAGTGGAAGAACCGGTACGACACCTACGGCGAGGTCGGACTGCAGGACCGCTCGAGCGTCCCGCACTCCTCACCGACCCAGACCCCACCCGATGTTGTTGAACGGATTGAGCAGCTGCGGCGGGACAACAAATGGTCCGCCCGCCGGATCGCGACCGAACTCGCGAACCAGGGCGTGGTGATCAGCGAACGCACCGTGGGTCGGTGGCTGGCTCGCCTGGGCATCAACCACCGCCGGTTCCTCGATCCCGAGGGGTCCGCCAACCGGCGTCCGCCGGGATGCATCGTGGCCCGCTACCCGGGCCACATGGTCCACCTGGACGTCAAGAAGGTCGGACGTATCCCGGACGGCGGCGGGTGGCGGGCCCACGGCCGCGACTCCCAGCAGGCCAGGGCCGCCCAGCGCGCGAAGACCGTCGGCGCCAAGGGTGGATACGTCTACCTGCACCCCGCCGTCGACGGGTTCTCCCGCCTGGCCTATACCGAGCCCCTTCCCGACGAGAAGGCCGCCACCACCGTGGCGTTCTTCAGCCGCGCCCGCGCGTTCTTCGCCGCCCACGGCATCCACCGGATCGTGCGTGTGGTCACCGACAACGGCGCCAACTACCGCGCCGCGGTCTTCGTGCGCTCCCTGATCTCGTGGGCCTCCCGCCACCAGCGGACCAAGCCCTACACGCCCCGGCACAACGGCAAGGTCGAGCGCTACCAGCGCATTCTCGCTGAAGAGCTGCTCTACGCCCGCACCTGGACCTCTGAAGCAGAGCGAGCCAGGGCGATCACGGTCTGGAACATCCACTACAACTACCACCGGCCTCACACCGCCGCCGGTAACCGTCCTCCAGCCTTACGCCTCCGTACGAGCGTCACCAACGTCATGGCCAGCAACAACTAGTCGCCACCGCCGCCCCCGCCGCCGTCACTCCCTCCGCTGTCGCCCCCTCCGGAGTCCCCGCCGTCGCCGCCGTCCGCGCCCCAGCCGTCGGAGCCGCCGGGTTCGTTGTCGTCCCGTCCGATCCCGAGGTTGCTGAACCAGGGACGGTCCCACCATTCGTCGACGGCGATCGGCTCCCCGCTGTTGAACCGGCGCCGCTCCGCGCGGAACCGTGCCGCTCCCGTCGTGTCCCCGAGTCCGAAGGCGACAGCGAAGGCGTGTGCCATGACGGCGTCCAGCGGGTCGGGGCTCTCGTACTGCACAGGAGTCAGCGGCAGCAGGACGGTGCCCGGCTCGGGCACCTGTCGACCCCGCGGACGGGTCAGCAGGGCGACAGGCCGTTCGTCGCGCAGCAGCCGCGAAGTCTTGGCGCTCTCCCGCTGCAACACCCAGTGCTGCCCGGGCAGTCCGACCTCCACCCGCCTCTTGGACTTGCGCTTCTTCCGCTTGAGCCTGAGCTCCGCCGAGACGTCGCCGACGGTCAGCCGCAGCCCCTGGGACGGATCGGAGGCGTCGCGGTGGAAGCCGAACGGCGCCCGGATCCGTACGACGGGAGCGGGCGGCCCCCACACGTCCACCCGCACCAGATGCCGGTCCACGGCCACCGCGATCGGCCCTGCGGGCCCCGGCGCGAACCGGCGCGCGATCCACAGCGGTACGCCCTCGGCCCGGGCCCTCGCCCCCAGGGCGGCCACCTGCTGCGGCCCGCCACAGTGCCGTACGGCCAACTCCCCCAGCATGCGGGCGAACTCCTCGGCCCGCCGCACCTTCACCGGCTTGGTGGTGCCGGTAACGCGGGTCACCGGCACGACCCCGGGCCCGTCCACCAGCCGCTCCAGCGGGCGTTCCGCCCCGCCGCCTCCGAGCCAGTACCCACGCTGGTACGCCTCGGCCATGGCAGCAAGGTTCAGCTCGTTCAACGGCGTGGCCCTGCCGCCCCTGCGCAGCCCGTCCTCGGTCAACTCAACGGTTCGCGCCAGCGGGTTCCACGACCGCTCGCCATAGAGCACCTGGCTCACAACAACCCCCATACTTACGCAGTTCAACAGGGCCGACCCTCACACACAGAGTGTGATTGGCGGGTTGGTGGTTCCCGGCGGCCGGCCAGTGCTGACGGCGCAGGTCAGGATGCGCCGGGATCAGCAAGGCTTTGCCTGCTTCTCGCGGAGCGCCCTGCTGTTCGCAGTGCCGCGGCCGATCACCGAACGGGCAGGCCGGGCAACGGGCTCCGTGACAGCCGACCAGATAGTGACCCCGTTCAGCAGCTTCGTGCTGCGGCTCGCCTTCGCCGCCCTCTCGACATGCCTCGGCCGAACCAGCGTCCGCGTCGTACTCCCCCAGCGCAGTGACGGCGGTCTTCGCCCAGTCGGGCCCCCGGGCTGCTCGCGGGCGTCGACGCAGGTACTCCGGGCGCGCTGGTGGGCGAGCCGTGGGGCGGTGGGTTTCAGTACAGGGGCGACGGCGGATCCACGGCCCAGCAGTCCTCCGAGCGGCCCACCGTGCATGCCGACGCCGGATGAAAGCCGCCAGCCGGGCCGGCACTGCTCACTCCGGCAGGCCACTGCATCGCCCTCGCGGCCGTCACCGTCCGGCCCCCGCGCGCTTCAGTGCGCCCCGGGAGGGCTGAATTCCCGCCATTTGTAAGGTACCTGACCGCGCAGCGGGTATGCACATCACGGGTGACATCGGGGCGGGGTTGGGAACTGCTCGGGTTTGACTGCGCGGGAGTGTGTTCTGACGTGCATGAGTGAGCACTGACGCTCCCGGGCAGGCGCTGGGCGTTGCTC